>DASZDU010000028.1:0-20870 GCA_035941655.1 Pyrinomonadaceae bacterium | reverse complement strand
CATTACCTCAATTCGCTGGCGCCCGTACCGGTCAACGAAGGACCGTTCGCGGTCGTGGCCGAGCCGACACCCGCATGGATCGCTGTGCCCAGCCTTGTCGTTGTCACGCTGTTGGTCCTGATCGTTGCCAGCTATCGCATTCGCCACATGGAAGTGCGTTACGGCAGCGACTAGAAGCGCAGCCGGTATTCATTGGACTGAATGAACGCCTTGACCATCTCAGCGGCGTTATAGTCGCCATTGAACTTATCGAGTTTGCTCAGCCAGAATTCGAAACCCGAAAAATCTGAGTCTGGTGAGTCATTTGGATTCCGACGCAGGTAACCAAAATACTGCATTAGCACGAAAGCACGCCTGAATTCCTGCTGAGTGAGCACCGAACTCTCCGCCACGCGCCGCAAGGCTCTAGCCCGCGCCGACAAATCGGAGCTGTTGCCCGCGGCGCCAAACTCAGCAACGGCCTCATCCCACTCACTCGCTAGAGGCGTTACGCCGGCATTCATGAAGAGCCGCTCTACAAACTCCGAGGGAGTCAGCGAGCTGGGAAAAGCCGAGCTGAAGCGCGAACGCTGTACAAACGCTAAAGCGAAAGCTTGCTTGTTGTTCTCAAGCACTTGTTGCCACCCGCTCTGATTTACCACCACACCCTGACCAATAGCTTGCGAGTCGGGCGAAAACTCATTTAGCCTAAGCGGCACTGGCAAACCCGGGAGATTCCCATACGATGCTTTGTAAAGCCTATAGACCAGGTAACCTGTCTCCTGAAATTCAATCGAGTGAAAGAAGGCGGCTGAAACGGTGACGCGCCTGGCCTCGATGCACCCATGATCTGTCCCACACGAAGTTATCCCACTGGTCCAAAAAGCAAGTCCTAAGTCATCAGCCTGGCGGTTGAGGAAGTCGAGGTAGTGTTGGCGGACGAAGAAATCAGGGCTGTCAATAGCGTTGGGAGACGCCGGCTGGGCAATGGTGACGTCCTGCATCCGGACTGTATAAGGACCGGAGCCCCCGGTAGTCCCGGAGTCAACGAACAGGTGAAGAGGAACATTCAATGGAAGGTAATCCACCTGATCGTGGTTAAGTATTGCGGTCTTCCCATTGGACCACCGGCTGTCGGTTAAGATCCACATGTTGAATGCATGAGTTTCAGTGCCGGTTGGGCACCCTTCGGAATACCGTGAATCCAACACATAAATCATAGGTTGGTATGAGCCTGAGGTTGTTGAAACCTCGATCTGGGGATTTGGACCACGACCAGTCAGAGTAAATGTGTAAACCTGGTCCGGTCCGCCGGCATCATAATTGTAATAACGATAATAGATGTCGTAAGCGCGCGTAACCGTATTATTGGCGCCGCTTGTATCACCGGAGTCGATGTAAGGAAATGCGGCAGTATAGGTTCCGCCCGGAATGTTCTGACCCGGACAGTTATCGGTTCCACCAAGCGCGGCGGCCAGCATTGCGAAGTTTCCCTTTTGATGTGGCAGGAGAAATTCGCTTTGCCGCTTCAGCAATGCCGGGGTGCTGCAGCTCATCTTCGGCCGCGTCGAACGTCTGGCGCCCTCTCCAGCGACGCTTGCTGCTGGATTTTTCGCCTCGTCAGAGCGTGCCTCTGATACCTGCGTAGCCAAAATCGCAGGGATGGCTGCAAAGATTGAACAATACCCCAGTTTTTGCCGCCACGAAATTTCTCGGTCTAATGAGCAAGCGCCATTTCCAACGATGTCCAGTTTCCTTAAGTTTGCAATTTTGGTTTTCATTTTCTTTTCCTTCCGAACCTACAACCCTATCCGGCCAAAATCTGTGGACGGATAGTATCGACTCAGGCGGCGTATCTGCTCCTTTTGGGGATTGTTGAGACCCGCTCTGCCTCGTCCGGTTATTCCTTTGTTGAAACGTATCTTTCGTTGCTCCGATTCGATTTCACGAATTATCTGCTCGACACCTCGCCGCGATGCTCCAAGACCGTAAAACTCGAGAACCTTCAGAACGCTCGAAGGTTTGTCAGCGACAAAATCTTCGTAGCTGAGCCAATAGACTTCGAGCCGTTGCTGCTTTTCAACCAGGTCCCAGGAGGCAACAAACTGGAAATACCAGGGAATGACATTTTCTATGAGCAGATCCAGCTTCATCTCATCATCTAAACCTTGCCAGTCCGCACGGAAATACGATGTCTGGGAAGCGCCTTTGTTATAAAAATCAAACAGACTCATCACGGAATCGAAGATATTGCGAACCAGCACCACCGGACGGATGCCGAAAGCCTGCATCAGGTGAACATTCGCGTCCGCTGCCCGACAGTGCTGCTGAGTAACGGTATCCAGATGAGCAAACTCTCGAAGCGTGGGCAGGTAAATTTCGTGTTCACTCTGTCCGGCCGCATAAACCGTGAACAGGTCGCGATAGCCCGTCAAATTCACCAGAAGATTCTTGAGAAATGTCGAGGCGCTCTTCGGTACGCAGGCAATAAAGAGGTGCCGCCCAAGCTGCTCCGGTGTTATCTCCGTCGTAAAATCTGAAAGCGTGGCCCGCTGGTCCGTGGCCGCCAGCATGTTTGTCAGATTGACGTAAGCGCCGGGGCTGCGATAGACCGAGATCGCTTTGCGGCAGCACAGAAGGCTTGCTTCATTCAGGTTGTATTGGGAGAAAACGATCCCAAGGCTATTGAAGCCACCGGCGAAGCTACGGAGGAACGCGGAATCCTCAGCCATGTCGCCCCGTATCTCCAGCCGCAGCGCCGCACGCAGAAAATCCAGCGCGGTGGACCCATCGCCCTGTTTGAGGAGTTGTTCGATCAGAAGCTTATAGCTGAGGAGCAGGTTGTGAACCAGATGGTCGTAAAACGGTTGGTCAATCGTCAATTTCTGAAGCGCGCTTTGAAATAGCGTGACCGCCATATCAGCGCTTTCACGTTGCAAGGCTTGAGTGCCAAGATCCACCTCTTGCTGTAAGACGCTGTAAAGGTTTCCACTCAAATCCGGAACGTCAATCGTTTTTCCCGATTGCGGAATGAAATGAGATCTTGAATCTATTAGATCTAGTCGCTGCATTGTTTCTCCAGTCATTGCAAACGGAGACACTTGCGCTACCCGGCAAAAAACGTACTGAACCAACTAAAGTCATCCGCAGATTACACAAACCTTTGATAAGAACTGTGGAGTATCTACTGCTTCAGCAAATTCGAATGACTGCTGCCAACAGCCGCTCCTAATCTGTGCAATCTGCGGATTTTGTTGTCTATCTGATACTAGTTTTCCTCGTCTTCAGCGTTATCAGCGGCGTTCACTCGCTGTAAGGCGTTAGCCCTCACATAGTCGGCCACACCGCTCCCGAGTTGTTGCCCGGCATTGCAAGCAGAACGGAAGTGGATCCCGGCAAACACGCGAGCGTCCTTGATTTCTTCAAGAATCTCCGAGAAGCCGTGATACGAACGAACCACTCCCGCCATCTCCGGCGCGTCGGAGCTGACTGTCAGTTTGGCATTCTTACCAAAAATCAGTGCAAGCATTTCACCTGCGGCTCCGCTCAAACACGAGTGGCCTGAAGGGTATTCCGGATGGTTCGGCGTAGTTAGCAGGGTGGTAAAGGAAAGATCTTCGATCGTGTCTGGGTTGCCGTCCGTGTCGCCCAATGGAATGGCTGTGACTGGCCGCCAGAAGACGTAGGTGTATTTGGCCTCAAAGCAGCCAATCCCGGCATCGGCGACGGCGAGGTTGAGCAAGGCCAGCAGGCGGGCTCTCTTCGAAAATGAAAAGTGACGCTTGTCAGCGAGAGAGTTCGCGATCTGGTTCCAGTAAGCGCTGGCGGTACTGGCATTCCAGAAGCGACTAAGTAGTGTCTGATCATCTGTCCGGCTTACACTGTTCAGACTTCCCATGGTCTTGGTTTCATTGTATTCAGCGGCGTATAGAGCGCTGGTCAGCGCCGGCGGACCAGCTGGCCGGAACTGTGAAGGCGAGGCAATAACCCACGGAGTCATGTAAGAGAACTGGACTCCTGCTCCTGGTGAGAAGCCTGGCGGTGTAGGACGCCACTGGCCCACATTCGGGCCACCCAGAAATGACGGTGGCACGGGGGTAATACCGTCGGTTAATCGCCACGCCCAGATCGCGTCGGCGACTGTCTGACCCCAGGCGATTCCAAGGTCAATTGAAGTTTGTGAGTCTCCAATGAGCGCGAGCGAGTTGGTTCGCTTTGTAGTCAACGCACCAGTCTGGCTGGGGTAAAGTCTAATCAGCATCGCATAAGCCGCCTGGACTGCGGCGGCGCGTTTCGAAGCTCCATCGGGTGCCGCTGGCTCGACATGAACCGGCGTAAAGCGGCGCTCGATGCCGTTGACTGCGTCAAAAACAGCAGATTGGACCAGAGCTGCATTCCGCGTGACAGCTAGCGCACTGGTGGGTGGGACGTTCAGACGGGCGGCCTCAAACAGATTCCGATTCCAGTCGGCTATTTCATCGGCCCTGGCCGTGGTCATGAATAGGGTGCAAAGAGCGGCTAAGACTAGTAAAACCTTTGCTATCTTCATTGAATTCTCCTTCGAATGAATCGAGACGGTGCACTATTGGGAGGCAGTCTCATTTGTCTTAAAGCTAAGTGGTGGACCTTTCGGAACCCTTACCTTTTATGCGTGTTCTCTTCGAATCATTTCAGAATTCGCGACTTCATGTGAGGTACTCGCTTGATGACCTTGACTACTATGGGTTTTGCAATGCGCATACCCCTACCGGTCCAACCAGACGTTATGGATCGAATTGAGATAGCCCGATATGCAAATTTTGTTTCTACTTGGATCTCACCCGAACGGATAGAGACCCACACCCGAACGGATAGAATTCTTGTTCCAAAGCTCCTTGCTAGTCGACCACAACGACAAGATCGCGAAAGATTGCTTTATTGAAGTTTCCTCGCTAATTCCAGACATCGAAATCCACTGCGCCGAAAACGATTGCGTCTTCGTACACCTTCGACGCTTCGTCGTGCGGACGTAACTTCGGTTTGCGTTTCCCAGCTTGAAATGTAAGGGTACGACTTTTGCTCGCCAGCAAGCCCGGTTCGATCTCGGGTTCGGAAATCAGACATTGCCACGCTGAAGGCCTGAGCTGAGGTTGAACTTTCTCCGGAACATCTCGGAGCAATTCACGTAGGGCTAGAACAAGTACGATCCAAGGGGGGTATTGAATAGCATTCTATGAGGAGAAAATTTCGCGTCCTGGTAGTCGATGATGACCCTGACAAAAGTGAATTGCTCAAAGTTGCATTAGGTTTGGAAGGCTACGAAGTGCAGACCGCAGCCAACGGGAGGGAAGCGCTCTCGGCTATCGAATCGTTTCAACCCGACCTAATCGTCTCCGACATCATGATGCCGGAAGTAAACGGGTATGAATTGGCGAGGCGAATCCGAGAAAACCCTCGCACCCGCTACATTCCCATCATCCTACAATCAGCCGCAAGGATCGAAGCGAAGGATTTCCGGCTGGGCGAAGAAGTAGGCGCGTTAGGCTTCATCACTAATACAGCCGATCTGGATTTGCTGCTGGCACGCAGTCGGACTTTACTCGATTTTAGAGCCCATCTCGACAGCTGTGAAGAAGCCGCATACACAGACCATCTAACCGGAGCAGCCAATCGACGCCGCTTCGATCAACAACTCGAGCTGGAAATCGACCGCGCTGCCAGATACGCTCATCCGTTGTGCCTGTTGTTGCTTGATATTGACGACTTCAAGAAAATTAACGATGAGTTTGGTCACATAGCGGGTGACGAAGTAATCAACCACTTGGCCAAAATATTACA
This sequence comes from Pyrinomonadaceae bacterium, assembly GCA_035941655.1. GTDB lineage: Bacteria > Acidobacteriota > Blastocatellia > Pyrinomonadales > Pyrinomonadaceae > PSRF01. The sequence continues at coordinate 15,074 of DASZDU010000028.1, read as the reverse complement.
GGAAGGTGTTCGTGCTCCCGACCTTGCGGCGCGCATCGGCGGCGATGAGTTTGCGGTGCTGCTGGTGGAGACGAGCTTAGATAAGGGTTTGGAAGTGGCCGACCGGCTACGGCAAATGATTAAGGCCAGCGATTTTCCCACGGCGGGGTCGGGCACACTCAAGATAACGGTCAGTGTTGGCATAGCAGAATCACCATCTGACGAGCGAACTACCCCCGAGGTACTCGCTCGTCGTGCCGATGCGGCGTTGTACGAAGCCAAGCGTGAGGGTCGAGATCGCGTGAACCAGGCACAACCGCTCAGGCGAGCTCGAGGCCACGCGGGTTGACTGACCGGCGAACCACACCGCTTGTTTGCATTGCGGACAGAAATGAAGCACAAAATGATAGTGATACCTGGGTGGACTTTCATCTGAACTCGATTGAGAAGTTGGGTTGCGTAGTTCTGTGACACTACCTTGTACTTACAAAGGCGTTGTCGCGAAGCCAAAACCGCCAGGGTTTGTCGACCCACCCTTCAGCGTAGTCAATGCCGATGCGTGGTCCTGAAGCAATTCGCAAACGAGAGATTTTCTCGCCTTCCTCAAGCCAGACGTTCTCGCCCAGCAGGTCCGCAGCATCCAACCCGCGATCGATTCCCAACGCGATGCAAAGCTTGCCGGGTCCATTTGTTAAATTGTGGTCTGGTTGTCCCTGGCGGCGTTTGCGCATTAACTCGATCCCCTCAACCGGTTCAACGGCGCGAATCAATACAGCGTGCGGGGCATCTGCAGCATTCGTGACCACGTTGAATTGGTAATACATGCCGTAAACAAAAAAGACGTACGCGGTTCCGCCGATGCGATACATCGTTTCAGTGCGCTTTGTTCTCCGTCCACCGAATGAGTGTGCAGCGCGATCCTGCGGTCCGCGGTACGCCTCGACCTCGACAATCTTGCCCGAGACTCGTTTTCCTTTTTTAGCCGGAACCACGAGAAGTTTGCCGAGGAGATCTCGTGCAACCGCAAGAACATTTGGGCGCGTGTAAAACTCCCGCGGAAGCTTCATGGGGATAAGTTTCAAGTTTCGAGTTCCGAGTTTCAAGTTCGGCGGAAGCGAGGAGCATTGTTTCAAGGAAACCGAAAAACTCGAAAGACGGAACTTGAAACTAGAAACTCGAAACTCATTTCTGCCAGAGTTGCCACAGCATGACAAAAGTAATCACGAATCCAATCAAAACAATCGCGCGGCGGACGTGCAGCTGATCTACCCGCACCGCTATGCGGGCGCCAAAGTAGCCGCCAATCAAAGCTGCGCCGGCCATCAAAAGAGCGTCAGGCCACACCACGATGTGTTCAAGGCTAAACATCAGTACGGCTATGCTGTTAATACAAATGCCTAAAAAATTCTTAATGCCGTTGGCGCGATTGATATCGTGCAGACCGAGCAGACCCATCGCCGCCAGCATCAGAATGCCATTGCCGGCGCCAAAGTAACCCCCGTATATCGCCGAAAAAAACTGAAACACGATAGCGCCCAACCACCATGACGCTCGTGGTTCCGGAACTATCGGCTGCAACCGCAGATGGCGATTGATAGCGCCTTGCGCCATGAACAGGATGGTGGCGAAGAGAATCAGAAAGGGAACCAGACGAGCGAAGGTCGGCGACGGTGTTCTGATCAAGAGCCACGCTCCCACAGCGCCGCCGATCAAACTGGTGATGCCGAGGCGCAAGAGAATTGTGGAACTGTTTTCGAGTTCGCGCCGGTAACCAAAGAGTCCACCGAAGAGTCCGGGCCAGAGCGCCACCGTGCTGGTCGCGTTGGCAACACGAGGATCGAGACCCAGCCAAATGAGAACGGGAAAAGTAATCAGCGTACCGCCGCCGGCTATGGAGTTGATCACGCCCGCAGCAAACGCAGCCGCGATCATCAGAAGCATGTTAGGGAGAGACATAAGATAGTTTCAAGTTTCAAGTTTCGAGTTTCAAGTCCGAACTTCGCCAGGGTATGCGACGCAACACGCAGCGCAGAGAACTTGAAACTTGAAACTTGGAACTTGAAACTTACTGACATGTTAGAATGAGCTACATAGTAATCACAAATCGCAGCGTTGAGGCGTAAGAAAAATGGCAGATGTAACTATTCGTGCGACTAAAAACGGACCCAACATTGTGGAGGGCCCAATCGAGCTTTTTGATACCGAGGGGAACAAGATTGCAGTTGATAAGCCGCGCATCGCGTTGTGCCGTTGTGGCGCTTCTTCAAACAAACCATTCTGCGACGGCACGCATAGTCAGATTGGATTTCAGGCAGCTGAAGCCATCAATCCAGCCAGTGCGGAATGACACTTAGCCATGATTAGCCGGCGAGTGCTGTTTCTTGTTTGTGCCTGGGCGATCTACTGTGGGCTTGTATTCGGCGTTTCCACGGCTGAAAGCTATAAGTCAGCCGCAAGTTCCGAACCGTTAACAAAAAAGAGCCTGCGGGTGATGACTTATAACATTCATGTTGGCGTCGGCATGGACAAGAGGTTGGACCTGCAGCGTATTGCAGACGTGATCAAAGCCGAGCGTCCTGACCTGGTTGGCTTGCAGGAAGTTGATCGCGGAGTTACGCGGACCGAAGGTAAGGACGAGATTGCGGAACTGGCGAAGTTGACATCGATGCACTACGCCTTCGCGCACAATCTCGATTATCAGGGCGGCGAATATGGCGTGGCGATTCTTTCGCGCTTTCCGATCCAGCAAGTCGATCACCGCAAATATGAAAATCGGCGAGAGGCTGAACGACGCGGCATGATTCGGGCTGAGATTCAAATTGCCGGCCGCCGAATCAATTTCGTTACCTCACATCTGGATTATCAATACCCGGATGGACGCCTTTTTGAGACCGAACAAATGTTGAATTTTCTCGAAGGGGTTTCAGGTCCGCTGATTGTCGTCGGTGACTTGAACGATGAGCCATCGGGAGAAGCCTACGAATTGATGCTCACGAAATTTTACGACTCCTGGCTAACGGCAAGAGGGAGAGGCCCGGGATTAAGCTATCCCGCGGATAAGCCGTCAAAGCGAATTGATTATGTATTCACTCGCAAGTCGGACCACATACATGCCAAAAGAGCCTGGCTCGTAAGCACTCTCGCTTCAGATCATTTGCCACTGGTCGCTGATTTGGAGCTGCGATAGCCAACGCAAATCTACCGGAAGGAACGAACTCGCTACCTCCCGGTCTAACTTTGTATTTCCTGCCGGCAGGTTTTCGCGATCACTGCGCGCTGTTCTTCACGGCGCCTCTGATGTTAAGAAACGCCAGACAGAGTTGCAGGAAGATAAGCGCGTACGCGCGGTCATAGAGTCCCCACACAATCCACAGCACATTGCTCAGAAGAAACAGCCAGAAGCCCCAGTTCCTTTTGAACTTTCTTTGCGAAGCGATAAACCAGGCCGCGACTACTGTCACCACCATCGCCGGCCATTGAATCGCATCCAGCCAATTCATTATGAAGAGAGGATGGTCGCGCGCTAAAGACTTGTTTCTGCCAGGTTCGATTTGTATTTCGTGTTGGTCTGGCGGTCATTCATTTCGATATAGATCCAGCTGGGTGGAACCACATCCACTTCCACGGCAAACCAGATGGAACCCAAATCCTGCGGCTTGGCTAGCGCGCAAAACCCATAGAGTCGCTTTCCGCTTTGATCATAAATGTCGACCCAGGTACGCGATGACTTCGTATTTGCGCCGCAAGGCGGCAGAGCGGGCGCGGCCGCGAAGAGCTCAGCCGGGTAAGCATCCTTGTTGAGTATGTCGAAGCGATAGCGAATAAAATTCTTGCCGCCAGTTGAATACGGTTCCGTTCCCGTCAAGTAAAGGACGGGGTTAGGCAGTATCGGATTCGCACGAGCTGGGTTGTTACCCATTGTCACCGTCAGCAGAATGCTAGCCACAAGCATCGTAAGGACTTTTGATCTTTTCATAGGAGACCTTTCATTTGAGTGAATAGCGCAGCGGTTAGGTTGTGAATTCGAAGCCGGACAGCGTGAAGAGCATGCCACTAACTTCGGTTGTTTTCAAGCACGTTTTTGGCTGACCTCTTCATCGCTGAAACCCTTCTTCATGGTGGGTCTGCCGCCCGAGGAAATAGAAACAAGTGAGCGATCCATCTAAATAACCAATTCAAGCCACGACGTCTGTCGCGAGCTGGAATCTGCATGGGCGAAGCCGAGGTTCAACTTGTAAGCTTTCGTTCTATGCGGCGATCGGGCACGAGCCACATGATCGCGACAAGCCAGTACAGTGAAAAACCAATCCACCATTTCCAGAGTGCTAAGGGAACTGCCACCAGATAAATGAGTGTCGAGATTTGCCCCTTGGAGTCTCGCCCGACGGCAGTAGCTAGCGTTGACGTCCTGCCGTGCAGGGCAATTAGCGCGCGCGTTAGAACGTAATACGCGATCGACGCGGCCAATAAAACCACCCCATAGATTGCGACTGGTACGCGTGCAAAGTGGTTCTCACCCATCCATGCAGTAACAAACGGCACTAGTGATAGCCAAAACAGCAGATGTAAATTCGCCCACAGAATACGACCATTGACGTGGTCAACCGCGTGCAACAGGTGATGATGGTTGCTCCAGTAAATTCCCAGAAAAATGAAACTGAGAAGGTAACTTAGAAATACCGGGACGAGTGGTTGCAGCGCAGCCAGGCTTGGTTCGTGCGGTACTTTTAACTCCAGCACCATGATGGTGATGATGATCGCCACCACACCATCACTAAATGCTTCCATTCGATTTCTGGTCATAGGCTGAAATGGTTGAGCCGGGATCACAACTCCAGGATTGGTAGAACAAGAACGGCCTGGTTCAGTTTGGTTTGTTCGTGCTCTCGACGCGTAGCGTCGGCATGAGTTTAGCCCGGCGTTTTAGCGCCGGGATCGGGTTGTGTTTGTTCTCGTCGCGCAGCGGCGACGGAATCCGAAACGCTCAGCAGTCGCTACGCGACGGCGGCAACGGACTGGCCCGCTTCCCGGCGTTGAAACGCCGGGCTAAACTCATGCCGACGCTACGCGTCGAACAGCGAAACTAATGCAGCAAGCAAACTAACAGTTTGCTTTACAATCATTGACTCCTTCCCAGCAACCACGACTTGAGAATGCCGGGGTTCTCATTATTCGTCGCGAAATATTCGTCGACCAGCTTTGCGTATAGCTCGCGCCGCTGCGGGCTTGTGAGTTGCTGGCCCAGGGGCATTTGGCCCCCGGTGACGTAAGACCGAATCAGCTTCTTGTCCATCGGCCAATTGAGGGCGCCGAGGCGCTCCGAGTTATGACATGCGGAACAAACCATTGCGCGTGCCACCGGTTTCTGATCAGAGTTTGCTCCAAAGCGCCGCCGTCGGTCTGCGGCATTTGCCGAACTTAACCCCGGTCCAAGTTTGGCGGCGTCAAGATAACCGCCAAAACGAGCGGAGCCGTACGCTCTAAAACGTTCGTTAACTGCGACCACTGCCGGTTGCTCGGCAACGTTCACGCTGCCACGCGCTGGGAAGATTGGAAGTATGCCACTCTTGTGACACTGCGCGCAGTTGTCGTCGCCCTCCTTTAATTCCCAACGACCTTCTATCGCAATCGATCCATCGCGGCGATACGTTCGATAAAAGTCTTTGAAGTAAGCATTGAAACTGCCGTTTGCAGCCCTCACAGCTGAAACCACCGACACGTTACGCACGCGCGCACGCGCTCCCGGGTCCGTAACACCAAATTGCACCCACTTGTCCGGAACCCCTGTTTCAGCATTGCCGGGAATAACTATCAACAGCCTGCGGTAACTGTTGTCGTTGTCAGGCGTGCCCAGATGTCGGGACTTATAACTGAAAAATATGATTTGCTCGGAAGCACTGCGGCTCGAATTGAACTGACGCAGCAAAGACTTTGCATGTCCCAGCGTTTCATAACGACTGACATATTTCAAAAACTTCTGGTCCAGCAGGAACGGAGGAATCTCAACAAATTGGCGCGTCTCCGCGAAATATTGTTCATCGCTAACGTTCAAGCCCAGTTCATGATCGGGTTGCCGTTCAAGAGATGCAGTCTCGATGTATTCCAAAAACGGCCGATACCGATTTGTGAATTTATTGTCAGTATCAAGATTACACTCGCGTAAGGTGCGCGCGATTCCGTCAAGCACTTTCTCATAAGCAGGCAAAGCGCGGTCGCTTTCGTACGCCCTGCGTGCAGCTCGCACGAGCGCGTCCACATTCGTTGCCACCCAGGCATCGGGCCGGGTCGTCAATGGCTCACAACGAGCCGCGTATGCAACGTTGCCGAGCAATGAGAGACAGACAACGCCGATGATTGTGCTGATTGTTAGCCGACGTAACCGACTACCGTTGAAGGGCGAAATAAGATGAGGGAAAAGCACAGATGTTCTCAGGGTAAAAAGAAAGAGAGCAGTCTCCGGGTCAGGAAGGGTGGTTTACCCCCGCTCGTGAATGACGTCAAGGCGGGCGGGGGCAAGCCGCCTTCCGGACCTTGAGCTGTTCGTTCTTGAATCATTCTCCGCGTCTAACAGCTTCTGAACCTCAATGCTCCTAGCGGCCAGTGAACAGCGTATTTTCGTCTACAAAACAAAGTCCGTTTCCCCATGGGTCGTTCACATAGAAGGAGCGCTCGCCCCAGGGCCGCACAACAATTTCGCCGGCGCTCGCGCCGTGTACATCTTCAGAAGAAAGACATCCGAGCTTAGTCGCGCGCGCATAAATTTTTTCAAGATCTGAGACCGCAAAATAAATGTAATCGGGAAGAGGCTTTGCTTGTTCGCCTCCGGCGGTTACATCAACCAGCGCCAGAATTACCGGGCCACAATCAATGTAATGTCGTGAGGCTCGCGGAATCCTTCGGCCGCGATCGTCTAACAACTTCCCATAGAACTCCTCCGCTTTGTCCAGATCGTCGACTTGCAGGATTATTCGAAAGAGTTTGTCAGCCACTTTTATAAACCTCCTGTCTTAACACTCTCCGCACGCACCAGTTAGACATCGAACGCATCCGCAACCACGACTGTTTTGAACGGCTGAAAGCACTCAGCGCCCAAGGCAGTGTTGCGGTAACGACATCGGAAGACTTGTCCTACCACGCAACCGCGTATCTGCCTCGTCGCGGGTCGGCGCCGGCGGATGAAACGCCGGTTTGCGGGTTGTAAACAATCACGGTGGGTGACGAGAGCGTGCCCCAGGCGGATTGCACGGTGACCTTGTGCCCGCGCGCCTTCAACTCCGCGATTGTCTTTTCCGCAATACGTGACTCGAGATTCAAGGAGCCTGGCAGGAACTCATGATCGTCAAACGAGCTGACGTAGTGTTGTGTGTCGAAGCGAGCTGCTTCCACAGCCTCCTGCGGGCTCATGCCAAACTCGATAATGTTGAGTAAGACTTGCAGCAGGGCCTGGTCCTGATTGTCGCCACCGGGCGTACTCAAGACCATGAACGGCTCGCCGGCTCTTAGTACCAGCGTCGGCGTTAGCGTAATGCGCGGACGTTTTCCGGGCGCGACAACATTTGGACTGTTTGGGTCGGTGAGTGCTGATTGCAAACGCTGTCCCATTAACACGCCCGTGTCGCCGGCAACGACTGCCGGCAGCCAGGCCCCGCTGGGCGTGGCGCTAAAAAGATTGCCGTCTTTATCGATTACGTTAACGCAAGTGGTGTCGTTGGCTCGTTCGCGGACTGGAACTTTTGACTCGCGGCCCCGGCGCTCGCTTAAGCCTGCGAGCGTAGCTCTCATGTTTAGTGGATCCCCCGGTTGTTGACTAAGAGAGGCATGCTCCTTCTCGATTAGCGGACGCCTCAATGCCGCGTAGTCTTTCGATAACAATTCCGCAGCGGGAATTTTTGTAAAGTTTGGATCGCCGTAGTAGCGATCGCGATCGGCGAGGGCGAGCTTGAGCGACTCGATAAGAGTATGAATGTAATCGGCTGAGTTGTGGCCCATCCCCTTCAGGTCGTATACCTCGAGCAGATTCAAGGTTTCAACCATCGCCGGGCCCTGGGTCCAGAAGCCGGCCTTGTAAATTTCGTAGCCGTGATAATCAGCTTTGACTGCCATTCCCACGCCGGCGTGGAAGCGAGCGAAGTCTTCCGCCGCGATCAAGCCACCGTTGTGCTGCATGTATTCGCCAATGCGCTCAGCAATCGGGCCCTTGTAGAAATAGTCGCGCGCTGATACCAAGCCCTCATGGCGTCCCTTCGTTGCGCCGCGCTTTTCGGCCGCGACAATAGCTCGCAAAGTGCGTGCGAGATCGGCTTGAACAAAGATGTCGCCAATCTTGGGCGGCTCGCCATTCGGTAGAAAAATTCGTTTGGCATCCGCCCACTGTGAGAAAACCGGCTTGCGTGTTTGGATGTATTGCACGCGCAATTCATCGATGGGAAAGCCGTCCGCGAGCTCTATGGCCGGCTGCATGACCTCAGCCAAAGATTTTGTTCCGAACCGATCGAGCGCTGTAACGCAGGCGTCGAGTACGGCGGGAACGGTGGCGGCAAGTGGGCCTGTCGAAGGGATAATTCCGGATTTGGCGCTCGCCATTGTGGCCATCTCCACCCCCGCTCTTGCGGCGGCTTGGTCTTTGGAAGTTGATCGGTTGACGAAGAAATCGCGCGTTGCTTTCAGCGGCGCCTGGCCCATGCCTTCGATCACGACCACGCCCTTACCGCCTGGGCCCTCCCCGATGGCGGGGCTACTACCCCGCAGCCTTATCAGGATTGGCACTTCACCGCCAAAAGAAAAGTGGGAAAACTCGATCACTGATGCAGCGAGTATTGTTGCTACGCCCGCATCAACCGCATTGCCGCCCTGTTGCAGGATTCGTAAGCCGGCTTCAACGGATAACGGGTGACCACCCGCCACAACGCCGCGCTTGCCGCGAACGACTGGCCGAAACGTTTGCGCGCGCAATGCGAGTTGCGGAACGGAAAGCCATAGCAGGGTTAGAACGATGAAGGCAACGAGCGAACGGCGCATGGCGAGAACCTCTCAAGTTGAGTTGGAGTGCGTGCGAATTGTGATTCCGTTTTGAGTGTGAGTCAACGCTAGTCGGCAGGAATCCTCAAATTGCCCACATTACACAATATTGGTGTCTGCAGGGAAAAGTAAGTATGAATCACGAACGCATTCGTAAATCACCCGCTTGTCCAAATCTGTGTGTTCAGCGTAGTCTGCGGATGCTAGACGAGTGAATAAGTAAGGAAAGAAAGTTTTGACTCGGCTGGAAAGACGTTGGGCGCCGACCTCCCCCAAGACCGGCGCCCTTGCCTTTATCTCAGTTCTCCCGTGGAGAATTAACGATGAGGCATATTAGGTTTGGCCACCCTGGCCGTGGTTGCAGTAAGCTTGCAAACACTTCACAACACTGTAACAAAAATTTCCGCAAACGTTTTCAGCGATACTGGCGGATTTGATAAGAAAGGTTCAATTCGCGCATTAATGCGCCAGAAATGCGAAGATTCAATATGTCCAACCCAACGGAAAAGCCTTATGGCTCATGGAAGTCTCCCATCACGTCTGACCTAATCGTGAGCGGTTCAATCGGCCTCTCACAGCCGCTCATTGATGGCTCGGATGTGTACTGGATTGAAATGAGACCGACCGAGGCCGGGCGCGCCGTCATTGTGAGACGTGACGCTTCAGGAGCCATGAGCGACGTAAACCCGCCCCCCTTCAATGCACGAACTCGCGTACATGAATATGGCGGCGGAGACTATACGGTACGCGATGGCGCAGTTTATTTTTCAAACTTTTCCGATCAGCGTGTTTACGCTGCGATTGGAGCAAACTTGCCGAAGCCGATCACTCCCATCGGCGATTACCGTTACGCCGATGCTGTAATAGATCAGTCGCGAGGACGTTTGATTTGTGTGCGAGAGGATCACACTGAGACGGGTCGCGAAGCAGTAAACACTTTGGTCAGTCTGAAGCTCGCGGGTGAGGAAACTCCGGGGCAAGTGTTGGCTGCGGGGTATGATTTTTATTCATCGCCTCGCTTGAGCGCGGATGGATCGAGACTGGCCTGGCTCGCCTGGAACCATCCCAACATGCCCTGGGACGGCACAGAGCTTTGGGTCGGAACGTTGGACGAGAACGGATTGTTAACCACAAGTGAGCATGTTGCCGGTGGCAGTCACGAATCGATATTTCAGCCCGAATGGTCTGCAGACGGGACGCTCTACTTTGTCTCGGACCAAACCGGTTGGTGGAATCTCTACCGCATCAATCCAAATGGATCAGTTGAACCAATGTGCGAGATGGAAGCCGAGTTCGGCCTGCCGCAGTGGGGCTTCGGCATGTCTACTTTTGCCTTTGAATCGCCAAACAGGATTGTTTGTGCTTACATTCGCAACGGAATTTCGCATCTCGCCCTCATTGATACGCGAACGAAACAGTTTGAACCGATAGATAGTGGATACACAGACATTCGCTTTGTGCGGGCGTCTGCGGGAAAGGTTTTGATGCGCGCCGGGTCGCCCAGCGAAGCAGCCGCTATCGTACGATTTGATCTGGAACAAAGAACCTTCGAAGTACTGTGTCGATCCAGCAATCTCGAAATTGACGCCGCGTATCTGTCGACGCCGCGCGCCGTGGAGTTTCCCACCGAAGACGGCTTGACTGCGCACGGGTTTTTCTATCCGCCGAAGAATCGCGACTATCGCGCACCCGACGATGAGCTGCCACCGCTCCTGGTTGAGAGTCACGGTGGGCCGACCGCGGCAGCCGCGACTGCCATGAGTCTGGGTATTCAGTATTGGACCAGCCGCGGCATCGCGGTGTTGGATGTGAACTATGGCGGCAGCACCGGCTTTGGGCGCGACTTTCGCGAACGGCTAAAGAACAAATGGGGAATCGTTGATGTCGACGACTGCGCAAATGGAGCGAAGTATCTGGTTATGCAGGCGCAGGTTGACGGCGACCGTCTAATGATTACTGGCGGAAGCGCCGGCGGTTATACCACGCTGTGCGCGCTGACCTTTCGCGATACGTTCAGTGCCGGCGCCAGCCACTACGGCGTCAGTGACGCCGAGGCGCTGGCAAAGGAGACGCACAAATTTGAATCGCGGTATCTGGATGGATTCATGGGCCGCTATCCCGAAAAGCGTGAAGTTTATTTTGCACGTTCACCAATCAACTTCACGGATCGACTATCGTGTCCGGTGATCTTCTTTCAGGGCCTGGAAGACAAAGTCGTGCCGCCGAATCAGGCCGAGGCAATGGTTGAGGCACTAAGGAAGAAGGGAATTCCGGTAGCGTATTTGCCATTTGCAGGGGAGCAGCACGGATTTCGGCAGGCGAAGAACATCAAGCGCGCGCTTGATGCCGAGCTTTATTTTTATTCACGCGTGTTTGGATTCGAGTTGGCAGAACCGGTGGAGCCGGTCGAGATCGATAACCTGTAAACGAAAAGTCCGCTGTTACGCATTTGGGCGACGTCAGCTTAACGCGAAGCGCTCGAATGGAACCAACTCGGGACGGGCTGCGACAGGTCGCAGCCTACCAAAGCGCTGACAGGTCAGCGCACTCCAAAGCAAAACTCCGCTAGTTAATCGGTTGATCCGAAGCAGATGCCGGTGCGCCGCCATGATCGCCGCCGCGCAGATTACCGTTCTCATCAATGAAGTAAGAGAGCGTTCCGGTTACGCCGTATTCAATCGGCACCGCCGTCGCCTCGAACTTTTTGCCGGACACCGTCACTTCAATTTTATAACCATACTTCTCGATCATTTCTTTGCTGATGAGGTTGGCCGCAATCAACTCATCAAGAGTGGCGTACTGACCATTGCCATGGGTGGCTTGAAAGGTTACCTCCGCGCTGTGTACCGTGCGGAGCGACCCTTGCGCCATTGCTTCGTTTCTTTGCGGAACTGAGGCATCAGCTACAGCAAAGGTCGAACCAATCATCCACAGCAGAAGATTTCGCGGGATGTGCAGCTCGTGCAATGGCCCTGAGCCATCGTTTGTAAGCGCGTAGGTGGTAGGCTCGATCAACGGACTAAGTCGAGACAGGAAATCATTCATCTTCACGTTGACAGATGCGCTCCGGCGCCCGAAGGGATTGTATGTCTCCATCAAGTCTGGACCGACATAAACCTGACCGAGTACCTGGCGCGGCTGCCACCGCGTAAAGTTTCTAAAATGACTGTCAGACGAAAGCGTTTGATGATTGAGATAAGCGTCTACCACGTGTCGCGTCTCCCATGGGTCTGGCGACAGCACGAGGAAATTTCCAACGAACGCGTAAGAGAAAAAATCTGCGTAAGAAACGATTTCAGTTCCGTCGCGCTTTTCAGTTTGCGCCAGCAGGTTCGCGCCCTTTAACCCCAAGGCCTCAATAATCTTTGGTATCAATCGTTGAACTGCTTCTCGATCCTTGACTGAAATTGCAATGATGGGGTTGGGGTTTACGCTAACAGTATTTTCATATGGTCCAACTGAGGCGGGCTTTTCTTCAACTGGCTTCGCCGCAAGCTCTGGCTTGGCTGGTTTTTTCATCAGCGCCAGGGCCAATTCGTTGCCGAACAGCGGCAGCAGGTCCTCTTTGATTTTTAGTCCCAGTTTCCTTTCATAAACCGCAAAGGGCGATTCCGGAGGAACTTCATCCCTGACCTCCTGGCGGCTGCTGTATTTTCTCGACAGTTCGTTAGTGTGCGCGATCGCTTTGAGCATGCCCTCGTAGACCTGCGGATAATCGAGGGAAATGGCTACGAACAAATCTATGTCGGCAGGGAAGATGCCGGCGGACTCAGGAGCAATAGCCGGCCCGGAAACGAATTGAGGTAAAAAAGGAATCGCGTTGCCCTTGTTTTCGGCTTTATTGATGATCAAGGTGCGGACGATGTATGCGTCGCCTTCAGCTACCAGTGCAGCCCCGATCGCTTCCGGCCATTTGCTTTCGCCGCCGAAAAGCGCGCTGTAAAGCGAAATAAAGGGAGCGCCCTCGGGCGCCGGGCCTGCCGCCAAAGTCGCGTTATTCGCAGGTGGTGGGTCAGGAGTCGGCTCCATTACCTCAGGCGAAGGTAAACGCTGCACCTCTGCTTGCTGGGCCCTCAGCTGTTCTGCCATCAACTCTTCAGTCGCCGGTTCCGGCGACGCTTCTACTTTCGGCGGGTTGGCCTTCTCAGCTTCAGCTCGTTTCTCTTCTTCCTGCTCGCGCTTCTTTTGCTGGTCCTGTTCTTCTCTCTCGATAGCCTTTAGGTCGATGTAAAGAAATATAGACTCCGATGCGAAACGACTTCGCGCCTGCAGGAAATTATTATCTTCCTGCAAAGCCTTGCTGCCGCGCGGCCGAAGATTTCGCAGCGTAAAAGCTTTGTCGCTAATTAACACGAGCGACCCCGCCTGCATCATTTGATATGGCGGCAGACTTGGCGTTGGTTGCGCCTGTGCGACAACTTCGGCGGTCTGGCCGGAGGCCATCCGTGCCGTCACGAGTTCGGTCCTCACAACTTCGGTTTCAGCGGCTGGCATCAGCGACGGGTTTCCAGGGGACATTGAACTCGATGCTGGCATCGGCGTTGGGGTCGGCAAAAGCTGTGGGAGAAAGTCGCGCAACTCCGGATAAAATTTCTTCGCCTCCTCTGGTGAAGAGAATTCGATCGCGACCACAACCATTGGCAGATTAGGTCTGGAGGGCCAGGCGGCAACTAACATCCGAGAACCCGCAATTATGTTTGAATGGGCCTTGAGCCATTTCACCGCAGTTCTAAATTCTTTTGGCGGTTTACCGAGTTTCATTACCGGATCGAGCAGGTCGTCGACCGCGGCTGATTGGATCAAACCGCCCACACCCCTTATCTCGCAATAAACTTTGTAACTTTCGGCAGCGAGCAGTGAGTCAAACGTCGGGGCCGGCTCGCTTACCGCCGCTGCGGGTGCAACTCGCCTGGGTGGCGCCGCGCGACGCTGTTGCGCGAGGACCGGCACCGCGAAAATAACAACCGCAAGCAGCAGTCCGATCACACGCTGGGTTGTTTTGGAGTTTTGCATTTGAAAGTTGCTGCGTCCTTTGCCTATAAGAGAACAGACGACAACATCGTCTACCACCAGGTTAGTAAATTCAAGAGTTTTTTGAGCACCGAAGCAGTTCAGAGTTCAAGCTTTAGCTTGCGTTGTCGGTTGAGGGCGAAAACCCACAGCCTAAAGGCCGAACTCTGAACTACCGGCCTCCAACCATAGAGCCGCTGTTTGCAACTCTTCGCCAAACATTCGCTTCGCCTTCTGTTTGAATGAGACGTCTGACCTGGCCATAAGCGGCTGCGTACAGGGTCCGCATATCTTCGGATGACATCATTGATTGGGAGTAGCCAAGCTGCTTATTGATCTCTTCCAATGTCATCTTGCGACGTGGTTCGTACCGGGCAACGAGAGGACCTTCGCCAGCGACGTGAATGGCTAAACCTTCCGCCAGCCAACGCGGTGCACGCTCGCGGCTTATGATATCAACCAATGTATGTACGAGTTCATGGCGCAGAGTTGTTTCGAGAATTCGCCGGCGTCTTAGAGTTGCCAGCGGCTGAAGTTCAATTTGATTTCCCCGGGTTGCGGCGGCTGCCCAATAAGGCAATCCGGTCCGGCCGACAAAATCTCCGGTAGTTTCGTTGATGAAGATCTCGAGAGCAGGGAACTGAACTGTTACCCTGGCGGCGGTGACGCGCGCAATCAAAGACTTGCGGCTCAATTGAAGAAAGCTAAGCAACGATTCAACTTCACGCTGATCAATCGTGCTTGGGTAGTTGATACGAAAGGTTTCGCTTGCCAGCGTCTTCCGGCCTGCTCGCAAATCGTGCCCGAAACCGACGTGCGCCGCATTCCTTAAACCTCTTTGAGAGATCAGTGTTCCGCTAATCTCGTCATCGAGGCTTCGATCGTTGTTCCATATCAGATCGGCTGCAAGCTGCTGACGAAATTCATCCGTCACCCGCGTGGACGGAAAATACTTTGCGAGAATTTGGCGGTAACTTGCACCGCGCGATGCCATGACATGCGCGCCTTCCTGGCAGAGCCCAAGCCCGTGGCCAAAGCCAGTGCCTCGAAATATGAAATTTGAACCG
>DASZDU010000027.1:0-11780 GCA_035941655.1 Pyrinomonadaceae bacterium | reverse complement strand
TCCGTCACCCGCGTGGACGGAAAATACTTTGCGAGAATTTGGCGGTAACTTGCACCGCGCGATGCCATGACATGCGCGCCTTCCTGGCAGAGCCCAAGCCCGTGGCCAAAGCCAGTGCCTCGAAATATGAAATTTGAACCGGAGCGAGAGATATCAAACCGCGAACTCTTAAGCAGGTTCCAACCAAGTACGCGTCCAACGATGATTTTGAAGTCCCAGCCCGACACCGTTACGCGGCGATTACCTTCGATGGCGATCAACTCGGCCCGGCCACTCGCGTCGGTTCGTAAGATGGTTACGCTCGCCAGCCGCTCGCCGACGTTAGTTCGCGGATCCGTTTTTAGCGCCTTGAGAAGTTGCTCCTGCGAAATAACATCGCTCCAATTGCGATGCGCTTCAGCGGCACAATATTCGTCCCGCACGCCTTTCAAATATGGCGGTGTGGTGCCACCCCAAAGCGTGCCTTTGTTTGCAGTAGCACCGCCACAAGAAGCGCTGAAGTAAGCATCCGCAACCTGATGGTCGCTATCGCGCAGAACTTCTCCGCGCGTCGCGTCGACCGCCGCGACAACCGCTGTAGATACATCGCCGGCGGGCGCTACCTGAAATCTTTGGCAATGTGTGGTGGTGCAAAAGTCGTAACCATCGCGAGCGTGCCTTCCGAGATTTTTTAAGACATATGTTCGACTAGCCACAGCAAGGGCCTTAAGTGCTTCCGGCTCGCGCTCCAGGCTGCCCTCAACTGCCACTACGCCACGGACGTAATCTTCAAGCGGCATCGTGCGCGTGATGTTTTCGCTAACAAGGTGAACGCGCACGGAAGATACAACCGGACGCGGAGACACTGGGACGCGGAGACTCGGAGCCGCTGGGGTTAAAGCGTCAACCTCCTTCGTTATATTCACCGCGTTCCCGAGTCCCCGTGTCTCCGCGTCGCGGCGTTCCTCCATCGCAACGCGGGAATACTCGTCGAAGATGGGCCGAGCGAGTTCTGCCGCATCGGAGCCGTGACCTCTGGCAAGGAAAACAAGTACAGCCAGGTTCACGTTGTCAGGTGCAAATGCGGCCGCGTCGCCGGCATCTTCGTCGCACGATGAAACAAAACCGATAAACCATCCTTGTGAACGGTAGCCGTTGATTTCATTCGCGGTGCCCGTCTTTCCAAAAACATGAATCGGCAGCGAGTAAAGTTTTGCGGATTCGGCCGTACCATAACGTACAGCGCCGCGCATCCCCTTGAGAATTATTTGCCGCTGTTCATTATCGATACCGATATTGCTCTGGAGTTTCGCAACAAAGCTGCCCGCGCTAGCAAGACGTGGCGTAAAGAGATGGCCTCCATTTACAAGAGTGGAGTAGGCATTGAGGAGCTGGATCGGCGTGGCCCGAAGATAGTCGCCTTCGCCGATCGCGTTCTCCGTGTGCCAATCATTGCGTCGCAGGAAACCCTTCGATTCGCGGGCGGCGTTGATGCCGGTCGCCCTGCCAAAGCCAAACTGTTCGAGCGTTGAAGTCAAATCATTTGCCGCGAGCCGCTCGCCGACTTTGCCAAAATAATAGTTGCAAGAATAGGCGAGGGCATCGGTGGGACTGAGCGGCGACAGATCGCGCGGATGAGAACAGACTGTATGAAACTGGTCGTGTGAATAGTTCTCGTGGCAGAGCGTGCGAGTGTCTTCCTCGATGATACCGGAGCGCAAAGCTGCCAGCGCGGTGAAGGCTTTTATTGTCGAGCCCGGCGGCAGGCTTTCTTCAAACGCAAGCTCCGGGTTAACTACGGCGCGTATTCGGCCGGTTTGAGGATCCATGATGATAACCGTGCCGCGGCGATCGCCGAGCGCGCCTGTGGCCGCCTGCTGCAACCGCTGATCGATCAGGCCGGCATTCGCTAAAGCGGTCGAAGTACGAAGATGGCGGGCGGGCGTGAAGGCCCAGACGGAGAACAACCCCAGGATAATTAACATCCCAAAAATAGAAACCCTTACCCAAGAGACAGCGGGGAAGCGCGAGCGGCTCTGCCGCCTGATGTGCGGAAGGGCTCTGCCCTTCCGAAAACTCTCCTCCCTTTTTGGGGCTGCGCCCCAAAGGTTTGCTCCGTTAATCATCGATTAGCCCGGGGCGTAGCCCCGAAATCGTTTGAGCCTTTCGGAAGGGCTAAGCCCCTTCCGCACATCAGAAGGCATACCAGGTGTGCATTCCGTGCGTAAAGGCCCGAGGTCCATCAAGTAGCTTCGCCTTCAGGCACACGCGTCGTTACAGGTTGGCCCAAAGCGCGAACAGTTATCGTCCAACCAAACAGCGTTAAAGCAAACACCACAACGAGCCGCGCTACCAACAAAGAAAGTTCCAGCCACGCGTGCTTAGTTTGAGTCGTGCGGAAAAGTAAGAAATAAGGAGCGACGGCAAAGATCAAAAAGCCGACTATGTAGATAAGGACCGACTGAGGGGCAAAGGCTCGCGCGAGAAGTGTCGCCCCTCGCTTGATTGCCACGCCGAGTCCCTCACGCACCGTTGCGAGCCAAAGATGAATTGCTGCCAGCGGCAAAACAAGTCCGAAGCACAGGTAGCGTATGGTCGAGAAGAGCGCGACTCTCCAGTCAATCGGTCGCGCTGCAGGCCGTCGATTTGCGGTTTCCGCCAGGCGTTGAGCACTGCTGACAGCGTTGTCGCTAACAGACACGCCAAAGCGATTCTGGGCTTTCGCGAGCAAGTACGCGATGAGCACTGCCAGCGCGATCAGCGGCAACGTGATCAGGATCAACTTCCAGAAACTGCTCAGTGATCTCTTAAGCACAAAGCCAGCGGTCAGGTGTTCGGTTAGGTTGTCGCTCTCATTCCGAACTTCGCTGCCGCTTGCGATCATCGCTTGCAGAATAAAGAAAAGCAGCGGAACGGCGATGGCGAAAGCAAATGTTAATGCAACCTGCGCGAGAGTTGCTTCCTTGATGGAGACAAACAGATAAAGCAGCGCAAGCAGCAAGGCATAAACGGCGCCAATCAGCAGCATTGTTTTCCAACTGCGCAGAACGCTTCGTGCAGCCGTGGTGATCGAGTTGAAAGTTTCAGTCAGCATATTGCGTCTACCTTGAGAACGTCGTTGATAGTTGCTAGTGGCTTGGTTTTAGTCTCTGTGCGTCCTTTGTGTTCTCTGTCTTTCTGCGGTGAGTCCTTGGTAGCTATCGTTCACCACAGAGCACAGAGACCACAGAGGGTGCACAGAGAAAACTCGAATTGCGACCCTGCCTGACAGTTCATTTCCTTTCGAGAAATCCGAGCTTCGCTGACGCAGTATTAGATTGGATTGCCGCTCGGTACATCAGCTCTGCGCGAGCCGGCGCTACACGAAACTGTCCGGGTATTTGCACGCGCATCGCATACTGCAGCGTTGCCTCGCCGTCGAAGTAGTCGAGGAAAAAGACGGTACGGTTATCGCGAAACTCGCGAGAGCTGTACCAATCGGTCCAATCGTGCCCCGACGTGTAATCAAGGTTAAGGTTCCCGACGCTTTCAACTTGTTCAGCGCCGGCCGGAATCGGATCCTCAATCATCAAATGGCGCGCCTTGCCGCCGTTAAGCTTGAGTCGCACGACCAGCATGTCGCCCGAATGTATCTCGCCGGAAAGTGGTTCGGTTTTCCATTTGAGTTTGTAGCCGTCTTCTACGACCTTCAGACGCAGATACTCGCGCGTGAGATTCAAATCAGCCGAACCGCGCGCTGCTACATCTTCTTCGCCGGTGTAGTAATCGAGCGACGACGAAAAATAGAGCATGCCTTTCCCGCGCTTCACAACGCGCACTTCATTGCTTCCCGCTACTTCATTCGCCTTGCGATTTATCGTTAGCGTTTGCGAAGCCGCAGCCGAGGAAACGTGTTGCGTGAGCACGTTCTCACCGTTCAAGTAAACTTCCAGATCGTAATCTGGCGAGAGTTCGTGACTCACTTTCAGGTAGTCGATGAGCCCGAAAATCGCGAAGGCGGTGTCCTTGGTGGATTCCCAGTAGAAGCTGTTACGGCGATTGGCGACCAGCCAACGGGCCACACGCGGCAGCAGTCCACTGTCAGGTTTGATGCGTGCCAGGGCCTTGAGCGACAGGGCGGTCGCTTCCGTGTCATTCGTTTCCGCAAAATCCAGCATCGCTTTGCGGCGGGATTCCCAGTGTGCCGAGACGTCGTCTGACACTGCAGTTCTTTCGATTTCAGCCGCGACGTCGCGGGCCCGCTTGTCGTCTTTGCGTTGCTTTAGAGTTAATGCCAGCAGAGCGCGTCCATACGGTTGCAGGTTGCCGCGCTCGTTAACAATCTTTTCGAGGTGACGGCTCTGACTGCCGCCGCTTTCCTCAAGCGCGTAAACCATAAACGCGCGTGTCTCCAGGTCGATTGCAGTCCCCGCTTCCGTGGTCCCCGAATCGAGCATCTGTTCCAACTTTACGCGACCGTTCGCTATGCGACCTTCGTCTGGTTGATAACCGTTCTGCTTAGCCAGTGTCAGGCCGCTTACGACATACGCGGTCATGAAGGGATCACTCTGGTCATCTTTCCACCAGCCCCAGCCGCCGTCGCTATGCTGATAGGCGTATAGACGATCCATTCCTTTTTGAACTTTCCTGGGCAGATCGTTTGAGCCGCGAATCGACGAAGACTTCACGTCTTTCAAAGCCTGGGTGACGATCACGTTTGGCAGAAAGCTCGACATGGTTTGCTCGGTGCAGCCATAGGGATACGCAGTCAGGTAGTCAAGCGCGCCAAACAACGTGCCGGCAACTGAAGGAGCTGCTTCGATTTTGAAACTACGCGCGCGCGCATCGGCGTTAGAAGGTAAGTTTAAAGAGAAACTCTTTTCGATGTTCTCGTCTGAAAAGGTTGCCGACTCATTCTTCACCTGGTGCAAACCGCGCGGCACCACCGTGAGCGGCAATTCGACTGCGTCGGATTCAGTGTCGGTGAGCGCTTTCGCCAGCAGTTTGATCTCGCCGACAAATGGCGCGGAGATCTGCCAGTCAATCCTATGTTCGCCCTGCTTGGTGATCGTGACTGTTTGCTGCGCTGAGTTTTGCAGCTGCGCGCCGTTTACTTCCAGCGAGATCTGCGTGGACTTATCGGCGTTCAAGTAGTTGTGGACTATTCCTGACAAGGTGACGGTATCGCCCTGGGTAACGAAGCGCGGCGTCTCGAGGCGCATGATCACATCCTTGCGCGCGACCACCTTGTATTTCGTTGCCCCAACTTTCGTGTCGGCAGTGACCCCACGGGCGGTTGCGCGCCAGGTGGTCAGGTTATCCGGAAGGTTAACTTTGATAGTGGCCTTGCCGTCAGGTCCGGTCACCACGTCGGGCTGCCAAAAAGCCGTGTCTTTGAAGTTCTTCCGGATAGTTGGCTGTACCAGATCGCCTTCATTCTTGAAGTCGGCGAGTTGATACGCAGGTTTGTTCTTAGCGAGATCCATCGGCTTATCGCCCGCGAAACCGGTGAAGCTGTAGTTGATCGAGAGATGTGTTTCGACGCTGCTGTAGCGCATGCCGTAAAACTCGCTCTTGATGTTGCCGGAATAATCCGGCGCGACGCTGTAGATAGCCTCGTCCACCACGCCTAAACTAACTTCAGCTCCCGACACAGGCGCGCCGTCAGCGTTACGCGCCAGCACTGTATACGACGCCGTCTCGCGAGGTTTGTATTCTTTCTTGTTTGAGATGATCTCAAGGTTGAGCATCTTGTCGCGCGCCGGCACTACCAGCCGTTGATCGCTGGTATACATGTCGCCGCCCTTGACGTAAGAGACGTTGAGAAAGACGTTCGGCGCATACGCGGCCTGGATCGGAATGTCGAGCACGATCGAGCGACCCGGGGAACTAACATGTTGCACAGACATCACTGTCGTCAGTTCCGTGCTAACCAGCAGATGAGCGTTGTCGGTCGGCAAAATCGCCAACACGTGTGCGGTCTCACCGGCTTTGTACGACTTCTTGTCCGGCACCAGCTTGATAGAATTGTAGTCTTCACTGTAGTAGGAAGATTCAGACCAGGGAGACTGTCGATCAGTAACCCAGAGGTAGCCGCCAATGGAAGCGACCGGACGACCGTTTTCCCAGATCACCGTCTTGATGGCAAGGTTACCGTCCTCTGTGGTGGTGTAATCATAGCTGCCCTGGCCTTGCGAATCGGTTTGCACATCGGCGTACGCTATCTGGCGCTCATGCATTTCATACTCGGGGTATGAATACTCGTCATCCTCAGCCTTCTTCTCCTTCTTCGTCCAGGTGCGTTGAACAAACTGAAGTTGAACGGTCGCGGAAACCGGACGTCCTTCATAGTCAGTCGTGTTGACACGAACTTTCGCGACGTCGCCTTTGTTATAGACATAGCGGTCAGGGTCGGCGTTGGCTACGACAGAGCCGCGAGTGGCCACAAAGCTGCCGGCTCCGTCCATGGTTCGACGAGCCGAGTCGGTCACTTGAGCTTCCAGGCGGTAACTGTAGTCGGTGGTGTCCGTCTCCTCCGATTGAGGGATTTGAAATTCGACGTTCAGGTGACCGCGCGCGTCAAGAGTGCCTTCGCTTTCCTGGACCATGTCGTCGCCGCCGCGATAAAACTGCGAATACTCGTCTTCAGTGTCCGAATCACCTGCGGGATCGTCCTGATCGTTATCGCCGAAATACCAGGCGTAGTAACGCGATCGATAGATGTAATACTTCACTTCCGCATTGGCGACTGGCGCGCCAAAGAAATAACGCGCGTCAATTGAGAAGTTGGTTTTTTGGCCCGTCTGAATAAATTTTCCGGGCGCGGAAACCGTCACTTTGTATTCGGGCTTCTTGTATTCCGCCACTTCAAAACTGCCGTTGGCAGAACCGCCATCAACTTCCGCCGCGATGCTGTAGCTGCCCAGGGGCGCTTCTTCCGCTATATCTACTTCGCCGTTGAAGGTGCCACGCGCCGATAGCGGTAGCTCTTTGGTATAAATGTTTGCACTGTTTGGATCGGCGATTGTTACGTTTACCGTATTTGCCGAGGCTGGCTTGTAGGCGCCCTTGGAATCGACGACCCGGATTATTCCTTTGAAATTTACTTTGTGAGTGGGCCGATAGACGGGACGGTCGGTGTAAATATATCCCTTGATGTTGGCGCCTTCTTCCTGATCCTCGTAGCCGCCGAAATACATTGAACCCAGATCGGAGATCGCAAAGTTATTACTTTGCCTGGCGAATATCAGCAGAGACTCAGAGTCGGTGTCGTCCGGCTCCGCCTCTTCAACTTCAGCCTCTTCTGCAGCATTCTCGTTGTTTGCTGCGGGCTTCTTCTTTTCGATCCTGGTTCTCAGAATCCCCTGGCCGTCGGTGACGCCACTGGCAACAGTCTTTTGCTCTTTGACGATCTCGACTTGTGTGCCCGGTCGCGGTTCTCCAGTTTTGCGGTCGACGGTGTAAACAAGTAATTCGCCATCGCTAGTGGTTTTATCGATCATCGTCAGGTCGGTGACTACGACGATGGTGTAGGCGCGCAAATCGTTTTGCACGGCTTCGATCAGGTAGACGCCCGGGGTGCGTTTACCCAACGGAATCATGCGCTGATCGTATTCGTTTTCCAGTGGCGGCAAAGGCTCCCGCCAACTGCTGACGAGCAAATCCGGATTCAATAACGGCACGCGAGCATAGTCAGAAACATTCAAGGGAGTGCGGACCGGATCGGCTTCCTTGCGAAACTTGAGATTGAATGTTTCGCGGGAATCGCGCTGCAACTGTGCGCGAACGAATGCTTTTACTCCGCTATAGGCCCAACGCTTAAAACCGCGGACCCGCTCGAGAAACGACTTGCGATGCGGCAGCGAACTGGCAACCTCTTCCTCTTCGCGTTCGCCCATCTGATGCGGGTTCTTCAGCTCGGTGAAAAACTTGCGCGGGTCCCTTACCTGGTAAACCCGAAAATCCAGGTGGTCGATGCCCTGGTGGTCAACCCAGATACGCGGATTATCGCTGGAGCCGTAGGTGCGATGAGTTGAGAGTGAAAAGAATGGTTTGTTCGATCGTGGGCGTGCAGTTTCTGAGTAGGAAGTTTCTGTCTCAGCCGGCTTCACCTTTGCGCGCGAGCGCAGCGTGGCTATGGTCAGCGCCGCGGCAATCGCCACGAGATAAATCACAGAAGCGGTAAGTGTGCGATAAGAACGAGAGTTCATTTGAAACACGGCTTAGCCTCCTTCGGGCCAGTCGCTCGGGTCAGTCGAGGATTTTTAATCTAAAGTAGCCGAGAAAGTTGGAATTGCTTTCAGTCGGCCGCCAACGTTTGTTTGGGTGATGATCGAGGACCGAGAGCTGAACCTTCTTCACCGTTCCCTCGTCAGTTGCGGAAGAGCCGGTGTGGTAGACCACCCAGTCCGTTGCTTGAGTGTCGCCAAGTTTCGCGTCTCCCAGGAAAATCATCACGTGAAAGGGAAACTTTTGCACCCACGGTTGATAGAAGAACAAGAGATCGCCGGGTTCAGCAGTGCGGCGATCGCGGCTGATGAATTTCGCATTGAAGCTTTTTAGAGTGCGAGCGTCTGCAAACTCGGAAAACGTGCCGTTGGACAACTCGCCATCTTTATAGGAGCCAAAGGCGGTGCGAAAGAGCTTTTCTCCCAGCGGCCCCTGCTCGAGTGTGTAGCGGCCAACATCGGGTGCGATGCTCCGGTAGCTTGGCCCCATCTTTAGCAGCCAGGCGCGATCGTGACGGCGCAGGGCTTCGCGCAGGGAAAACCGCACCAGGCCGGCACAGTCTCTCTGTTCCGCGTTCCATTGTTCGCTGAGATCGTAGAACTGAGCTTCGGCTATCAAGGTAAACCAGCGGCGGAAGTTTTCGCGGTCCATGAAACTTTGTAATTCTGCTGTATCGGGAATGCCGTCGTTGTCGGAATCGAGTGAGGCTGAATGTGCCGGAACGTTCCGAGCGGCATGATTATCAAGAGCGGTGTTTCCTGCAGCCTGGGTCTTTGCACCGTAGTCGCGCCGCTGATTGCGAGCGAGTGAGAAGTAAGAAGCGAAATAAGAAGCGAGCAGGACAAAAACGAAACACGTCAGTAACGGAAAAATGAGTTGTCGCCGTTTAATGAACGCGGGCATGGAGGAATTCTCGGTCCTGGCTCAAAACTATTCGAGGCGGCGCTAATCAGTCGGGCGACATGTTAACACGTCCATGCCCACCGTTTGGTACGGATCGAAGTGCTGTGGGAACCCACAGCAATTGCGAACGCCCATTTGCAATAAGGCAGGTCGCTTGGTTGATCTGTTCCCCCGCGAATCAAAGCAGTGTTAGCTCACTCCGGAGCAGGCCGGAACGCCAGAGCAGTGACGACTTGGGGAAGCGCAAAAACACGCGGAAAAGAGTATTGCAAAAACTCACTGGCGCGGGTAGATTGTTACCTCAATCAAATAACCTCAGGCAGGGCCATCGCGGGAGTTTGGGTGTATCGCTGCCTTAATAATCTGTTGGAGGTAAAGAAGTGCCGACTGGAATATGTCCCGAGTGTGATGCCGATGTCCACGTTGATACGGACACAGATAAAGGCGAAAGCGTTTCCTGCGAGGAATGCGGTACCGAGCTTGAAGTAGTCGGACTCGATCCGGTAGAGCTGGACATCGTGGAGGAAGAAGACCTGGATGACGACGAGGACGAAGACGAATTCTGAAGCGTAAGCAGTACGCGGTGAGCAGTAAGCAGAAGCGATTGGCAGGCGACAAGCGTTTTACTGCTCACCGCTTACGGCTTACTGCTTTGAAACCCTGGTCGACTTTGCCTGAGAAATAACCCCGCCGGACCCTCAACTCTAATATTGTGAAACTGGCCATCGCGACGCTTCAGCTCGGGCGGATAGAACGCCAACACGTAGGCCGAAGTGACTTCTTCAGCTAAGGCACGAAACAGTGCTTCATAGTTATGCTCCTCAGCATACACGCTTCGGCCGCCCGTCAAATCAGCCAGTCCGCTAACGTCGAGCGGCGTAGGCAAAGGAGTCTGTGTCAAAGCAGGCAGGATGCGAGAATAAGAAGGCAGCGTGACTATGTAGATGCTAGCGTCGGCTGCGTTCGCCCGCTCGATGACAGTGCGCGCCGATACTGTGTCGCCCACCGGAAAACCGTCGGTAACCACGAGTACAGCTCGCTTCATCAATCGCCGCTCACGCGTTCGCGGGGCGTGACGCGCCAACAGACGAATCGCATCGTCAACTGCGTCGTAAGTGTGAGTTGACAATCCGTTTGGTTCGCGTGAGATGCGCTCGAACGCCCGGTCCAACTTGTCTGTTTCGGACGTAAACTTCTGCACGACCTTCACGTTCATGCCGAAACTCATGACGGCGTAAAGCGTAGAGTGCCCGGCCAGTTTCGCGGAAAAAGCGTTGAGAGCACCGCGCAGGCGCTCCATCTCTTCCGCTGTCATGCTGCCGGAAATGTCCAGGGCGAACACGACCGCCAACGGTCGCGGTTCACCGCTGCGATGCTCTACCTGGAAGAACGCGAGCGGCTGTTCAACGTTATCGATGTAGATCTTGAAATCCCCCGCCCTGAGGTTTCTCACTGGGCGGCCGTCAGAATCGTTAGCCACCACATCAAACGAAACCAGATCGGTATCGACTCGCAACACATCGTCAGGTTGTTGTTCATCTCTCGGAAAAACTTGTCGGGGACGTTGAGCTTTAGGATTCGACTCCTGGGCAACGCTGGTGAGGGACGTCGTAGCGACGATTAAGACGACGACAGACAGAACGGCGAGCGGTTTTCTTAATCGGCGCGAGTTGTTCATGGAGTTCGTGGTCGGGGAGAAATAGTTCTCAAGCATTATACGAGCCGCAACTCCCCTGGCAAAAGACTACCGCGGCGCGCTCGGGTTTCGATTGTTGAATACGCGGGCAACAGCTGTGGAGTTCCAGGGCATCCAGTAAGACAGTGTCTGAACGAAGCGGCAATCGCTGCAATGAATAAAAGGATTCCGTTTAGCAAGGGCACTTGTGCCCCAAGCCGGCGGACAAGTCCGCTTTCTAAACATGGTAGCTCTGATACCATCGTTACAAGGTGTTATTATCACGAAAATGAACAAGCACATTCGCCTGCTTTTGGTTTTTCTGATCCTGCTCGTGAGCAGCGTAGGCCTGGTTGCACAGGACCGTTCAACCGGCGGGGTCAAAGGCAAGGTCCGCGTTGAGACAGGGACGCCCGGCGGCGTCGCGGTGATTGTCAGACAAGGCGAACGTGAAGTGACTCGCGGTCTGACGGACAAGAAGGGCGAGTTTCTGATCTCGCGCCTGGCGCCGGGTCGTTATGGCGTGACGCTGAAGAAAGCAGGCCTCAGCGTCGGAACTATAGAAGACATTGAAGTGAAAGCGGGGAAGACTCGTTCGCTGGGCGACCGGCTGGTGCTTTCAATTGACGAAGGTTCGATCGCTTTTATTCGTGGTAGCGTCTTTAATCAGGAGGATCGCAGCGTACCGAACGTTCGCATCGAATTGGCAAAAATTGAGGCTGACGGCACGGTGCGGAAGATTGATGGCCGGGTGACAAATGAGATCGGCGCCTTCGTTTTTCGACTCACGCCAGACGCGGCCAAATATCGCATCACCGCTAAGCCAAACGGAGCCGACGCAGTCAGCAAAGACGTCGAAATTGACGGTGCTGCCGTTTACCGCATAGCCCTGTCTATCAAGCCTGCTGGAAAATAAGTAAATGTTTTTGGAGTGCGCTGACAGGTCAGCGCACTCCAAAAAATCATACTGTTTTATGTTTGGTTGCGACTTTGTTTTTGCTATAGCATTAGCAAG
>DASZDU010000026.1:0-9175 GCA_035941655.1 Pyrinomonadaceae bacterium | reverse complement strand
GGTGTTTTTTGGAGTGCGCTGACCTGTCAGCACTTTGGTCCACGGTGGCTTGACGCCCTGCGCATTTTGGACTGACTCAAAGCGCTGAGGGGTCAGCGCACTCCATACATGATGTCCGTTGGCTTCTTATCTTCGATCTCTCTTCGGCTTATCTTTGAGCGGCGGCACTTGCTGCAAACACACATCAGCTAACGCGAGCGTTGTGATAGCGCGCTGAAATTTGTCGGTAAAAGCGCCGGCTTGAGACAACGCGTTATTGAAGTCGATCTTAGCCATCTCACGAACCGCACTTTCCGGATCAAGCCCCGGCATGTAAAACCTGATGGGGAAGGTGCCGGCATTGCTGCTCCTTGGGACAGTTTTCACCAGGGTTTGGTTGTCGATGAAAAAATCCGGAGCCTCAAGATGGTTGACGCTGTTGATGGCGTCTCCCAAAACTGAGATTGATCGGCTAAGGTCTATCTTCGCGTAAAGGTTCGACGCGGTGAGCAGCGTGCGTGCCGCAAAGATCGTCATACCAGCTTTGTTGGCTTCGGTTAGTGCCCGCTCAAGAACTTCTCGTGCTTGAGTTGGTGACTCGCCCGCGTTGAGGAGGGCTTTTGCGATCGTGATGTGAAGATAAGCGCGTTGCTCGCGTCCTTCAACTTTCGAAACCAGCCGTTCGGCCTCGTCAAATCGTTTGTTATCCGCTGCGTCTTTTGCGCGCCGAAAGTAGAGCCATTCCAGTAAGGCCGCGCGTATGCTTGAGTCGGTGATCTTCTCGATCGCATCAACCACGTCAGCCAAACTCTCTTTATCGGATGCATATAAAACTGCGGTAGCGACAAGATCGTCACGCAGGTTTACATCGGGCGTCTTCTCTGCGGCTTCTATCTGTTCGTTAAAGGCTAGTGCTGTTGCGGAAGAAACTTCATCGGCGCCTGGGCTCCGGAGTTCTTTTTGGGTCTCAAACGGCAGTGAAACCAGAATCTTCTCTCGCGCCTGGGTCACTGGCCCTGACAAATCCGGTAGAAGTGCCCTCACGTGGGGCTCAATTCGCGTCAATACCTCAACCACGTGTTCAATGCCCGGCTGCCGGTTGAAGGTATCGCCCTCATCTAATGGGACTTCCAGCGCTTGTTGCGCTCGTCGCAGCAAAGTCTGGACGAACCGGCGCTGCAATGAATTGTTGGACACGAAATTGGCTGGGACCTTATAAGCTCCGGAGACCGGCATGTTGTTACTGTCGGGAAACGCAAACGGATAACTCAATAAATAAAGAAACTCGCGCATCGGTCTGTCGGCGTAAGCTGCCAGAGCCTGTTCGTATAATCGATCGGCTGCTAGCTGATTCACTTCGGCAAGCTTATAGAGGAATCTACTCAACTCGGCAGTAGCGGGATACCTCAGACTAGTTATGGCAAGATCCATGGCTGCGTTGATATCGCTCGACACTTGTTGCGTGGCGGAGGAAAGAAGCTTGTATCCTGTCAAGACGTCGTTAAACGTATCTCGTGTCGATACCTGCTCACTAATTTGCCGATCTTGTTTTAGCATTTCCGCAGTCAATTTTTTTGCCCATGCGGAATCGCGTTTAGCGATCGCACGAATAACGACGTATCGCTGATCAGGAGTCTGCAGCTCAATAATCAGCGAACGGGCCAGGTCTTTCGCCTGGGTTTTTTCTTTTTCATTCTGTACAGCTACCTCAAAGGCCTCGGAGAAAGTTGCGCGCGCTTTATCCTTCTGAACCGGCCATAGCAGGTCGGCTGCGCGCATGAGAACTGCAACGCGCCGGACAGCATTGTCGAAAGTTCTGGTGCTGGCAATCTGTTGCCCAATCATCTCCAGCGCGTCATCTCGGTTACACAACGGAGCGGACTTCGATTGCCCCAATGTCTGGTGGGCCGACAATGCTACAAAAGTGCAGATTGTGAGCAGCAAGCAGCGATGAGCAACTCTAATCGCGATCCAACTCAGCTGATCCTTGCAATTCTGATTGTCGGAGAATTCATTCATGGTGTGAGTGTAGAAAAATCCAGCTCGAAACGCCTGCCTTTGGGTGAGGCATTTTCAAGAGTTGTCACCCGTCAGCTTAACGCTTGAATTGAACGAATGTTCCGATACCTGGCGACGGCGTTCACACGACTTCTCGCGGTCGCGCGAGTTTACCTACTCGCCGAAGTTAGGCCGGGAGTTGGACGCCAAAATAAGCCTCTTCGAATGGTTCGTAGTCTTGGTAGGCTCATTTGAGACTCCTTTGTGAGTTTGGAGTAGGCGCTAGACCTGCTCGGCAAGCATGTCAAACTAAATCTTGAAGCAGTCAAAACTCTGCGCGGATAGCAGCGCTGGCTACGACGACGCTACTGCGGCTCTTCCCTGACAATCTCACTCGGCTTCTTATCTTCACGCAATCCCTGAAACGAAGGATGACGAATCGAACCGTCCGCAGTCCATTCCGTAAACTCGACTTCGCCAACCAGCTGTGGCTTGGCCCAGTGCGCTTGTCGCAAACCGGGGTCTTTCGGTTTCGACGCAAATGGCATGGTCGGCTGTGACAAGCGGTCGAGTTTCTTCTGCAGTTCCAGTCGTTGCTTGATACTAAAGCCCGTGCCTACGCGACCCGAGTAAATAAGCTTTCCTCGCTCGTAAACTCCCAGGATAAGTGAGCCAAAACCCGGAAAGTCTTTTTTGGAAGGCGTATAACCTACAATCACAAACTCCTGCCGCTTGATGCATTTCGACTTTTGCCAGTTCCGGTTTCGAGTTGACTCGTAAACGGAATCGGCGAGTTTCGAAACGATGCCTTCGATGCCGTATTCGCACGCCTGCTTGAAGAATTGCGCGCCGTTCCCTTCAACATGATCACTGTAGCGTAAAGGTCCTTTGTCCGCTTTGAACTTGCCCGAGGTAAACAAGGTTTCGAGTCTGGCTTTACGTTCTCGCAAAGGAGTGTGGGTCAGGCTATAGCCATCGAGATAAATCAGATCAAATATTTCAAACACAAAAGCCGGGACTTTGCCGGTGCCTCCTCGGCCCATCGACTGTTGCAGGGATTGGAAACTGCTGCGCCCTGCTTTGTCGACAATCACTACTTCGCCGTCAAGTATTGCACTCTGAACCGGAAAGGCTTTCAGGGCGGCTGAGAGATTCGGGAATTTTTCTGTCCAGTCTTTGCCATTGCGACTCCAGAATTGCGCCTGGCCGCGATTTAAGTGGCAAATCATTCGATAACCGTCGAACTTCAGTTCATGCAGCCATTCATCGCCAGCGGGTGGCTCGCGCACGAGCGTGGCAAGTTGCGGCGCAACGAATGCTGGCATGGCCGTCTTGCGCGCGCCGGGCAGGTCTTTGAGCTGGGTGGCCATTCGTCTCAACTAGTTTGTCTCCTGCGATTGAATCCTTCACGTTTACGGAGGGTGAGATTAGTCTGTCGCTGTGGAATGTTGCAAGAGATGAGTAGTGGCTCTTTTTTTTCTGTGCATTCTCTAGTGTGCTCTGTGTCTCTGTGGTGCCGCCGTCGTAACATGGAGTCACCACAGAGGCACAAAGCACACAAAGGACGCACGGAGAAGATCACGTTTCATGACTCAATCATCACAGCCCGATATTGCAGCCGCCTACAATGATTGGGCGGAAACCTACGACACGGACCCGAATCGCACGCGCGATCTGGCAGCGGAGGCTCTCAAGCAAGTCAGCCTTGATCTCGCCGGCCGCAAGGTTATTGAAATCGGCTGCGGTACCGGTAGCAACACCGCCTGGTTGACTCAACACGCCGCAGAGATTGTGGCGCTCGATTTTTCTGATGAGATGCTCGCGAAGGCGAGAGCCCGCGTGACCGATCCACGCGTTCGTTTTCTACAGCATGATGCGCGTGCAAGATGGCCGCTAACCGATTCCTCAGCCGACGTCGTCGTAGCGATGTTAATTCTGGAACACATAGAAAATCTGAAAACATTTTTTGCCGAGGCCGCTCGAGTTCTCAGACATCGCGGCGGATTGTTTGTTTGCGAGCTACACCCGATGCGGCAGCTGACAGGCGGCCAAGCCCAATTCAGTAGCCCGACCACGGGCCAACGTCGGCTGGTCACAGCATTTCTCCACGATGTCTCGGAATACGTGAACACTGGCAGGTCTGCGGGCTTTGAGCTTGAACACCTGGGCGAGTGGCGTGATGCTGACGCACCGGTGAATAGTGTCCCCAGAGTGTTATCGCTGCTTTTCCGTGCGCACAGCCGAGAGTAGTGGGCAGGAATATAAAAATGCCGACAGCTGAGCTCAGTACCACCACGTGGTAGCGGGTGGGTCTGATGCCAGGCCGCGTACAATGAGGACCCACGCGCTACCCGCGTGGTGGTACTGACCTCATTTCAACCTTGTGCTACGATCAGAACCCAAATCATTGTTCGCCGAAATCATGATTAGCAGGAGGAAAGAATGTTGAAGTTAAGAATGAATTTGCTGACAATTTTCTCTTTGGTTTTTCTCATTGCTGCGAGTCTGCCCGCTCAGGCTCAGACAAAAGTCAAAGTCAAGAAAGATCCGAGCGAGAAGAAGGTTTACACCGGACCAGCGGTGCTTTGGCGCGCTCCCAACGACATCGAGTCGCGCAATCTGTTGGTGGGCGCCGGTGGCGAAGCGATGAAACCAGATTTGAGCCGGGTCACGTTTGTCGCGGTAAAAGAAGGTGGCTGGTCTACAAAATATGACGTTACAGACGGCAAGGGGAACGAGTGGGTTGCAAAACTCAGCAAAGAGGCGCAACCGGAGACGGCCGCCAATCGCCTGCTCTGGGCCGTAGGATACGACACGGAAATTTCGCACCTGGTTCCCGAGCTGGAGATCCAGGGCAAAGGCACCTTCAAGAACGTGAGACTCGAAGCGCGGCCGAAAGACGTGAAGCGCACCGGCGATTGGTTGTGGGCCAATAATCCATTTGTCGGCAAACCGGAGTTCCAGGGTCTGAAAATCATGATGGTGTTGATTAATAACTGGGACATGAAAGATGACAACAACGAAATCCTGGCGACCAAAGACGTGACCGATTCTGAAAGGCATTTCATCATCAGCGACCTTGGCGCCACTTTCGGTAAGACCGGGGGAGTAATTTCGCGTAGCCGCAACAAACCCGAAGACTATGTGAAATCCGACTTTGTGAAAGGTGTCAAAGGAAACCTGATTGACTTCAACTACGGCGGCAAGAACGGAAAGCTGTTTGAAGACATTACGGTTCAGGATGCGAAGTGGCTGGCTTCGTGGTTGAGCCGGCTGAGCGATGAACAGCTCAAGGATGCGTTCCGCGCCGCGAACTATTCGCCGGAAGAGGTAGGACAACTGGCTGGCGCGGTGCGCTCGCGCATTAACGCCCTGACAAGGATTTCAGGGAACGTTGCGTCCAATTGACACCGTTCGATGGCGTGAAGGATCAGTTTGCCAAGTCGTACTCGCGATGGTGGGTTCGACACATGTCTAACACCTGGAAGCGGGTTTTTACAGAGTTTATGCAAAAAAAAGGCTGGAACGAGTCGAGAGTGGCCGCATCACCTAAGGCCTTTGGCGAACTCCTGCAGGGTCGCAATGACCTTGTAGCTTGAAATGTTTTCGTTTATTGAGCCATCACAAGTAGATAAACAAGAAGGCATTTCCAGACCGAGGTTGTCATGGCAAGCGCCTGAACCCACCGAACGGCCTTCGGCGATGGAAGTGCCACTCTTGTCAGCCTTAAATCGTTCGCAGTGCCGCTCGGAAGCCAATCTGATCTGCCTGGTGGCTCCAGCAGCTCCTGCTTCTCAACTCGTACTCAGCCGATTTTTCCATGAAACGTCCATCGGCTCCCACCAGTAACCCAGCCCTTGAGGCTCGCACTAAAAGGAGAATTTGACTCATGATACGCACAGTGAAATCGGGAGATACGTTGTCCAGGATCGCGAAGGAGAATGGATTAACACTGGCTCAATTGCTCAATGCCAATCCTCAGTTCAAGGCAAAGCCAAACAGCATTAAAGTGGGTGACACAGTCGTGATCCCCGAGAATGGCTCGCAGCCAGTCCAGCCGGTCCCCGCCTCAGTTCCGCAACCGATTCCCGCGCAACCGCAAGCGGCTGCGGCATCGTCGGAGTTAGGAAAACTCTCCGCGAAATTTGAAACCGGTAACAAAGGGCCCGGAACGGTCTCAACCGGCGCCGGAGATCGGGGCGGGGTGTCTTACGGATCCTATCAGATGTCCAGCAAGCTGGGAGTTGTCGCACGTTTCCTCGCACAACTGGACCCCGCGTTTCGAAACAAGTTCGGAAATCTTAAGCCGGGCAGTGCTGAATTTACGAGCGTATGGAAACAATGTGCAGCCAGTCAGCCCGCTGAGTTTCAAGCGTGCCAGCACGCTTTCATCAAGAAGACTCATTTCGATCCGCTTGCGGCAAAGATTAAAAAGGAGGACGGGCTGGACGTCACCACCAGGTCTCATGCGCTTCAGGACGTGATTTGGTCAACGGCCGTGCAACACGGCGGCGCCAGCCGCATACCTCACGTCGCGCTTGCGACTCTGGGAATAGATCCTTCGCATCCGGAGTTTGATAAAAGATTCATCGTCGCCATCTACGCCGAGCGTGGCAGAAGACGAGGCGACGGCAAGCTTTCACACTTTTCCGGGAACTCGCTGGACGTTCAAAAGGGAGTGGCTAACCGGTTCCGGACCGAACAAACCGACGCGCTCAATATGCTGGCAAATGAGGCTTAGGCTGCGATCTGAATGAGAATAGGCATTACTGCCTGGTGAAGGAATCTCCAATTAAAACAAAATGAGATTTTCCATTTCTCATAATGGAAAATCTCATTTTTGCTTCGATTGATTTAGAGCTACTGACAGCAGCGTGTGTTCTACTCAGCAGCTTCCTCAACTTCGCCGTCGACGCCGGCCTTCACCAGTGGCTCGCGCGCAGGCGGTGTCACCATGTCGTGACCGCCGACGATATCCGGAAAGTCGTCCAGGTCGCGCTCGCGCGCCTGATCCATTGTTTCGTCGCGCGTGATCTCCACGTTGCGGTAATACTCCATACCCGTTCCGGCCGGAATCAACCGCCCCATAATTACGTTTTCCTTCAGCCCGCGCAGGTAGTCGATGCGTCCGGAAATGGCCGCTTCCGTAAGCACGCGCGTGGTTTCCTGGAACGACGCTGCCGAGATAAACGAATCGGTCGACAATGAAGCCTTGGTGATCCCGAGCAACAGCGGTTCGGCTTGCGAAACTTCGCCGCCATCGTTGTTGACGCGCTCGTTTTCGTCAGTGAAGCGGAACCGATCGACCTGCTCCTCGAGCAGAAAGTCCGTGTCGCCAACTTCCTTGATCTTCACCCAGCGCAACATCTGACGCACGATCACTTCGATGTGCTTGTCGTTGATGTTCACACCCTGCAGGCGATAGACCTCCTGAATCTCGTTAACGAGATACTCCTGCAGTCGCTGCATGCCGAGCACGCGCAGAATGTCGTGCGGGTTCAGCGGACCATCCATCAGAGCCTCGCCGGCGCGTACGCGATCGCCTTCCTGCACGTTGATGTGGGTACCGCGTGGAATATCGTACTCGCGTTCCTCACCGTCATCGCCGGTAATGATCAGTTTGCGTTTGCCCTTGGCAATCGGACCGAGTGTAACCGTGCCGTCGATTTCCGACATGACCGCGGTTTCCGCGGGACGTCTTGCTTCAAACAACTCGACCACGCGCGGCAGACCGCCGGTGATGTCCTTGGTCTTGGTGGTTTCACGCGGAATCTTCGCGATGATGTCGCCGGGTTCGACGTTCTCGCCGTCGACCACCATCAGGTTCGCGCGCACCGGCATCTGGTAAGTCTTCAGCAGCTTGTTGCTGGCGTTGCGAACTTCCAGGCGCGGCTGTTTCTTTTCATCGGGCGAGTCTTTCACGACCATCCTGGACTGGCCCGTTACCTCATCGACTTCTTCATCAAACGTAACGCCTTCTTTCAGATCCTGGTACTTAACGTGACCAGCAACTTCCGTAAGGATCGCGAAGGTGAACGGGTCCCAGGTCGCCAGCAGCTGGTCCTGAGTAACACGCGCGCCGTCTTCAACCAGAATGTGCGCGCCGTAAACAATCTGGTAGCGCGCCGCTTCGCGACCGCGATCGTCGATGATCGTCAGCGAACCGTTGCGGTTCATGGCGATGCGTTCGCCCTTGCGGCTCTTAACGGTCTGGAGGTCTAAATATTTTATTGTGCCGTCCTGACGCGCTTCATGTTTCGAAGACTCTTCCAGTCGCGCCGTGCCGCCGATGTGGAACGTGCGCATGGTGAGCTGTGTGCCGGGTTCGCCGATTGACTGCGCGGCAATTACGCCCACCGCTTCGCCAATTTCTACCGGCCGGCCGGTTGCGAGGTTTCGTCCGTAGCACTTGATGCAGCAACCGCGACGCGATTCGCACGTCAGCACCGAACGAATGCGAACGCGCTGCACGCCCGAGCGTTGAATCTCCGACGAAAGGTCTTCATCGATCTCCTGATTGGATTCGACGATCACCCGGCCTTCAACCGGATCGATGACGTCTTCGAGCGCTATGCGACCGACGATGCGGTCACGCAGCGACTCGATTTCCTCGCCGCCTTCAACAATTGCCGACGCCGAGATGCCTCGCAGCGTGCCGCAATCGGGCTCGCTGATAATTACATCCTGCGCTACGTCGACCAGACGACGAGTCAGGTAACCGGAATCCGCAGTCTTCAGTGCGGTGTCAGCCAAGCCTTTGCGCGCGCCGTGCGTCGAGATGAAGTACTGCAACACGTCGAGGCCTTCGCGGAAATTTGCTTTGATTGGCGTCTCGATGATTTCACCCGAGGGCTTGGCCATCAAGCCGCGCATACCGGCGAGCTGACGAATCTGCTGGGCGCTGCCGCGCGCACCGGAATCGCTCATAACGAGAATTGGATTCAGTTCACCCGATGATTTCTCGCGCTCGTCCATCGCCTTGAACATTTCCTTGGCGACCTTGTCAGTTACTTCCGACCAGATGGCGATGACCTTGTTGTAGCGCTCACCGGAAGTTATCACGCCATCGAGATATTGTTGCTCAACCGCGATGACGTCCTTCTCGGCCTTGTCAACCAGAGGCTTCTTCGCATCCGGCGTAACCAGATCGTCGATGCCGATAGAGATGCCGGCTTTCGTCGCATAAAGGAATCCGAGG
>DASZDU010000025.1:0-7877 GCA_035941655.1 Pyrinomonadaceae bacterium | reverse complement strand
GCAAACTCAATTCATTAGCGATCGCTACCGCAATTCCACCTTTCGCTGTGCCATCAAGCTTCGTCAACACGATGCCGGTAACGCCGGCAACTTTAAGAAACTGCCGCGCTTGTTCAAGACCGTTCTGTCCCGTAACTGCGTCGACCACCAGCAAGGTCTCATGAGGCGCGCCCTCAACTTCCCGCGCCGCCACTCGTTTCATTTTCTCAAGTTCGGCCATCAAGTTTGATTTGTTATGCAGCCGCCCGGCGGTGTCCACAATCAACACATCTGAAGCGCGCGCCTTGGAAGCTTTCAATGCATCAAAAAGGACTGCAGCGGGATCAGTGCCTTGCTTCTGTTGAATCAGTGGAACGCCGGTGCGCTCAGCCCAAATGGCGAGCTGATCGGACGCCGCCGCCCGAAAGGTGTCGGCGGCGCAAATCAAAACATCGTTACCCTCAGCTTTGATCCGTTGCGCCAGCTTTCCAATAGTCGTCGTTTTCCCAACACCATTAACGCCGACGATCATCATCACATATGGCGACACGTCTGGCGCGACACTCGTCTCCGAAGCGACCCCATGCTTCTCGGACTGGCGCAGGATTTTCAACAACTCGTCTTTGATCGCAGCTTTGAGCGCATCCAGGTCGTTGATCTGTTTACGTGCTACGCCGCGTCGCACAGTTTCCAAAATGCGCTGCGTAGTAGCGACGCCGATGTCCGCGGCGATCAAGGCCTCTTCAAGTTCGTCGAGCAGACGCTCATCTATCTGCTTGAGACCCTGGAAGACCGTGTCCAAACGCTCCGAGAGCGACTCGCGGGTCGCGGAAACTGCACGGCGAAACCGCGCCGAAAACTCCTGCTCGAGTGCCGCTTCCTGGGCCTGCAGTTCTTCTATCGACAGATTTAAGCCGAGCACTGAAGTGGCAAAGGGTGAACGTGAAGGCACGTAAGCTTGAGCAGGCGCGGCTTTTGTCTCTTCAACTTCACGCACTGCAGGTGGAGATGGCGGCTTAACAGTTTTAGCTGTTGACGCTTCGACAGGAAGCGGGGTTGGAGTGCCGCCAGTTATAACGGGCTCAAGCGCGGGGGCGCTGCCGGAGACGGCTGCTGAAGAATCTGAAGACGCGTAACGTGCTTCAGGGGAAAGCATCGGCGAGGCAGTTTCTTCTACGCGCGTTGCGCTTTGATCAGCCTGTTCCGGCGCGGCCACTGCAGGCTGCGGTTCATTGAGCTTCAGCGAAATAAACTGATCGCCGCTCTTGCGTTTCCAAAAAAGCCCCATAGGTTTGGTCCATCGAGAATTATTACAGATTAAGGAAATGTCGATTATATGCACAACAGCCGCGTCCTAACAAAAAGGCCACGGCTGCGGGATTTGGTATGAGGTAAGTACCACCGTGCGCTAGCGGGTGGGTCATGATTGCTTGTGGACCTGCGGTTCTGTACTCGTAAGCAGAACCCCACCCGCTACCGCGTGGTGGTACTGACTCTTTTACACTGCGCGCTAAACTGTTACTACGAAACCTGGAGCGACTTAAGTTCGACGGTCGCTTCACCAGGCACTGACGACAGATTGCCGTTTGGCACAGTGCGGCTCTTCAGTCTTACCGAACCGGGACGGATTTGTCCCTCTTCGCAAGCGGCAACAAATGCCGACACAACGGTCTCGTCGTATCGGGTTCCGACAAAACCCTGTATCCGCGCTATCGCGTCTTCAAACTTCATTGCCTGTTGATACGGACGGTCAGTCGTCATAGCGTCAAACGTGTCAGCTACGGCTACCACCTTCGCCATCAGGGGAATCTCGTCACCCTTTAGGCCTTGCGGATATCCCTGTCCGTTGACCATTTCGTGGTGCATGTACATTCCAGGCAAGAATTCTTTCATCGCGCGTATCTGAGACATGATCTTGTAGCCCTTCTGCGGGTGCTGTTTCATTACCTGAAACTCATCGTCGGTTAGGGCAGAAGGCTTCTTCAGGATGTTGTCATCGATGGCGATCTTTCCGACGTCGTGAAGCAGTGCGCTAATCCTGATCTTCTCGCATTCATCTTCCGGCAGTCCCAGGCGTTGGGCTATCGCGACCGACATTCTCGACACTCGTTCCGAATGACCACGCGTATACGGGTCTTTTCCGTCAATGGCCGCAGCCAGGCCTTTAACTGTCCCCAGAAATAACTCACGATTCTCAGCCGCAGACTGTTGCAAGTCTTTGATGTAATTCTCAAGACGATCCGTCATGAGATTAAAGGAATCACCCAGGTCTCCCAGCTCCGTTCTACTCCTGACCTTGATGCGTTGCGAGAAATCTCCTGACGCAATTCGATGAGCGCCGACCGCCAACTCCTGAACAGGTTGTGAAAGCTTCTTTGCAAAGAAAAAACCGATCAGCAGGGTCAACATTGCGGCGATCATGCTGATCCAGAGTGTCTGCCGTCGCATGTCGCTCACTGAAGCAAGTGCGGCAGATTCATCCTGAATCGCAATTACCCCCAGCCGGGAGTTCTTGTCCAGTTCAGCGGTTGCATATGATCCGAGCATGCCAACGTTTCGCCCGTTGCGTACCAAAATGAATGGCTCCAGCGCCGACTGTACTTGGGTGCCTGATTCCTGCCAGTCGCGCACCACCTTGAGATCTGTCATCGGTTTCTCTGAAAACGCGACACTCGCTTCCGGATGTGCCACCGCGCGTCCGTTCTGATCCACAACAAAGACTACCGGCAATCCGGCATCGAGCAATTCGCGCTCGCTCTTTGAGGATGACTGATGGACAGCCTTGAATACTTCCTGAAATGAAACTATTGCTACCACTGCGGCGACAACCTCGTGCCCGGTTCCCCCTCCCATCACCGGCGCGGCAACAGTCATGGCCATTTCCTGTCCCGAACGAATAATCTGCGGCCGGCTTACAACCATGCCGCGGCCGTTCATTTTTGCCAGCACTTCGCTCACGCGCTGGTCGAGCTCCGCACGTTGAATATAATCTGGTTGAAAAGCTCTATGGAGTTCACCGCTAACCGGCCAGATAGCCAGGGCAATCAGATTGGGATCCTCTTCCAATGTGTTCTGCAGGCGTGAATCGTAACCGGCGTCATTGAGCACCTCGATTCCGCCGGCGATCTCAAACGCGCGGGCGAGGCCCGTCACCACGTCCCGGTATCGCTGCCCATAGAGTTCGATTTGGCGTGCCTTGTCCTGCACTAGTTGCGCCTGATAACGGCCTTCAACAGAGCGCAATTCGTCAGCACTTCGTCCCGAAAGTAGCGTTCCAGCGAAGGCTAAGGGTAAGAGGCCGACAACTAATAGGACGGCGAGAACGATGTACAACAGGCGGATTCGCCCAATTTTTTCCATTATGCGACGATGTTGGCCGAGCAGTTGAGAAGTGGTTTACTGGGAAGGTCCAAGCAGAATGGCCGGAATGGCCGCTAGTCATTATGTCTAGTAAGCTTAAGGCTGTCAACGCGTTTGTTAAACTGGGTTGGCCGCTGGAGACTGGAATATCCCTACAAAACCAAGCGGTTTGAGAGCGAGATACCAGCATTTTATAGACTGAAACACGGCAGATAACGTCTAAAGTGGTATTGGCCAGGCGCCCGTGCGCCGCGGCTACCGAATCGACCGGCCGGATTTGCAACATAGAGGATGGAAACGGCTACGAGCGACGAACAGATCGTGCAGCGAGCTTTGACCGGCGACGCGGAAGCTTTCGGCGAGATCGTCCAACGCTGGGAGCGACGAATCTTCGCGCTTTCCTTTGGCATGCTCGGCCGCGAGGAGGATGCGCGCGACGCGACCCAGGAAACGTTTCTTGCTGCCTTTCGCAACCTGCGCGCGTTTCGAGGTGAGGCAAAAGTGTCATCGTGGTTGCACCGGATAGCCGTCAACCAATGTATTACTCGGCAGCGTAGAGCGAAGGTACGAAATGAAAGCGCGCTGGACGCGGAAGAGGAAAAGCATGCCTCGAGTTTTGCCGCGCCCATTAGGTATTCACCGGCGCGCGAGACCGAGGGGCGAGAGACTACGGCGGCTGTCAGGCTCGCAGTTAACAGTTTGCCGGTGGAGCTGCGGCAGGTCGTGGTAATGAAAGAATTTGAGGAGTTAACGTTTAAAGAGATCTCCAACGCGCTCGACTTGCCCCTGAGCACAGTAAAGAGCCGCTTGTATACGGCACTGAAGCAGTTGCAGATGCGTCTGCAGAAGTTTAACTGAACACGGAATCGTGAGGACCGGGAGTAAGTGAAATGAAAGAAGCAAACAGTTGCGCACGAGAACACGAGTTAATTGGCTTCGTTTATGGTGAGTTGAACGAAGTTGAGAGGCTCGCTTTTCAGCATCACTTGAATGAGTGCGGCAGTTGTAGCGCGGAGCTAACAGGTTTTAATGATGTGCGTGCATCCGTGGTGGCCTGGCGCAACGAGTCTCTGGGTAGTATTGGGTTATCGGCTAACGCAGTTCCCTCAATGACCCCGTTGTCACGACGGAAGCATTCCGCTCTTGCGGCGGTGCGAGAATTCATGAATCTTTCACCCCTGTGGATGAAAGGTGCGGTAGCCTTGGCGGCGGTCGTGTTTTGCGTGCTGGCCGTACTGGCCGTTGCTCGCTTGCGAGACAAGCAGCCAGTCGTCGTGGTCGCAGATCCAACTCAGTCAATCTATTCGCAGCAGGAGATCGATGCGCTTGTCAAACAACGCGTGCAGGAGGAACTTGAGCGAATGAAGACTTCGGAAGGCAGAGACATCCTGGCAAACGCTGTAGATCGAACTCCATCCAAACAAGTCCTGAAGCATGGCACTAAAAACATCCGCGACAACGGTTCTGGTTACAGCGCACGGCGTCCGCTTTCAAAAACTGAACGCGAACAGTTGGCCACGGATTTGAGATTGCTCTCGTTAAGCAATGACAGCGACCTTGATTTGCTGCAGGATAGAATTAATCAATAGCCGTTTTTTTAAAGTTCAGGCGTTCCGGAAACTGAGAGGCTTATGAAACAATATTATAATCGCATATTGATGCTATTAACCGTCATCGTCTTCTCGGGCGTGACGCCATCTATTCTGGGACAAACTACACCGCCATCCCCGGCAACTGCGGAGCCGCAGCAGCGCGCTTTCGGTGCTGATCCCATTCAGCAACTGAATTTGACTCCGGAACAGCGCCAACAAATACGTTCAATTCGCGAAAACAACAAAGCAGATCGCGCAGCCATCAATGAGCAACTTCGCGAGGCTAATCGCGCGCTGGAAGAGGCGTTAAATTCCGACAATCCCGACGAAGCGTTGGTGGAGCAGCGCCTGCGCAGTGTCGCTGCCGCACAGGCTGCGGCCACG
Source organism: Pyrinomonadaceae bacterium (assembly GCA_035941655.1). Taxonomy (GTDB): domain Bacteria; phylum Acidobacteriota; class Blastocatellia; order Pyrinomonadales; family Pyrinomonadaceae; genus PSRF01. Next base: position 2,562 of record DASZDU010000025.1, on the reverse strand, counting down.
CGTATGCGAATCTTGACCGAGATCAGAATTCGGCGCGTCCTGACGCTGGAGCAGCGGAATATTTTGCGTTCGTTGCAGCAGCAGGCCAGGGAGTCTCGCCGGGAACGGATGTTGGCTAATCCTGAGGCAAGACAAAAGCGTCTTGAGGAGCGATCGCGCGCCTTAGAGAATCGTCGCAACGGACTGGGCCCACTATTGCGTCAACGCGGAAACCAACGGCGCCCTCGGCTGTAATTCTTGCCACCGCAACTCTTTCCCAAATAAGCCAGCCAGACTAATTCTGGCTGGCTTTTTTATCCGAAACACGAACGGCGCCTTGATGCAGTTTTGACTCGAACTTCACACGATTAGTACCGAAATCAGAACCGGGAGCGGTCCGGGGTCCCCGCGCGGGCTGCCCGCGTGGGGTGGTGGATGCGACCGGCCAGGGACTCAACAGTAGAATGCACGCATTCAGTAGAAAGTTTTTAAAAGAACTTGAGTATTCGGCCGGTCGCTATCGCTCCCGGCTCTGATTTTGTATTGGCTTGATCGCCTTAGCCATAGTTGCCGGCTTCAGTTCAATATGGAACGCATCAGTACCATTTTTCCTTCAAGCTTGACGCATCGCGCAAATTTTGCGCATGATAAGCCGCTCTTTTCAGATGTGACAGCGGTCTACCAGGAGTCTCAACTTTTTTGAGAGGAAAACGTCGTCACTGTACTCAAATGTCGCAATAGCGGCCCGGCAGTGTCCACCGAAGACCGGTCGGACATCTGATTAGCCAACTTCCCTAATATTTCCTAAATGAACCTCGTTACGCGCTCTATCTTCGAGTTGCAAGAGACCACGTTGATGACCGCGCGAGCGGTTGCGGGCCTGTTCAAAGGGCCGCGCTATTTCACTGAGACCATCGCGCAGATGGACGCGATCGGCGTGGGGTCGTTGACCATCATCATGCTGACGGGGTTCTTCACCGGGGGCGTACTTACGATTCAAACTTTCCCCACCCTGGCTTTCTGGGGCCAGCAAGGTCAAACGGGTCGCCTGGTCGCCGTGTCACTTGTGCGCGAGTTGGGACCAGTACTCACGGCGCTGATGGTAGCGGGTCGAGTCGGTTCGGCAATCGCCGCGGAGCTTGGCTCGATGACTGTTTCTCAGCAGATCGATGCGATGCGAGCGCTCGGCACCGATCCTATCCGTAAACTCGTAGCTCCACGCATGCTGGCATTGCTCATCGCGCTGCCACTGCTTACCGTGGTGGCTGATGTAGTAGGTATCGGCGGCGGGGCGTTTGCCGCGACCAGTCTCTACGGACTCTCGATCAATGAATTCCTGGCTTCAGTTCGTGACGGGATTACTACTGATGATATTCTTGGGGGTGTCATTAAGCCAACCTGCTTTGCTGTGATCATCGGAGCAGTCGCATGTTATAAAGGACTGAACACGGAAGGCGGGACGGTCGGCGTTGGCAGGTCGACCACACGCGCAGTGGTGACGGCTTCAATCGTGGTAATTGTGGCGGATTTCTTTCTCGCCAGAGCTCTTCAATACATACTCGGGATGCCCGCGAATTAATTCAAAACGGGGACGCATGGCTTTGTCAGCGACTGAAATACACCAAAGCGCCCAACCAGGACAGGTGAGCCGCAATGCGGCCGGTTCCACCTTCGCGGAGGTGAATGATAGTGATCGTGTGGTCCCGGCAATAGAATTTCGCGATGTAGTGCTCGCCTTTGACGACCTCGTAATCCTAAACAAGCTGAGCTTCAAGGTGCTCAAGGGTGAGACGAAGATTATTTTGGGCGGATCGGGAGGCGGCAAGTCGACAATCATCAAGTTGGTGCTGGGACTGCTCAAGCCTGACGAAGGACGGATTCTCGTCGACGGCGAAGATATTACGGATTACAGCGAAGCTCAAATGGTAAAGGTGCGCAAGAAAATTGGCATGGTTTTTCAGGAGGGCGCACTGTTCGATTCCTTGTCCGTGTACGATAACGTCGCCTATCGGCTGCACGAGCAGGGACTGCCTGAAGAACAGGTCGAACCCGAAGTGCGCCGCATGCTTCGGTTCGTGAATCTCGAAGACGCCATCGACAAGATGCCCGCTGAACTTTCCGGCGGCATGCGACGGCGCGTCGGTATCGCCCGAGCCCTGATCGGGGACCCGAAGATCGTACTTTTCGATGAGCCAACTGCTGGTCTTGATCCGCCGACTGCCCGGACAATCTGCGAGCTCGCTATGAAGCTGCGCGACCTCGAAGACGTTTCGTCAATCTTTGTTACGCACGAGATGAACAATCTCGACTACCTCTGTTCTGAATACGCAGTCGTAAACGAAGAAGGACAGGTGGTGTTTGAACGTGAAGGCGAAAGGTTGTGCCTGACGAATTGCAAAGTGATGATGATGAAGAAAGGCAAGATTATCTTCAGCGGCACTGATGAAATGCTCCGTAAGGCTGAGGATCCGTATATTCAAAAGTTTCTTCGCGGACACTAGAGGAAAGGATGAGGGCGGAAGGATGAAGGATGAATAAGGACAGACGACGATGGGCATACGTCCCTCGGTTTCATCCTTCATC
>DASZDU010000024.1:0-15232 GCA_035941655.1 Pyrinomonadaceae bacterium | reverse complement strand
GGATAAGTGGACATGAGCAAAACTATGCCGACTCTATGTTCGCGCCGACCACCCTCGAAGAGACGGAGTTTCGGCTCAAGCCGATGAACTGCCCGTTTCATATTGGCATCTACAAATCGCAGCAGCGCTCTTACCGCGATTTGCCGCAGCGTTACGCGGAAATGGGAACCGTCTACCGCGCCGAGCTTTCAGGCACGCTCCATGGCTTGATGCGCGTGCGCGGATTCACAGTTGACGACGCACATCTGTTCTGTACGCCCGAGCAGGTGCGCCACGAAATAGACGATTGTGTTGACTTCGCTTACCAGGTTCTGAAGACGTTTGGCTTCGAGAAAATCAAGTTTGAGTTGTCTGTGAAGGGGAGCGACACCTCCAAGCAATGGTTTGGGATAGAGGACGATTGGGCAAAAGCAGAAGCCGTTTTGGTGGCAGCTCTTGAGGCCCGCCAGATCAAGTATGAGCGCATCGAAGGCGAAGCCGCTTTCTACGGTCCGAAAATCGATTTCAAGATCGAAGATGCAATTGGTCGTCTTTGGCAGCTCGGCACTGTGCAGTATGACTTTAATTTGCCGGAGCGATTTGAGCTTGAGTACATAGCGGAAGACAACAAGCCACACCGGCCGGTGATGGTGCATCGCGCGCTGTTCGGTTCCATAGAACGCTTTTTTGGCGTTCTCATTGAACACTATGCGGGCGCGTTTCCGCTTTGGCTGGCGCCGGTGCACGCTGCTGTTTTGCCGATCACTGATCGTGTCAATGAGTATGCTGAGCGGGTTGCGGCGGAGTTGAAAGCAGCCGGGCTCAGGGTTGAGACTAATCTGAAGAGTGAAAAAATCGGCGCGAAAATTCGCGACGCGCAAATGCAGAAGACGCCCTTTATGTTGGTGCTTGGCGATCGCGAGCTGGAGCAGGGAAACGTCGCGGTGCGCGAACGTTCGAAGGGTGACATCGGTGTGATGTCGACTGCAGACTTTGTTGAAATGGCGCGCGGGCTTATCACGACGCGTGCGTTGACGAACACTTAGTTTCAGGTTTCAAGTTTCAAGTTTCAGGTTCAGAACTTGAAACTTGAAACTTGGAACTTGAAACTTCTTACTTAGGAGGTGAAGCATAGCTACAGGCTTTCGAGGTCGCGGCCAGCGTCCGGATAACCGGCGCCTGCCTATCGCCCGCATTAACGAGAGAATTCGCGTTCCCCAGGTCAGAGTAATCGGCGAGGAGGGAGAGCAGCTCGGCGTGCTCGATATTCGAGATGCAATTCGCGCCGCCCGGGACAAGGGTTTGGATTTGGTGGAAGTTGCCGCTACCGCCGATCCACCGGTTTGCCGAATAATTGACTTCGGAAAGTTTCAGTACGAAGCCAAGAAGAAGGCGAACGAAGCGAAGAAGAAGCAGGTGACGATAACTGTCAAAGAAGTGAAGTTTCGTCCAGGCACGGACGATCACGACTACGACTATCGTATGAAGCACGCGCGTGAATGGCTGGAAGACGGCGACAAAGTTAAAGCCACGATCTGGTTTCGCGGACGTGAAATGACGCACCGGGAATTGGGAGCGCGCATTCTGGAGAAACTCGAAAAGGATTTGATCGACGTTGGGGAAGTGGAAGCGCGACCACGAATGGAAGGGAATCAGATGTTCATCATCCTGGGTCCCAAGCGACATAAGAGCGCGAAAGTAGATCACGCGCCACAAGCTAATCAGCCATCAGCGCCGCGGCCGGTCGCTGCGACGCCGGCGCCCGCGACGCAAGCTGCGGCGCCAGCTCAAGCGCCGCCGATTCAGGCGGCAGCACCGAGCGTTAAGTCGGAAGATGAAGAGGTCAAGAGCTAAGAAGAATCTGAGATCCCGAGAATTGAAATTTGAGATCTCAAATTTGAAATTTGAAACGGAGAGAGTATGCCTAAGTTAAAAACACACAAGGGTGCGGCGAAACGATTTCGCTTGACTGCGACTGGCAAGATCAAACGCGGTCACTCGCATGCCCGTCATATACTGACGAAAAAAAGCAATAAGCGGAAACGATTGCTCGACATTGATGCTCTGGTTGCACCCGCAGATCAGAAGCGCGTGGAAGCGATGCTGCCGTACGGAAGAGACTAAAGAGCAATTATGAAGGATGAATGCGGAAGGATGAACGAAAGCAACATTTTGGTTTCGGTTCATCATTCATAATTCAGCGTTCATCATTGAGGAGGATCAAATGCCCAGGGCAAAACGTGGAAACAAGCGCCTCGAACGGCGCAAGAAAATATTGAAACTGGCAAAGGGCTACCGCGGCACCAAGTCGAAGCTATATCGCTCGGCGAAGGAGTCGGTTGAACGCGGATTGAACTTTGCTTACACCGGACGAAAGCTCAAGAAGCGAGATTTCCGAAGTTTGTGGATTGTGCGCATTGGCGCTGCCGCGCGTTTAAATGGAATTAACTATTCGCAGCTAATGCACGGCTTGAAGGTCGCGAACATAGAGTTGGATCGAAAGGTGCTCGCCGACCTTGCCGTTAACCAGCCGGACGCTTTCGCCGCAGTTGTATTGCAGGCGAAAAATGCGCTCGATTCGCAGAAGGAACAGGCGGCAGCCTGAGCGTCAGTTCTTCAACGATCGCGTAGTGCGGGTGACTAATCCGCCGGAACAATTCGACTGATGGTAGAAGGTCAAAGCCAGCAAGACCCAAAACTCCAGGTTGAGGCAGCACGCGAAGCGTTCGAGCAAGAGTTCGAACGCTTTGCCAACTTAATGGAGGATGCTTCAGCGTCACAGACGCTCGACCTGCCCGGAGCTGAAGCGCAGCAGCGTGCGCTCTCTGAATTGCGCACGCGACATCTGGGTAAGAAGAGTGCCCTGGCTGCCAGCAAAAAGATGATCGGGCGAGTCTCGCCGGAAGAGCGCGCAGGCTTTGGTCAACTTGTTCAGCAAATCGAGTCTGACATCACGGGCAGGATCGAACAAACCGAACAATCGCTAAGAACCCAGGTCGAATCCGTGCGCACAGCGCGTGAAGCAATCGACGTCACGCTTCCAGGCAGACGCCCGCGCCGTGGGCATCTTCATCCGGTAACGATCGTCAGGCAACGAATCGAAGACATTTTTGTCTCTTTGGGTTATGCGATCGAAGATGGACGCGAAATCGAAACCGATTTCTACAACTTCGACGCGCTGAATATTCCTGAGAATCACCCGGCGCGCGGTTCGCAAGATACGTTCTACACAACTGACGGCCACGCGCTGCGCTCACAAACCTCAACGGTTCAAATTCATGCAATGCAGCGCCGCGGCGCGCCGTTGCGAATGATCGCTCCCGGGCGAGTCTTCCGCCGCGATACCCCGGACCCGACGCACAACCCGATGTTCTTCCAGGTTGAAGGCCTGTGCGTCGACCGAGGCATCAGCATGGCGCACCTGAAGGGCACGGTTGCAGAGTTTTTGCGCCGCATGTTTGGTGAGCAAACAGTGACGCGCTTTCGTCCCTCATATTTTCCGTTTACAGAACCGAGCGCGGAGTTTGATTTTAGTTGTTTCAAATGCGGCGGCGCCGGCTGTCGCATCTGCAAGAACTCCGGCTGGATAGAACTGGGCGGATCAGGCATGGTTCATCCGAATGTGCTGCGCGGAGCTGGCGTCGATCCGGAGGAGTTCTCTGGTTTCGCGTTTGGGCTGGGCATCGACCGCATGTGCGCGCTGCTGTACGGCCTCGACGATATTCGTCTGCTTTTCGAGAACGATGTGCGGTTCCTGGGACAATTTGATTAACGGGTGAATGGTAAATGGTGAATGGTAAATGGCCGTCCGGGCCGATGCTTTTCACCATTTACTATTCACCATTTACGATTTACCAGCATTTATGCTTATCAGTTACAACTGGCTCCGCGAGCTTACCAGCACCAGGCTGACCCCGCTTGAATTGCGGGAGCGGCTGACTATGGTGGGGCTGGCGATTGACGCGGTCGATGAGATTCAGGGTGACTCGGTGCTGGATGTCGAAGTTCCCTCCAATCGTCCGGATTGTCTATCGCACATCGGCATCGCGCGCGAAGTTGCGGTAATAGAGAAGTCCAAGGTCCAAAGTCCAACGTCCAAAGTCTGCGCAACAGAGGGTCGCGCGACTGACTTTACAGCCGTGGAGATTAACGACGAGGATCTCTGTCCGCGTTATGCAGCGCGAATTGTACGCGGGGTGAAAATCGCGCCCTCGCCAGATTGGCTGGCAAAGCGTCTGGGCGAAATCGGTCAACGTCCGATCAACAACGTAGCCGACATCACCAATTATGTGCTTCACGAGCTGGGTCAACCGCTGCATGCCTTCGATCTTGCAAAGCTAACCGAACAGCGAATCGTTGTACGCCGCGCCCGGAGTGGCGAAAAGTTGGCCACGCTCGATGACGTCGAGCGCACACTCGCTCCCGAAATGCTCGTCATCGCCGATGCAATTCGGCCGGTGGCGCTGGCGGGAATAATGGGCGGTCTGGATTCGGAGATTTCCGCGACGACTACAGACGTATTGATTGAAAGCGCGTACTTCAGTCCCGATTCTGTGCGCCGCACTGCGCGACAACTTGGCATGGATACCGAAGCGTCGCGCCGTTTCGAACGCGGCGCCGATTGCGAAAACGTCTTGCGGGCGCAAACCAGATGTGTCGAGTTAATTTGCGAGATAGCGGGCGGAGTTGCTAGCGAAGATGCTATCGACGTTTATCCAAATCCGTTTCCGGAACGTCGTGTTCGATTTCGCCCGTCGCGGGTTGAGAGCCTTACTTCGGTGCGCGTTGAGTTGCCGGAGATGACCCGAATTCTCATAGCTCTTGGTTTCGTGCCAAGTGAAGCTCGCGAAAACACCGTGTTGAGTTTTGTTGTTCCGTCGTGGCGCATTGACGTTGGTCTGGAGGAGGATCTGGTTGAAGAGGTAGTGAGACACGTTGGATACGACCGGATCGCTTCGGAATTGCCGGCATCAAGCCTCGCCGGTGAATATCAACCAGCGGAGATGAAGCGCCGCGAGTTGCGCAAGGCGTTTACAAGCCTGGGATTCGACGAAGCGATCAATTTCAGTTTCATCGATGTTGCGCATGACGAACAGTTCGAAGTGCTTCCTGCTTTTCATCTTTCGCGACAGTGGGAAAATGAAAGTGGCGCGGCAGTCACGCTAAGCAATCCCATCCTTGACGAGGCTATACGCATGCGCCCGACCTTGCTTCCGGGGTTGCTTGAATCTGTTCGTCACAATCTGAATCATGGCAACCGCGACGTACGTTTGTTCGAAATCGGGCGCGTTTTTGCAAATTCCGAGACCAGCGCGCTCAGCGATAAACTTCCGAATGAGCGCGAAGCTTTGGGACTTATCGCTACGGGCGGAGCGAACGAGGAAGGCTATGCCCAGGCGACACGCGACACCGATTTTTTCGAGTTGAAAGGCGCACTGGAAGCTGCAATCGACGCGATGAGTCTGGCACCGTTGATTTTTTCAGAAGCTAACGTCAAACACCTCCGCGAAGGGCAGGCGGCAAGAGTCACACTCGCTGATGGCTTTCCGATTGGCAGTATCGGCAGGCTAGCGGAGTCGATCGCCACCGCATACAAATTCCGTCAGCCTGTCTACGTTGCGGAACTCGATCTAACAACGCTACTCGACTCGCGCGAACGCTCGATCCAGTACTCACCGCTACCGCGATACCCGGCAGTGATGCGCGATGTAACGCTGCTCGTCGGTCGTGAGGTAGCTTTCGCCCAGTTGGTCCAGGTAATCGACTCCGAGACGATTCCGAACTATGCCGGAACCAAATTAGTCGGTATCTACGAGGGCGCAAACATTCCCTCAGACAAGCGCTCAATCACCTTGCGGATGGAGTATCGCTCAGACGAAGGCACGCTGCGAGATGAAGAAGTCGAAGAGCGGCATCGCGAATTGATCGATTCATTGGTCGCGAAATTCAGCGCTCAACTTCACTGAAAAAATAAATCACACGTAACCGCTCGAAGAGTCTTGCGCTTGCTGGCGTGAAGTCGCATAATCCGACTCGGATTGGAATCGAAAAGCTAGTGGGGAAAGAAGCGCCCGATGATCGCATTATCCGGATTGGAAAAGTTTTCGCATTTAGAAGACAAGATCTATCGCACGATCGAACTCACCAAGACGCTACGCCAGGAGAAGGAGAGTTTGGAAAAGGAACTCTCACTGATGCGACGCAACCGGGGCAGCGTACCTTTCGAGCAACAGAGACTCGAAAAACAGGTTGAGGCGTTGCTTGCCGAGCGCGACGTCATACGTGCGAAGGTTGAAGCCATGCTCGACGCGGTGGCTTCGCTTGATCCCGAGATGGCCGAGGAGCTCAGATGACTACCGTGACTACACCGGTGCTTGACAAAAGAAGTATGGAAACTACAACGACAGCCGCCCCGACTATAAGAGTCGAGATCTATAATCAAACCTATAACATCCGCTCTGACGGGGATTCCGAATACCTCACCCGGCTGGCCGATTTTGTTGACAGCCGGATGCGGGAAATCTCCTCAGGCACTCTCACAGTGGACTCTCTGAAGGTAGCAATCCTCGCTGCCTTGCACATTGCGGACGAGTTGCATCGCTTGAAACAAACACATGAACAGGCAGATGCTCAGCTGGCCACGCGCAGCGCAGAATGCGCCGAAATGCTCGATCGCCTGTTGAAAGTTCGAACCAATATTGAGCAGGAAAAAGGCGGGCCGGGGAAGATAGCCTTTAGCTGATTTTGATCGCTTGTTGCCTGCTCCTCACGCGCCGATCTGCAAATAACCCGTAAATATTCTCATTGATTTCGCTATGCGCCGCGGTGGCGCCCGCGCTGTGCAAGTATGTGTGTTGCCCCACAGACAACGAGCGCTGCTTCAGATAAGTTTTCATCCCATGAGCGCAAAAGACAACATGCAGGATGCTATCCAACAGTCCAAAAGTGAACACGGCGCCAAGGGCACCGTAACCGACAGGTTGGAACCCTCACGGCGCGGTCAGGAACATTACGGGCCGACCTGAGAATGACAATGATCCTGTGACAGGATTTGAAGATTACGAACCTGCCGAATGAAGGGTTAAATTTACTTTTCCCCTGCGTCTTGTGCTAGTATCCCCGCGGCGGAGGGAACTATTCTGCGGGGCCCGTGACCGAGTGTACGATGATTGAGCCAACGCCGTTAAAATGGGAGACCGATGCCGCTTGCCAGTGCAGTTCTTCAGCGTTAAGAATTGCCAGAGGCTGTGGCTCTTAAAGGTCACCCACCTGTACATGCAGGTTCAATTACGGCTTCGGGACGGCCATTGCGGATTTCCCTCCAGCCAGTAAACCAAAACCGTAAATAGTAAATCGTGAATCGTAAATAGTACTTGCTGGCTATTACGGGTTGACGACTTCCTATTGGCGGTTTTCTTTTTTGCGGTTCGAGTATAGCGGCTGGTGGGAACTAGCCGGGCCCGTCGCCATTGCGGTTTCTTTACGATTTACCATTTACGATTCACTATTTTACGATTTACCTTTTTATGAATGTTCTAATGATTGGCGATGTGGTGGCGAAACCCGGACGTTTGGCTGTGCTGGAACGCATCCAGGACATTCGTGAGCAATACCGCATCGATCTGGCGATAATGAATGCGGAAAATCTGGCCGGTGGCTTTTCGGTTACGCCGTCATTGTGCGAGCAGCTCTTCGCTTCCGGTATCGACGTAATGACTTCCGGAAATCACATCTTTGATAAGAAAGAAGCGATTCCTTACATCGCCAAACAACCGCGCTTGATCAGACCCGCAAACTATCCGCCGAATACTCCCGGCAGCGGCATGTGGACGGGCGTAGTAGGGAATACCCCGGTTGCCGTAATTAATTTAATGGGACGCGTATTTATGCCGCCGTCGGATGACCCGTTTCGAGTTGTGGATCAACTGCTGAAATCATTGCCGGCCGAAACTAAAGTGCGTCTTGTGGACGTTCACGCCGAAGCAACCTCGGAGAAAGTTGCCATGGGATGGTATCTCGATGGCCGTGTCTCGGCCGTTGTTGGCACGCATACCCACGTGCAAACCGCGGACGAGCGCTTGCTCCCGCAGGGCACAGCTTATCTGACAGACCTGGGAATGACAGGAAGCTACGCCGGAGTTATTGGGATGAACAAAGAAGATGTGATCGCGCGGTTTACTTCTGCTATTGCGAAAAGAGCAGAACACTCAACACATCAGGCGCGTATTTGCGCAGCTGTTTTGGATATTGATGAAGTCAGTGGTAAAGCTCGAGGAATTCAGCGGCTCAACCTCGCACATGAGCAGTAAAAAGTGGCCAGTGGCCAGTGGCCGGTGACCAGTGAAAAGACTAACGTCCGAGAGAAGACATCAAGCCATTTAATATTCGTCCGACTTCGCCCGCCATTTTCAGTATCTCGCTACACTTTACCGGTGCTAAGTAGTTTAATCGAGTCGCAATTAGTAGTTGTGTTTCGAGTTCTAGCAGTGACCCATAGCAATTGACAAGTGGCGTAAGAAATCTGCAGTTGTGCGTCTCCCCTGTCCCTCAGCGATATTCGAAGGGATTGAAACGGCAGCTCTCCTAAGCTGGCTCGTAAGTCCATATAACTCCTCCCGCGGAAAGTTTCTGGACACCTTGTAGACCTCCTCAACCAAGTCCATGGAAGGCCGAAAGAACTACAAAACGAGCTCTTCTATCTCACTTTTAGTTTGATGAAAATGTTCTTGCAGCGCCGAAGCGCAAAGAATGGCGGCTAGTGAATCGCGTATTCCGCGCCCCCAGCTATCTGGCCACTGGCCACTGGCCACCGACCACTTGCTTTATTCCGGTCCTTCTTCGGTGGGCACGATCGCGCCAGAGGCTTGCGACTTGATAATCGGTGGGGCTAGTAAACGCTGGGCATATCCTTCGGGAAACGAACGCACGCGTCCGCTGGCATCGGTCACCACGTGACCCGTCTCGCCTTCGGCAATTATCTGGCCGTCGCTCGCTCGAACAATTTCATAACCAAAACGCAGCGAGCGTTTGCGCATCTCGGTGATATGGGTGCGAACCAACAGCTCGTCATCGTAAAAAGCAGCGGCCTTGTAACGGCAGTAGCTTTCGGCGACCACCAGGAAGGCATCCTCGTTTTCTTCCATATCTCGATAGGAAAAACCGCGCGCGCGACAAAACTCCGTTCGGCCTATCTCAAACCAGATGAGGTAGTTTGCGTAGTACACGATTCCCATTTTGTCGGTCTCCGCATAGCGGACCCGCAATAGTGTCTCGTGCCATTCTCCCAAGACGGCTTCTGGGGCGGGACTTGTCATATGAGCGTCATGCCTTCAAACTCTAGGAAGAGTTTCCTTAGTACAGCCGCGAGCTACGGATTTCGGTTAAAACGTTTAGCGGACTATAAGAGCGAAAGCCCAACGATGTCAAAGCGAATCAATCGGTCCCTGGCCGTTCTTTCTGTGGTGGCTCTGTCGGTCGCCGCAGGGTTGATTAGTCAGTCCGCACTCGCAGGCGTTTTCCAGCAGGCAAGCGTGGCCACTGCCACGAGCAGCAGCGCGCGGAACGCTGCTATCGTCGCCGCAACGGCGGAGGTGCTGAAGGAAACCAGTGAAATCCGAGAGCTCCGGGTTCTGAAGCCGGTAAAAAGCGGCGCCCAGTCGCGCGCCGCGATCGAACAGATGCTGATCAAGAACCTGAACGAACAGGTAACCCCTGCGGAGATGCATGCCACCGAAGTTTCGCTGCGCAAGTTTGGTCTGGCGCCGGCTGACTTCCAGTATCGTCCCTTTATTATCAAACTTCTGACGGAGCAGGTGGCAGGTTATTACGATCCGAAAGTCCAGAAATTCCATCTGGCTGATTGGTTGGAAATTGAAGGACAAAAGCCGGTGATGGCGCATGAACTGACCCACGCGCTTCAGGATCAGCATTTCAACCTGCGCCGCTTCGAGAAGTGGCCACAGGGCGATTCGGATGCCCAACTTGCTACGCATGCGCTCGTTGAAGGCGACGCTACCCTCGCCATGACAATCTATATGGCAAAGAATCCATTAGTGGCGCTGGCGTTCAGCCGAACGTTGTTGACCGGGGTGGCAACTGAACAATACAACCAGGCGCCGCGAGCAATGCGCGAGTCGTTGATCTTCCCATACCTGCAGGGCTCGGAATGGGCTACCGCGCTTTTCAAACGAGGCGGCTGGCCAACGGTCTCGAGCGCGTTCACGAAACTGCCCCTCTCAACGGAACAGATTATTCATCCCGAAAAATATTTCAGCTATGAACGCCCGGTGAAAGTCGTCTTGCCGGACCTTACGAACCTGCTGAATGGAAGCAGACGGCAAACAGCAGACAGCAAAGAGCAAACAGCAGACAGCAAACAGCAAACAGCCGACGGCATTCAACGCTCGTCTGGGACAAGTCAACGCGCTGCTGGGACCGCAGGCGTCTCGCCTGCCTCAACGCGCGCCAGAAGTTCTTCTGAAGGAATCTCCCGATCAGCGCTGCCCACTGCCCACCGCCCACTGCCCACTTCTCCCTGGCGACGCATCTACGCCGACGTAAACGGTGAATGGGGCTACTACCTGGTTCTCGATGAATTTCTGAAGTCGCCCATGGAATCGAAGCGCGCAGCTGCCGGCTGGGCGGGTGATCGTTACGCCCTCTATGAAGGACCCAACGGTCAGGTGTTCCTCGCCCAAATCGCTGTGTGGGACACGGCAAACGACGCGCGTGAATTCTTCGAGGCTTATGTGAGGCGCACCGGATTACGCTATCCCGGCGCCAAAGAGTTAGACAGTGCGAGTTTGGAAGGGGGAACTCGAAACTCAAAACTCGAAACTCAAAACTCATATTCATGGCAGACCAATGACGGCGCAGTAGCGATGGAAATCCGTGGTTCGCGCGTGATCATTCTTGAGGGCATTCCTGACGGAGTTGATCGGCGCGCCTTGATGAAGATGCTTTCGCAGTGAAGGCTGGCATTGTTTGAATTGTAGGGCGACTTTTCGCTGTGTTAATTTGACTTGCCCTTCGAACTCTGGTTAAAAGCCTGGCTGAACTATGAAAATTTCCGAAGCCCCACCGGTTGTCACGCAAACGAGCACACGCCTGCGGGAATTGACCAATCAGTTAAAGGAACTTGAGGCCCGGCTGCGGCTTGGCGGTGGACCGGACAAGATTGAACGGCAGCACAGCCAGGGGAAACTGACTGCGCGCGAGCGTATCCATTTACTCCTCGATAAGGATTCCTACTCGCAGGAAATAGGTTTGCTGGTCGCTTACGATCAATACAGAGAAGCAGAAGGCAGTAGGCAGAACGCAGAAGGCAGAGACCAATCGCAAGAGATTGGCGCAGCTCCGGCGGCGGGAGTGGTCACGGTAGTTGGTCGTATAAATGATCGCGAGGTTGTTGTTGTAGCAAACGATGCGACGGTGAAGGCCGGATCCTGGTGGCCGGAGACGATTAAAAAAATCCTGCGGGCGCAGGAGATTGCGATGCGTGCGCATGTGCCCATCATCTACCTCGTCGATTCGGCCGGTGTGAACCTGCCCTACCAGGGCGGAGTTTTCCCAGGTCAGTATGGCGCCTCACGAATTTTCTATTACAACTCCATCATGCGTCGTTATCTGAAGATTCCGCAGATTGCGGCCGTGATGGGCCCCTGCATCGCCGGCGGCGCATACCTGCCCGCGCTGTCGGACGTGATCGTGATGGTGGAGGGAACGTCGTTCATGGGTTTGGGCGGCGCAAACCTGGTGAAGGGTGCCACTGGTCAGACGATCGACAACGAAACCCTGGGGGGCGCACGCGCGCACAACGAAATTTCCGGCGTTGCTCATTATCGAGTGAAGAACGATGAAGAGTGCATTGCCCGCATCCGGGAGTTTGTTTCCGAACTGCCGATGAAGGAGGTGGGCCCGGTCCCAATCCTGCCGAGCATAGACGCAGCGCGCTCCGCTGATGAGCTCTATGAAATCCTGCCACCGGATCACAAACAACCTTACAACGCGCGACACTTGCTTGATTGCCTGTTGGACGATGGGCATCTCGACGAGTTCCAGGCAGACTACGCGAAAGAAATGATCACGGGCCATGCGCGCATTCGCGGTATTCAGGTTGGCGTGATTGCGAATAATCGGGGCATGAGTCGTCCGCCTGGCGGTGGTCCGCCTCGTTTTGGCGGCATCATCTATACGGAATCCGCAGAGAAGGTCGCTTACTTCATCGAGACGTGCAATCGGCGGCGGACGCCGCTGCTGTTCATCCAGGATGTGTCCGGTTTTATGGTTGGCCCCGAAGCAGAACATTCCGGGATAATTCGTGCCGGCGCGCGTTTTGTGGAAGCGATGGCCACGGCGGTGGTGCCGAAGATAGTGTTGACTGTAAACCACGCCTCGGGTGCAGGCTATTATGCGATGGCCGGTCAGGGATTCGATCCGGATTTTATTTTTACCTGGCCCACGGGGCGCATGGGTGTGATGGAAGGCGACTCGGCGGTGCAGGCAGTGTTTGGCAGTCAGCTTGAAAAGTTGAAGCGCAACGACCTGAAGCCGGACCAGCAACTCGAAGCAGATATGGATAGCGTAAGGGAGACTTACGACAAGGAGTTGGACGCGAAGTATGCAGCCGCACGCGGATTTGTCGACGCGGTAATACTTCCGGAAACAACGCGCGATGCGCTCGAGCTGAGTTTGTTGACAAGTCTGAATTACAGCGGCCCACACATCGGACAATTCGTGCTGCCTCCGACGTTGGTCTAGCCCGCTCACCGGAACCAACGGATCCATGCGCCTTTCGCTGAAGGTAATGAGTCAGTACCACCTCGCGGTAGCGGGTGGGTCCGCTGTCCTTAGGTGTGGTACTGACCTCATTTCCAATGCAGATCCAAACTGTCTCAGAGTACTCAGGGTTTGCGATCTGGACCAGATGGTGGTAGAAAGTGAGCCACCGACCTTTATCATCCCCTAAGCCAATTCCCCCGGGAGAGTTTTACCTAGTTTTCGCGCAGACTCAAGGAAGCCTGGGCAATGCCAATACGGAGGGGTTATCCATGTTCATGAAGATTGTTCGGTTGAGTAGTTTGCTATTAGCGTTTGTTTTATCTGCTTCTGCTTTTTGCTTTGACTTCCCAGTGCTGGCTGGGAATCCGGGACAAAACTCGAATTCTTCAACCACCACAGTCGAGAATTCCAACACCACTACGCCGAGCCGAAGAAGAGGGCGGCGAGGCCGGCGCCGCCCGGCAGCACCCGCCGCTGACGCCACGACGATGCCCGCCGCAAGCACGGCGGACACAGCGGCGATGCCTGCCGCTCAGACAACAGCTACAACCGAGCCGACCGATTTGTCAGGCACCTACAGCGGCACATTCGATTGTCCGGATGCCGGTGTGAGTGGCGACACGACTCTCACTATAACGGGAAATCAATTCACACTGGCAGACGGAAAAACCGGCAGGATCGTGGCCTCAACAACCACTGGTTACACGGGAGTCGCGATGCAGTTTGGAGAATCGACGGCGGCCACTGCGACGCAACCAGCGACCGTGCCAACGATTATTTCGATGCGTGCAAAGAAGTCGGGTAATCGTCTGACTCTTATGCCCGTGCCGGACTCGGGCCGCGTTTGTTCCTTCACCCCGGCAGGCTCAGCGCGCGCGCGCGTGCGTAAAACACGAGCACGCGCGACGCCGGCGGTCCCGGCAACACCGGCGGAACCAATGACCACACCGGCGACGCCTGCGACGCCGGCACAATCGGCAACACCAGCAATACCGGCAACACCGGCGCCTGACGCCGGACCAATGCCGCCTGGTACGCCAACCAGCACCCCGACACCTCGAGGGAGAAGAGGCCGGCGTGGCAATACAAACACGAACTCGAACACAAATACGAACTCAAACACCAGCACCAACGAGAACACCGGCGAGGGCAACGCTAACTCCAGGCCCACGCCGACACCACCTGTCCCTCGCAACTGACACTGCTCGATCGATTAGTCGTGGTTCTAATCACGACTTTGCGTCGACCGAAACCGCGGGCAGTTTGATTTTCAAAAAAATCAGGCCGCCCGCATTGCATGTCCGAAATAAACCAATTACATTCGATCAGATGAAGTCAGTAGCACCATGCGGTAGCGCGTGGCTAATGATGCCGTGCAACCCACCGCTACCCCATGGTGGTACTGACTTCACAGCTCCAGAAGAATTTAAATGAAACAAAAAGTTCGCATTGCAGCCGGTCAGGGATTCTGGGGAGATCTCCCAGAAGCCCCCGTGCGGCAAGTTGAAGGTGGTCCCATTGACTATCTGATGCTTGATTATCTAGCGGAAGTAACGATGTCGATCATGCAAAAGCAGCGTTCGCGGGATCCGTCTGCGGGTTACGCGAAAGATTTTGTTCCGTTGATGAAGCAAATTCTGCCAATCTGCGTCGAACGAAACATTCGCGTCACGGCAAACGCGGGAGGGGTAAACGTCGAGGGTTGTGCAGGTGCCGTTAAGGACGTCGCGCGCGAATTGGGCCTGGACGGTAAGCTGCGCATCGGCATCGTTACCGGCGACGATATCATGGCGAAGTTGGACGAACTGCTGGAACGCGGGATTGAACTGCGCAACATGGATACCGGAGACGCTTTGTCTACAGTTCGCGACCGAATTCAAAGCGCAAACGTTTATCTCGGCGCGGGCCCGATGCTGGAGGCACTGAATCAAGACGCTCAGATTGTGATCACTGGACGCGCCACCGATACCGGCCTAACACTGGCGCCCCTGATGCACGAATTTGGCTGGGCCGCTGACGATTGGAACAAAATCGCTTCGGGCACAATCGCCGGTCACATCATTGAATGCGGTGCGCAATGTTCCGGCGGAAACTGTCAATTTGAGTGGCGCAGTATTCCAAATCTTGCGGATGTAGGTTTCCCAATTGTCGAAGCCTCGCCCGATGGGACGTTCGTGATCACAAAACATGAACGCACTGGCGGTTGGGTAACGATTCCTTCGGTCAAGGAACAACTGGTCTACGAAATGGGCGATCCGCATTCCTACATCACACCGGACTGTGTTGCCGATTTCAGCACCGTGCGTCTTGAGTACGAAGGCCGCGATCGCGTGCGGGTCTACGGAATCGAGGGCGGACCCGCAACCGACACTTACAAAGTTTCAATTAGTTATTCTGCCGGGTTCAAGGCAGTCGGCACGCTTGTTTACTCGTGGCCCGACGCTTACGACAAAGCTCGAGCCGCTGACAAGAT
>DASZDU010000023.1:0-12806 GCA_035941655.1 Pyrinomonadaceae bacterium | reverse complement strand
CGTTGAGGATTAGCCGTCGCACCGCTTCAGTTCAGCATGCTGCTGGGGTGAGTTTTGTGGGTGAGCATGCCTGGTTGAAATAGACGTGAGCTTGAGAACGTATCGCTTAATTTGTTCCTCAATGGTAATGACTCACGCGAGAAAAACATTTCAAGTTTTTAGCTGAGAATTTTCTTCGGCTGCCGGCATTGCCGTTTGCAGCTATCGGCCTGGCGGGCTTTCATTATCTTCGAGCGAAGATGATGAGGCGGGCTTGTATTGCATGGTCCTGGGACTTCACAGCTTCCCGTAACGGAACCTTAACTGAACAACACCTCAGCCCGCTCGTTCTGTTTGAAGGTTTGCCACTGGATTTGCGTAACCCTTCGTCGCACAGACACAGACACGCCCGTGGCCGGCTGCGGCCTTGCGTCGCCAGGGACCAAGGCAACATACAATTTTCGGACTACTCCGGCGTTGACAGACCTGCGCGACGGCCTTACTCTTCGCTTGCTTGTAGTCTGTCTTTTTGTTCGAACGGTCGCGCGGGGACAAGTACCAGTGCGAAACGGTGAAGACGACGCACCGTGGCGCCTTTGTCTCCTCCAACTCCAAATAAAAGCTCACCTTCGAGAGCTCGTCTCACGAGCCAAAAGCTAAGGGGTCGATCTGTAGCGGAAGGCTAAATCCGAACGACCTTTCAGCCTGAACGAGAGCTGGAAACTCGCCGCATGAATAAAAATTGGGAACTAACCGAAGAACAGTTTAATAGGTTGCTTGAGTGGCTTGACCCGGATCGAGAAACCGCTGCAAAGAACTATGGGCTGATTCAATTACGTTTGGTGAGATTCTTCGCAGCTCGCGGCTGCGTTAATGCCGAAGATTTGGCGGACAAGTCCATCAACGTAGTAACCGCGAAATTGCAAGGCCTGGGCACCTATGTAGGCGATCCAGCGCTGTATTTCCTCGGCGTAGCCAGGTATGTGTACCTCGAACATTTAAGGGACATTAATCGTCCACCTCCGCCGCAGCCCCCGTCACCGGATCCAGATCCGGATCCCAATTTGGAAATTTGTCTCAGGCGGTGTCTCGTGGAGCTACCACCCGAAGATCAGCTGCTGGTAGTGGATTATGAGGAAGGGGAGAAACAGGCCCGGATTCAAAAGCGCAGGCAAATCGCCGACAATCTGGGGATTACCATCAACGCTTTGCGAATTAAGATACACAGGTTACATCAACAATTGCGGAAGTGTATGGACCAATGCCTGGAAGAGCTTCCGGCACACTGAAATGCTTCGCGGCCGAATGTCATAACAGATAGAAGTTTGTCGATTAGCGGGTGTTTTATATCTGATGTCTTCAAATCACAATGATCCGGTTAGAATTAGACAGTATTTGCTGGGGCAACTCACCGGCCGTACTCTCGACGAATTTGAGCAGCGACTGTTTACTGACGATGAATTCTTCGACGAAGTGCTGGCCACGGAAGACGAATTGATTGAATCATCGATCGCTCAGGAGTTGGCTGAGGATGAGGCGGAATGGTTCGCAAGATATTTTCTGATTACACCGGAACGTGAGCAAAAACTCCGATTTCGCCAGACCCTTCAGCGCGTAGTGAAAGCCGATAAGCGCGAGCCAGTTTACACGCCGCAGCCATCACCAGGAGTGCCGTGGCTCCCGTCAAACTGGATATCATGGGCCACGGCATGCGTTGCCGCGTTCATTATTATCGGTGTAGTCGTGTGGATCGCTCAGATGTCTCCGGGGAGCACTGTCGCCGAACTCACTCTTACTGCCGGCTCCAGCGAGCGAGCAGTCGGCCGCGTGGCGCCCTCAATAAAATTTCCCCTTAAATCCGAGCGCCTGAAACTTCATCTAACACTGGCTCAACCGGCGATTCCCGCAAAAGACTATCGCGTTGAAATGCTAACCTACGATGGCAGAATCAAAACTCTCGCGCCAATTTCCCACAACGATCAATTAGTCGACGTAATGGTTCCCGCTGCTGAACTCTCTCGCGGCCAATACGCTTTCAATGTCTATGCAATTAAGACTGATGGTACCGAGCAACGCCTCCCAGGCAGTTATCTACTGACCATCGACTAGCTGGACTTTGTCGCGCGTGCGCCGGTAAACCCAAACAAATATCACCGCTAACAATATCGTCACGCCGATAACGAGAAGTCTCGGAATCCTGGCGCTGGAAGACGGCGGCTTAATGATTTGCCGATACTCGCCCTGGAGTGTGAAAGCGGCCCAAAAATAAGGAGAGCGCCACTGGGGTTCCTGTCGAATACTGTTTTGGGCGGCACGCAAAGCGGCAGCGGGCGTCATCCCTTTTTGCAGCACGTTCGAATAGAAACGTTTCATGAGTTCAGCAGTCGCTTCGTCGTCTACTTTCCATAGGCTGGCGATTACACTCGAAGCGCCGGCGTACATGAATCCGCGCGTCAGACCGATCAATCCTTCGCCGCGCACGTTCTTGCCAAGTCCGGTGCGACAGGCACTCAAGACGACTAAATCAACCGGAGCGTGGAGTCGATAGATATCCTGTAGTCCCACGAAGCCGTTCTGAGCGTGTCCCTCACGATCAACCATGGAAAGAAACAATCCCGAATTCTCGGGATTCTTCGGATCAAGAATTCCGTGCGTTGCAAAATGTAGAATCGCATATCCGGTCAAATCTGCTTGCGAAAGCTTTTCACGCGTCGCCTCAAAACCTGTAGCCACAAAACTCTCTGGTCCAGCCACGTCCCGCAAGTTGCTTAGCTCGCGGCGGGAAAAAAAGAGCGGCTCCAGGGCTGAAGGATCGAAAGGGTCTCCGGACGGCTCGATGTCGCGCAAGGCATGTTTCCCGCGTTCAGCTTCCTGTGCCTGGGCCGAGGCAAAGTATTCGCTGTTACTCGCATCTTTGCGTTGCGCATAATTCGACGCGAACACTGGATCGCCGAACGCTGCCAACACTTTCGTTGGACTTTGACGTCGCGTCGAGGCTTCTCTTAACCGTCCCAGGATGGAAGCAGAAAGGGCATTGATAACTTCGATCCTGGCGACCAGCGGTTCATTCACATCCAACGATGTTGGCAACATCTGGAACGGAATGTAATTCAGGGCGCCGTCGGCAACTACGATTACCGTGCGTTTATTCAAGTCGGCGGCCACTGGCCACAAAACCATTTCAGCCAGCTTCAAAGTAGCCCGGTTCAATTCGTTTTCATTCGCAGCGCGGCCGGCGGTTAACAATCCATGAACTTTTTGCGCTGCCTCATTGATTTGCGTCCTGGCTGGCAGTTCATAACTTTTGATACTGTTGTTTGTAACTACCCAGGCGTAACTCTTCTTCGTGCCCAGGCTGTATTCCAGCAACACTGTTTCGTCGTCCGTTATAACGTTCTGCTGAATCTGACTCAGTGTCCAGGATACCGGCCGGCTTATTTCAGCGTAAGAGGGATAGTGCGCATGGATAGATTCCATGACCTCTTTGTATCGAGCAGTCAAACCAGCCAGTTCACCCTGCAGAACCTCAAGATCCTCTTTCTTGTACGCTTTGCTCAATAGTGTGACCCGATCGTCTTCTTTAATTCGCAGCGATTGACGCAGTATCTTTTCCTGCTCCGCCAACGGAACATCCACCCCCGGAGCAAGGTTTGTTTGTGTAGCGCGCAACAACTCTGCGAGCGAACGCCCGCGAGCCAGCTCACTCGTTTCAAAAGCACGAATGTCGAGCTGCTGGGCTGGACTCGCCTGATGCCGGCGCATCAAGCAGTCAACATAAGCTTCATAACGATCGTGGACCGTCGCCGAAAAAGCGGTTATGAGATCAACACTAGTTGAGACGCGCCTGATGTTTTCCGTGAGGTCTATAGATTGCCGCAGATAGTTCTCGGCGGCATCGAGACGATTCTGATTTAGCTCCAGTCTTCCCAGCGCGTAGAGCGTGGCTGCCTGATCGACGTGATCGGTGAGCACCTGGAACGTTTCAAGCGCCGTTTGATAACCGTGCCTGGCCTTTTCAAAGTGTCCCTGCTGTTCATAGACCTGTGCCATTAGCGCGCGAGTGCGCGCCGCCTCCATCGTGTTTTTTGCGCCGAGATAACCATCAAGCGCAGCCTGGAAATGGCTCAGAGCTGAAGCGTAATCCTCCATCGCGTAGTAAGTTCGACCCAAAAAATCATCGCAGAACGCGGTCATCGTCGGATCATTGTTCGAAGCAGCATCAGTGCGAGCTGTCTGCAGGCTGGCAAGAGCGTCCGAATAGTTGTCTGACATGTATTGCGCTCGGCCAATCGACCAAATCATAGCTCTAACGCCGCGCTGAGCCTTTGCTAAGCGAAAGTATTCTAAGCTTTCACGGAATTTAGCGAGTGCTACGTTCGATAGTCCGCTCTCAAGGAAGGCCTCCCCCAGGCCGCCCGTGATCTGAGCCATCCTGTAGGGCTCGGCTTTTTCGTCAATCAACGATTGCGCTTGTGTGTAAAACCCCAGGGCGTCCTGCCAGGCACCGTTCCGATATTCAAGAAACCCAAGGTAGATAAGAATTGTTGCCTGCTGGTCTATAGCTTCGAGTTCTCGATATAAGCTGAGCGCGGTTTGGAGACTTTTTGCGGATTCCACCAGATCGTTTTGCGCCATTTGGTATTCACCAATGGCAACGTGCGCCTCCGCGATCCCACGCTTGCGATCTATCGAACGCCAAAGCGCAAGCGATTCCTGCGCGCTTTTCATGGCGAGTGTGTGGTCGCGATGATTCTGGCAATGGCTGAGAGTCAGCAAAGCCTCGGCCTTACCGGCAGGGTAGTTGGTTTGCGAGCTAAGAGCTATTGCCGTGTTGACTGAGGGCTCGACAAGATCGCACTTACTGAGGTTGTCGTAACTCGATGCCAGCCCATTGAGACTGTCTATTTTGGTCTGGATGTCAGGTTGTTGCTCGATAAGCTGGAGAGCCTGCTGGAATGTCTGGATCGCTTCATCCGCGACATACATTCGTATTTGAAAGCGGCCCACCCGATTCAACGTGCGAACCGCTTCAATTACCTGGCCCGATGTCCGCAGCTGATCGGCATTCTTCCGCAGTTCCGCTACGGCGCGCTGACGTTCGTCAAGGCGTGTGATGCGGTAATCATCCTCAACTGTCTGCGCATCGTCAGCTGCCTGTTGTACTCGAGAACTCAGAGCAACCGCGCAGCACAATGCGACAAAGATCGGAAGCCAACGTTGAATCAGGTTGGCGCACTTCAGTCTCACTTATCTCCCTCTTGCTTTTGCCCTCACGTGCGGGTCGGCTGTCTGCTCGTGGTCGGGATTTGGTCTCCCTCTCGGCCGCGAGCTGATCGTCTCACCTTCTGGAGCATCAAAATTCTTGATTACCGTCCCTCCGAAAAATCCCAGCGTTGCAGTTTCCTTCGCCAGCGTCGCGGTCTCCTTTATGGGCGGTCCCGTTACGTCCAGTGTCGCTGTCTCCTTGCTTACGTCCGCGAGTGTTCCCGTCTCCTTCGCCAACGACCCAGTTTCTTTCGCCAGCGTCGCTGTCTCCTTCGCCAGCGTTCCTGTTTCCTTGGCGGCTATCTCGAGCGTTCCGGTCTCCTTCGCCAGGCTTGCCATCTCCTTCTCTAAGGCTCCGATCTCCTTGGCGAGGGTTGCGGTTTCCTTTCCGCTATCTGCCAGCGTTCCCATCTCCTTGGCGAGCGCTCCGAACTTCTCCGCGAGGGTTCCCATCTCCTTGGCGAGGGTTGCGGTTTCCTTGCCGCCTTCGTCAAGCGTGGCAGTTTCCTTGCCAGCTTCCGCGAGCGCTCCGGTCTCCTTGGCCATGGTTGTCAACTCCTTCACCAGCAAGGCAATCCGCTTGGTCAGCCCGCTTCTGGATCGCGGGGGCGGGCCCAAACGTAAAAGCTGTGCGTCAGACAGCTTTTCCATCCGGGGTCGCAGTGGGGCCTGAGTCGTAATTTTGTCCGAAGATTCCTTCGTGGGCTTGTCTTTACCCTTTAACGGACGTCTGGTTAAGAAGAAATAATCGTTCAAAAAACTCAGCCATGAATTCTGTTTAAGTTCCTTTGTAAACTCATAGTTCTCATAATTGGTCGTCACTTTCGCTATGGGAGTTCTCCAGGGGAAAAAGATCGAGAGTCCATTCGAGTGCTGGAAAGCTGGGCCATAGTAATCGGAGAAAACGACGAGCCTGTCAAATAATCCTTCCGGGTCGGTTCCAGAACCGTTGTCACACCTCTCACTCTGCAGCTTGTCTTTTACCTGCTCGCAAGCCTCCCAAATCGCGTGTTCAGATCCGCCCTTCGGACAGTGTTTCTGCAGACACTCACAAAAGTCGTACAAATCGGTGTAGCTCTCTCCGAAATAGCTCTGAGACTCCCAGTGGGCCAGCAGAATAGATTCCTTTACGCCGTTCCGCAAACCTCTCTTTAACTCACGTACCAAAGTTTTTAGCGGCTGTTTCAGTCCTTCCACGTTGTCATTATCGAGGCTGCACATTGCCAGATCCCCGGAAAATCCTGCATCCGAGAAATCACGACCATTGTAAAAGCTCAAATTCTGGAGGCCTTTTAGGATCTCCTTGACCAACGGGTTGGGATATTCGTCCGTATTGCTTGCCTGATCACCGCTAAACTTGAGCATCGCGTTGAAAATCTTCTTCAAAATCTGACGATAAGGCCAGCTGCCAGGAAAAGCCGAGCCTTGAGTTCCCATCATGTATCGGGCGGAGCCCTGGAGTTCAAACGCCAGTTCAACTGAACTCATCCCGCAACTGTGGAAGGCCACCAGGTGAAATTCATCGCCTTTCGTTGCTCGAACTTTTCCGCCGAACTCTTTGAGGATTTCGCCCAGCTCGGCGAGCGTGATTGACGAACCATCATCGGTATCCGGGAGAAACTCGTCGTTACCTACAATGACGCCGTGTCCCATCAGGAACAGCATGTAGTTTTCTGCCGGATAATAAAATCTCGAATACTCGAGGAAGTAGCGGAGAGACAGCGCAGCCGGAATCTGCTGCAGACTCTGAATGTTGCAATCTTCGGCAATATTGCGCACGAATGGATTAGGGCCGTCGCCGATAACGGTCTTCTCATCACTCTGCTGCTTTCGGTAATGGTTTACATCGTAAATGCGCGCGCCTTTTCCGTTGCAGTTGGGATCAAAATAAAGGAGCACGTTGGTATGCTCCTGAAAACCGGCATCGGTGAGTTCCTTAAGCTGAGAGATCATACTCGCGGACAAGGCGGCATCCCCTGCGATCAAAAACATCAGGGTCCATTTGTCCTTCTGCGGTAAATTGTTGGGAGCGTTTTGAATCCTGCGATTGGCATCAGTAGCGGTGGAGTCGGGCATCATTATCCTCCTGTGGGCTGGGTTATCAGGGTGAACAAGCTGACTGTTATGAGGCGTTTTCGATTAACCCTGGACGAAACTCAAAGCGGCGTGGTTGGCGAATGGGTCGGGAAATGCGAAAACACGAAACGGTCTGAAGCGTCGACAGGCTATTCCCAAGCCGGTTGGTCTGTCAACAAGAATGATACTTTTGCTTCAGCAAAAGTTTTCACTGCTGACCTCACGAATAATCGCCTCCGGGCAGATACGATCAGGGCCTCTATTGATAATGATTTTGGCCGGAAAAACATTTCTGCCGTGCTGACCCTCTTCGCATAAGAAACGCCGCCAGTTAACAATGCCGAAGGTTATGTGATTCGGCTCCAGCCGCTCAACCTTACCGCTGCCTGGACATCCCGTTTTGGCAACGCACCGGCCCCCGGCGACCTCTCAACGCAAGAAGAATCCGCAGTCTCGTTCTAGCACCAGTTAGATTTCTACTTCTAACGTCTCCCTGAATTTCGCAGGGAGTCTCCCCAAATTTCCAGGGGGTTTTCGAAGCGGGCTCCCCGTTGAATATTTTTCACTCAGCATTGGGTGGTGGGGGCAGTGTGTCTGATACCGGATTACGGCCATCACTGTCCAAACAACTTTTAGGAGACAAGACAATGAAGAAACAGGCGTTTGTGTTAACACTCGGGGTAGTTCTGTTTTCAGTAATGGTGACGCTGGGGCTGCTAAGCGGCGCACAAGCTCACAAAAAAGCAACCGGGGGCGGCGGGGGTGGACAAGGAAGAGGCGGCGGAATAAAAGCCGGCGAATACCGACTCACCGGACCTTACACGCACAAGAATCTTTCCATCTTTCTCGTTCACGGCAAGAGTATGATCAAGGCCAAGTCGTTCTTAACCCTTCAGGAGGCGCTGGTGCAGAAGAAGGTGGTCGTATACGAAACGAAGAGCGTGAACGAACTATCTATTCAAAACTTTTCGGACGAGGACGTCTTTGTTCAATCCGGCGACATCGTCAAGGGTGGTCAACAGGATCGGATGATTGGAGTTGATCTGATCGTTCCGCCGCGATCGGGTAAGTTGCCAATCTCAGCATTTTGCGTCGAGCACGGAAGGTGGAGTGGACGCGGAAACGAACGTGTCGGAGTCTTCAGCAGTTCGGCTGACGCCGCAACTACTAAAGAGATCAAGTTGGCGGCGAAACGTGCAACGTCGCAGGGCGAGGTTTGGCGCAGTGTCACTGTGGCTCAGGACAAACTAAGCCGCAACGTCGGCGCCCGCGTTAACTCTGCAGTGTCAGAGTCGAGCCTGCAACTGGCGGTCGAGAACAAGAAAGTTCAGGAGACGGCCGAAAGTTACATCAAAGCCCTTTCGAACATTGCAAATGGCAGCGATGACGTCATTGGCTATGTATTTGCGATTAACGGCAAGGTGAATAGCGCGGATATCTATGGCTCAAACGTGCTGTTCAAGAAGCTTTGGCCCAAGCTGCTCAGAGCTAATGCAATGGAGGCGATTGCCGAACTGCAGGACGGCAACTTCAGGCCGGCCTCGGCTGAGAACGTGCAGGGTTTTCTTTCCGATTCAGAAAAGGCAAAAGGTTCTGAGAAGGATGTCAACGCGCGCGTAAATTTGCTAACGCGAGAGGATGGTCAGAACATCTTCTTTGAAACGCGTGACAAGCAGCAGCAGGGCGCCTGGATTCACCGGAATTACATCAAGAAAAACTAAGAGTCAAGCGGGGGCAAGGGGAAAGGGGAAGGGGTAAAGGGACGACAAGCAGATTGTTTTCCCTTGACCCTTTCCCCTTTACTCGTTTTCGTTTGCTTCAGTGGACGATCTTCGTCGAATACATAACCCCGTACATCTCGTCCTGGTGTTTGGGGAAGCCCGTGCCATCGCTCGAGAGCATCAGATTCACCATCTGTACCTGGCCCGCATACTTTCGATAAGCCAGCCATTGCAGTCTTCGGATGCCGTCGGGCTTCTCAGGATTGGACTCGCGAAACTCGACGCCTTTGAGACCGTCGATCTCCAGCCACTTAACCTCGTCCACTTCACCGTTTTTCATGCGTGACTTAGCTTGATCATAGAACGCGTTGATGCTGATTTCGGTCGGAAAACTTTCATCCATTGGCGAGATGTTGACGATCAGGTTGGCCGCATCTGAGCCGCCGGGCGATCGCCACAGCAGCATCTTCGATTCGTTCGTTGTTTCCTTCCACGACGGCGGCACTGTCCACGACATGCCCTGCTGGTCCCACTTGGCAGTCTTGCCGCCGGCCAACGCCTGTGTCTGTGCAGCAGTTGGGTTCGCCTGCTCCACCTCACCGCTGGCAGTCGAGCGCGTTGCGGTCTTGCCGGATCCGCCGGAGTTCCTCGACGTTTTTAGTTTATTCGTTAAGTTGCAAAGTGACAGCGCGAAGCCGAGAACTAGCAGCACAGGAATCTGTTTCATTGGCACACTCACTACATAGAAACTGAAAGAGCAGAGCGCTTCTATGCGAAATTAAGTGGTAAGTCAAATGCACTTAGGCCAGACATTCGGTTTGTCTTGTCGTTGTGATGGCATAAAACACAGACAGGTAGGAATGCCTGTCATTTCCACTCGCTACCGCGTGCATCCCCTTGCGACTTAGAGCGCAAACTAACAGTTTGCGTTACAAATCTTATGCGCGCGTGTTATCCTACGACTTCCCTCCAACAAACCCCCTTTTTAGCAACTGCGTTTTGACGCTGAACTCTTTCGGAGAAAGTCATGAACACTTCTGCCATGAAACCCAGCCGCGGTGTGCGACTCGGTTCCAAAGTCTTATCAACGAGATTTACTGGGTTGGTTTTTATTTGCGCCCTTGGCTTGATCGGCGGCAGCTGCCAGCGCGCGGACAACAATGCGAATAGCAATGTGTTGGCTAATGCCAACACGTCGCCGATCAGTACAAATGCCAATCTGGCATCTGCGCCGCCGTCAGTCATTGCCGCCCGCGAGCCGGACAGATATCGCGCCACACTGGTCTTCAGCGCAGAAACTGAAGGTGGACAAAAGACTGTCGGCATACCTACTTTGTCCGCCGAAGTTGCACGGAACGGAGCCGATCGTCGCGTGTCGTTCAAACTACCTGACGGTTCCGACCTGATATATCTCGAGCAAGGCGACAAGCACATCGTAATCGCTCCAGCCCGCAAGCAATATGCGGAATTGACTCCGGAAGCGACCGGCTTTCAACTTCAGAAATTAATGACACCGGGCCAGCTTGTTGCTCATCTGGAGAAACTGAAAGGCGTCGAGCACGTGGGCGAGGAAAGTATGGCTGGCCGCACGGCCGAGAAATATCGCTATGCTGCCACTACGAACACCTCGACTTCTGCCGGCCAGGTGACGAGCGAGGCATTCGTCTATGTCGATAAAGAAACTGGTTTGCCGCTGCGTGCAGAATTGTTTACCGAAGCGAGCGGCAACGTTCAAGGTGTGAAAGGCGCGAAGATTGTCGCGGAAATGCGCGACATCTCAACCACGGTCGACGATACGCTTTTTCAGGTTCCCGCAGGGCTTAATAAAGTTCCGCCCGAGCAGGTACGCCAGCAGATCGACGCCTTTACCAACACGGTGGCGGCGATAGTCAAAGCGCTCTTGACCAACATGAATGCGCCGGCGGCCAGCACGATTCCGTCGCCTGCGTTATCAACTTCACCGGCAGCTTCGCCGTCAGCGACCGTGCGTTAGCCGCTAACTGAGAACGAGCATGAGATACATACTGCTGTTGGTTTGTGGTCTGTTAATCGGCGCCGGTGCTGCGATCTTTTTTCTTGGCGTGCCGAGCGCGAAAGCAATTCCCGGCGCCCGGGTTCAAGCTCCGGCGCCGGGAGGCGATCCGCCGGCTACGGTGGTGGTCTCCATCAGTGATAGTTTTTTTGAACAATTACTGACGACAATCTTCCGAGACCTTGGTCCGCCTAAATTCAATCTGTCTTCGAACCCGCCGCCAGGAGACTCCAATTCGATCCGACCAGCTGTTTTTCAGGGCGGTTGCAACAACAGCGTGACGTTGGCAGCGGAAGGCAGTAACGCTAAGACGCAGGTACAGCTGGCGGGCGGAAAGATTTCAGCTCCGCTTGTTTTCAGCGGCAACTACAACCTGCTCGGCAACTGCACACAATTCAAAGGCTGGGCTGAAACTACGATTCAACTGTCGTTTGATCAGGCCAATCAAACGCTGTACGGCCGCGTGAATGTCGAGGGCGTTAACCTCGAAGGCGTCAATCCGGTTGCAAATAATTTCGTGACGGTGTTCGTCCGTTCGGCAATCGATAGCCGCGTGAATCCAATTGTGTTTCTGCGGCCACAGCAATTGCAGTTGATGATTCCGGTGCAGGCGAGCAATGGTTCAGTGAAAGCTCAGGTGAAAGATGTGCGCTCGGAAGTGCAGGACGGAACTCTGCATTTGCACATCACTTATGAATTCGGCGGTGCGCAGGGACAAGTGCCGCAGGGATAATGCCTAAAGTTCTTTTTGGAGTGCGCTGACCTGTCAGCGCTTTCGTCTCGGGCGGCCAGTCGTCCATGTTTTTGCTTGAGATTCAATTAACCCTCGGTCGCGACAGGCCGCGACCGACCAAAGCGCTGACAGGTCAGCGCACTCCAAAAAATACCGCCCGGATTTCAACGCGAAACCCGGGCGGTGATTTGTTGGCGATGCTGTTTCGTCAACCTTAGTGAATGACGATGCCAGCTCCAATGCGGAAGTTGTGTTGAGTGCTATCGAAGAGGCGCGTCGGATTGTAGTCAATCTGAATCGCGCGAATATCAAATCTGCTGCCGGCGCGAATATCCAAGCCGCCCCCAAATGCTCCCGCAAAACCGGTGTCGGTTTCGGTGAAATTCGAGCAAGGCGAGGGAACTACCGCGATGCAGATAACGTCGATGAATTCAACCTTGTTGCGTCCGTGCGCCAGACCCACCAACGCCTGAGCGAAAGGCTTGAAACGCGTCTCCGTCGAATTATCTTTGAGCTGCACGCCACCTAAAAAATTATAGAGCGACGAGTCTATATCCACTCGCGCGCTGCTAGGCGGAGAAAGCTGAATACTCTTGTTCTTGAAGTGCCCCGCAAAATCAACCTTCAAACCGACGTAACGCGTAATGTTGCCGGTGACCGCAGTGTCGAAGCCGTTGAAGCCCTCGCGGTCAGTGATGACGGAAGTCCCGCCGCCGGTGTCGACGCGATTGTGCGAATACCCGCCATAAAATTCACACTTGTGGTAGTCGTCAGTGGACTGTGCAAACGCCATTGGCGCGCAGGAGACAATTAGAATTCCTAAAAACAATAATTTACTCATGATGAGTTAGTTCTCCCTGTTTGATTGATAATTTGGACCGGGCCGAGTCAAGCCTGCCTGGGGTAAGGCTGAAAGCCAGAATGTTCGGGTATAAGAGGCGAGGGGGGTGTTTCAGGTTGCCCGGCTAACTGGCGTCAGCCCTTCTGACGGACCAGCGCT
>DASZDU010000022.1:0-3649 GCA_035941655.1 Pyrinomonadaceae bacterium | reverse complement strand
TCCGCCAAGCAGCGCGCCTGCGTTTTCAATACCCTTCGTTTTCATTTCGGCCACCGCACGGGCGGACGTATGTTCGTTCGGTCAAGAGCAATAAGTAACAATAAATTTGTTACGCGGGAGGTCGTCGACGTGATTCAGGATCTCGGCCTCGGGAATCAGCCTGGAGCCTCTAATGTGAGCGGTATTGTAAGAAGCCTCGTTACGCACATCCACTACGAAAGCTTCATTCTTATCCAACATATCCTTCAGCTCAGCCACGGTGACGCGGCGCACGCCGTCTGCTGCCGGCGACGCGGCCGATTGCGCCGGAGCACTCGGCGAGCCTAGCGCATTCTTCCGCTCGGCGGAATTACATGCGCTTAGCGCTACCAACCCAGGAATAGCGACGGCAAGAAATGAAATCGCAAGACGCATCATCAAACCTCCAAACCAACCTGGCTCAAGACCAGAAAGCAAAATAGCAAATAGCTACAGCTAATTTCTTATTCCTATCAGCATTTGTCAATGCCGCAGTGGTTGAGAGTCGACTGCCCGCCCGCAAAAGACGCATGTTTTGTTTGCTTATTCGCGTGATATAGTTCGCTCTCGCCAAAACCGGAAAGCGGAGTTGCATGCTGGAACAACCACCAAATCGCGCGGTGAAATGGGCTAAAGTCATCGACCAAACGCGTTGCATTGGTTGTCACGCGTGTACGACCGCCTGCAAGTCTGAAAACCTGGTTCCACTTTCAGTCACGCGCACTTACGTGAAACATGTAGACGTGGGCGTCTTCCCACAAGCACGCCGGGCGCATCAGGTGACGCGCTGCAACCAATGCGCGCACGCGCCGTGCGTTACGGCCTGCCCCACCACCGCGATGTTCAAGCGCGCTGACGGTATCGTCGATTTCGACAAATCGATTTGCATAGGTTGCAAAGCCTGCATGGCTGCCTGCCCCTACGACGCGATCTTCATCAACCCTGAAGACCATTCGGCTGAGAAATGTAACTTCTGCGCGCACCGCATCGACGTCGGACTCGAACCGGCCTGCGTAGTTGTTTGTCCCACGCAGGCGATCCTGATCGGCGATCTAAACGACACGGAGTCGTATGTGGCGCAGATTGTAAATCGGGAGTCAGTCGCTGTTCGTCGTCCGGAAAAAGAGACGCTGCCAAAACTGTTCTACAAGGGCGCGCACCAGGCGACGCTCGATCCGCTTGCAGCGCGCCGGCCGGAAGGCGGACTGTTTATGTGGAGCGAGCAACAGGAGAATTCATCGCAGGTTGTGTCCGGTAATCCAAACTACAACAACAGCTCGGCCGCCGCGTTGCTGTCTTACGACGTGGCGCACGCCATACCCTGGGATTGGCGTGTCAGCCTTTACACCTGGACCAAAGGCATTGCCTCCGGTGTTTATCTGGTTGCTGCTTTGCTCGTGCTGTTTGGATTTCTCAGCGCGAACAATCCGATTTGGTTGTGGGTGACGCCAATTGTTTCTGGGGTCTTCCTGGCAATAACCGGCGGCTTGTTGATCTGGGACCTCGAACATCCCGAGCGTTTCTATTTAATCTTCACCCGGCCGCAGTGGCGCAGTTGGCTGGTGAAGGGCGCCTTCATAATTGCCGGCTACACTTTGGTGCTCGGGCTTCACTTCCTGGCGAGTTGGTTTGGTTCAAAGTCTATACAAAGCTGGCTGATGATTGCCGGAGTTCCATTGGCGCTCATGACTGCGGTTTACACCGCATATCTTTTCGCGCAGGCGAAGGCGCGCGACATGTGGCAAAACCCTTTGCTGCCACCGCATTTGTTAGTGCAGGCATTGTTGCTGGGCTCGGCCTTGTTGTTGCCCTTGGCGATGTATCTTGAAATGAATGTGATACGCCCGGTCTCGATCATCCTGGCATTAACCCGGCTGCTTGCAGTGGCGAGCATTGTTCACCTCTTGATGATCTGGGGCGAAGTTTCACTTACACACGCGACGGCCCATGCTCGTCTCGCGGTGTGGGAGATGGTGCGCGGCCGTTATCGAAGCGATTTCTGGATGGGAAATATTCTGTCACTGGCGGGCGGACTGGTTCCATGGCTCGCTATTCTTGGTGTTTTGTCACCACCGCTGGGAGTCGCCGGCGCGCCCCTGGCGTTGATGGGATTGATGCTTTACGAAAATGCTTATGTGCAGGCGGGACAGTCAGTCCCGCTGGCGTAGCTTGATCCGGACCGGGAGTAATTGGAAGAGACGGCCGGATCGTGGATGTGTAAAACAAATAGAACTAATATGACCGAAACCTTTTATCCCGGCCCTTCGCGCAGTCAGCTCGCGGCGTTTCCGCCGAAGGAGCGTTGGGACAATTGGACCGAGCTTGATTCGCAGGCGTGGCCGCGGCGCAAGGAGCGACATTATTCGCTCGTACCGACGACATGTTTTAACTGCGAGTCTGCCTGCGGCCTCCTGGCTTACATCGACAAAGTCACCGGGGAGATACAGAAATTTGAAGGCAATCCTGAGCACCCCGGTTCACGCGGACGCAATTGCGCGAAAGGTCCCGCCACTCTCAACCAGATCCACGATCCGGATCGCATTCTTTATCCGCTCAAGCGCACCGGCAAACGCGGCGCAGGCAAGTGGGAACAAACGACCTGGGACGAAGCGCTTGACGATATAGCCGCGCGCATTCGTAAAGCCATAGTCGAAAATCGTCGCAACGAGATCATGTATCACGTGGGCCGCCCAGGCGAAGATGGTTTCACCGAACGCATACTCGCCGCCTGGGGAGTTGACGGCCACAACTCGCACACCAACATCTGTTCGTCCGGGAGCCGCGAAGGTTATCAACTCTGGATGGGCCTGGATCGTCCCAGCCCTGATCACGCGAACGCGAAAGTCATCCTGCTAATCAGCGCGCATCTCGAGTCGGGCCATTACTTCAACCCGCACGCGCAACGCGTCATCGACGGCAAAGCTAACGGTGCGAAGCTCATCGTCTTCGACACGCGCCTCTCGCACACCGCCACGCACGCCGACTACTGGGTCGCGCCTTACCCCGGTTCAGAGGGCGCGATGTTGCTGGCGATTTCGAACTATCTAATTCAAAACAATCTCTACAACCGTGAGTTTGTAAAGCGTTGGTGGAACTGGGAGGAATACCTCGAAAAGAGTTTCGAGTTTCAAGTTTCAAGTTCCAAGTCCGATCCCGACGCCGCCGAAGATCTTTCAACGGAGCGAGCGTCTGAGGCTTCGCAGGTGGGGAAGGCGGACTTCCACGCCAGCGGGGCTGCCCCGCTGGTGACCCCGGGCTTGGCCCCGCCCACCTTTGAACAATTTGAAGAGCGCTTGAAACAACTCTACGCCGAATACACTTTCGAGTTCGCGGCGCAGGAGTCCGGGGTAGACGCCCAAACAATCGAAGAGATCGCCAAACTAATCGCCACGGCCGGCACGCGTTTCTCCAGTCATAACTGGCGCAGCGTTAGCTCAGGCGTCAGTGGCGGTTGGGCCGTCGCTCGCGCCGTCTTCATGTTGAACGCATTGCTCGGCGCGGTGGCTACCGAAGGCGGTGTGTTTCCCAACGCCTGGAACAAGTTTGTCCCGAAACCAATTTACACGCCGGCGCACCCGCAGATGTGGAACGAAACGCAGTGGCCGCGCGAATATCCTTTGGCAATGCACGA
>DASZDU010000021.1:0-4433 GCA_035941655.1 Pyrinomonadaceae bacterium | reverse complement strand
GAGCGCGCGATGACCCGCCTCGGTCTGTCGGCCCGCGCTTACGATCGCATTTTGAAAGTCAGCCGCACCATCGCCGACCTCGAAGGCGCCGCCGAAATTCAGTCTAGTCACGTCTCGGAAGCAGTCCACTACCGCTCGCTGGATCGGACTTACTGGACTTGAACGGGTTGCGACCGTAACGGACCAACGTACCAGGAGCTGATTTCGGTTAGAATCGCAAGATCGCAAGCCTGACCCCGAATCGGAGCTTCTTATTATGTGAAGCAGGAAATAGCTGAGAGAATTCTTTTATTTACAACCTTCTATTTTGCTGGGCGGGACCTTTGATAACCGCACCAGGCCGTCGAACGAATCCAGTAATATTTGACTCTTCCCATTGCCGAAGCGTCCAATCATTCTTCGGCCATGATGCCCCTCGATGATGGGCTGCGTCGTCTTGAGTTTGAAATCACTCTCGATTATTCCCTGATACGACGAAAGTGATGCATCAAAGCCTTTGGTGTTGTCAGGTAAGATCATCTCCACCCGGCCAGACATAGACTTCAGGTCATATCTGCCATCGTCACGCAAGCCTCCGGTAAAACGCACACTGCTGTTGGTAGCCGCAGCCTTCACTTCGCCATCAATGTCGGCCAGGTCAATCGAAGCTTCTGTGTTTGCCACCTCCACGCGGCCCTGCACACACTTGATCTCGATGGGGCCACTAATCGAAACCACACTCACGTTGCCCTGTACTCTGTACACTCTAACTCCGCCGCCAGTAGTGTTGACAGATACGAGACCTTCCGCATCTTCAACTTCCACACTGCCGCCCCGGGTGCGAGCCGCAACAGCTCCCACTCGTTTTAAGATCACGCTACTCTGATCTCCCCAAACGCTGATTGCTGTTTGCACGCCAGTTATCTGGACATCGCTGTACCAGACGCGAATCAAGTCAATTTCGACATAGCGCGGAACGTTCACTTCGAAATGCACCTTGAGCAAGCCTTTCAAGCCTTTCGAATTCTCGGGCGGCGACATGAGAGGAGTGGTTGGAGCCACGGGTTTATTCAAGTCGGCATAATCAGCTTTGAGAAACAACTTTTTACCTGCGGAATCATCCGTAAACCGTGCGATTACTACCTCATCGCCACGTTCACTAAGGGCATGCGCCTCGATCACGTCGCGATCCCATCCGTTAACAGTGATGCGGCCGGTCGTACGATTGCCTAAGGTGATTTTTATTCCGCGCTCGACATTGATTCTCGCCCGGCCATAGTGCCTATCTGAAACTTGATTATCTTCGGACGCCGCGGTCGTTTGGGCAAAGGTGCTTTTGAGGCTCGAAATTCCAGGAATCACGAGAAACAAAACGGCCGTAAACACTAAGACTTGATTAGTCATATCAGTAGTCAACCAATTCCCTTAGCATATCCACCTTTTTTGCGTAGGCAGTCAGCATGTACTGCGCGGCCACGGGGTCG
This sequence comes from Pyrinomonadaceae bacterium, assembly GCA_035941655.1. Taxonomy (GTDB): domain Bacteria; phylum Acidobacteriota; class Blastocatellia; order Pyrinomonadales; family Pyrinomonadaceae; genus PSRF01. The sequence continues at coordinate 2,970 of DASZDU010000021.1, read as the reverse complement.
TCTGGATGCCGGCGCACTAGCTTGCGAGTAGCTAGAATAGTACGGTCGATGGAAGATAGCGCCTGCTCAAGCTTTGCCTTAGTGGCCGGATTGAGCAGAGATCTTTTTCTATCGACACTCCGGGAAAGCATCGCTATCGCAGCCAGGTACTTTTGTTCGGCTTCCAGAACCAGTCGACGCGGATCTTTTGTTTTGAGAACATCCCCTTTTGGCGGCGGCGGTGATCTGCGGACAGGAGCAGCGATGGTCAAACCATCTCTCCTCGTTACGTTCTCTTTGGTGGATTTTGGTTCTTCACTTGTGTCGGGCGAAACAACCGCTACTTCATTTCGCAACTCAGGCGTAGCCTGCGGTGTGCCTTCAGTAACTGCACGTTTTGAAACATTTGTAGGTGGCGTGGAAGAAATACGACGCATCACTACAACCGTGGAAACTACAGCCAGAACGACCAAACCCACTGCAACTGGACCGCTTACCGGCGGCAGCGCCAGAACCTTTCGTAGCCATGATCCGGAACGTTCTACCGACGTCCTTTCCACCTCGATACGTCGCCGAACACCCGCCCACAATTCAGGAGTGATCTCGACGTCAGACGTATAGTTGGCATAAACGGACTGCTCGGCAATCAAACTTGCGAGCAGCGCTGCACATGACGGACACTCATCAAGATGATGTCTGACCTTGAGGGCGGTGTCTCTATCAAGGTCACCGTCGAAATACTCTTCTACCAATAATGGGTAATCTTCGCAGTTCATCTAATTCATCTCCACAAAACAACGAAGCCGTTGTCTCAGCTTCAATCGGGCGCGGTGCAGTTCAGTCTTGATTTTGGCCAGGGAGAATCCCGTTATTTCAACAATTTCCTGATAACTTCGCTGCTGGAAAACCTTCAAGACAAATATGGCGCGTCTCTCTTCATCCAACTCCTGCAAAGCGTTTTCGATTGCACGATTGAGTTCTTTCTCCAGGACTCCATCAACTGGCGAAATACTTCTGGTGTCTTCAGTCTGATTAATTTCTTCCGACAAACTTTCGGTCTGTCGTTGTCTAGATCGCAGGAACTCGCGGGCCACGTTGTGGCCGATGCCGAAAAGCCACGTTGAAAAGTGGGAATCGTCGCGAAGCTGTTTTAGGTTGCGGTAAGCGCGAACGAAAGTTTCCTGAGTCAGTTCCTCGGCCAAATCGCGCTGAGAGACCATTTGGTAAATAAATTGGAATACAGGTCGGGAAAACCTAACGAACAGCACACGAAATGCTTCCTGGTCGCCGGCGCGGGCGCGCGCTATGAGATCCTCCGAAACATTCATCGACGCCCCGGTGTGCGAGCCCTGCCGGCGGTTTACTTGAATCGCATCTAATGCCAGCCGCCCAATCATTTGACTAGTCTAGCTAATTATTACGCAGATCGAGAACCATTCCCTTATAGAGTCCCTGATAGAGCCTGCCGGCCAACTCCGGATTAAGCGCTTTGAGCCGCTGGTATTGGACCATTGCCTCGGCTCTTTCTTTCCGCACCAATTTCAACACGCCGAGATTGTAAATTGCATCTTCATACTCAGAGTTGATCCTCAGCGCTTGCATGAAAGACTCCACCGCCTCCTTGTAACGACCGCTCCCGTAATGTGCCACGCCGAGATTATTGTAGGCTTCGTAATAATCCGCTTTGAGAGCAATCGCTTTTCTTAGATGCTTAAAAACCCGATCGTAGTCGCGGGCTGGCCAACTCGCGAGCGCGAGATTTCGATGCGCCTCAGCCCAAGATGGCCGCAAGCGAATCGCCTGTTCGTATGCGGATATGGCTTCGAGAGGCGCGCCGGATTCCGAAAGCGCGGCGCCGAGGTTATTGAAAGCGAGGGCGTAATCTGGTTTCAGGTGAATCGCTTCTCGCAGCGAAGCGATCGCTGAATTGAGATCGCGAATCTGGTAATACTCATAACCCAGATTCGAGTGGGCTTCGGGGAAGACTGGCCGGTGGTGAATGGCTTTTTTGAGGAACTCGATCGCTTCCTTGTGTCTTCCCATCGCTCCGTATGTTAATGCCAGATCGTTGAGAGCTTCGGGATAGTCGGGCTTAAGGCGCAGGGCTTTTTCGAATTGATTGAGTGCCAGCTCATACAGTTGACGCTGATATAAATAAATTCCCTGGCGGCGATAGTCCGAAGCAGTTGCACGATTTTGGGCGACAGTCTGGCCGTTAATTGCGGTCGGAGCTGAACTCAGGATCAGAAAAACCAGTGCGGCCGTTATGAAACCGGTGCGTTTCATCCTTCTCTCCTCCGGAGTGCTCTAGTGAAACACCGTCTGGTGGAGTTAGTGACAAAACCCAACAAAAGGTTTCAGATTTCTTTGGATAGAGAAACAAATCAGCAGTGGAACATACGTTAGTCTTATGAATTACCAGATAGATAGGTTTCCCGCTTATGATCGCATTTTGAAAGTCAGCCGCACCATCGCCGACCTCGAAGGCGCCGCCGAAATTCAGTCCAGTCACGTCTCAGAGGCAGTCCACTACCGCTCGCTGGATCGTGCCTACTGGACTTGAAGCTGTTCAGTTCAATCGCCGCGCCGCTTGTCAGTCACAAATTATGATCGGATACTAAACCCGGCCTTCAAAAACAGATAAGACCGGAGCAAAACAGCGTAGAGTTGCGGCGTTTTGTTGTCCGATTTCACAGGAACCAGTGGCTGCTATCGAAACCGAGACACCTAAGACTCCGGACTACGAGCTGACTCGAAAAGCAGCCGAAGGCGACATGAAGGCCTTCGAAGAGCTTTACCAGCGGCATAACCGCCGGGTTTATTCGCTCTGCCTGCGCATGACAGGGAATGTGGTCGAGGCTGAAGATCTCGCGCAGGAAGTTTTCATCCAGCTCTTTCGAAAAATCGGCAGTTTTCGCGGCGAGTCGGCCTTCACGACCTGGCTGCATCGACTTACCGTCAATCAGGTTCTGATGCACTTTCGCAAGCGCG
>DASZDU010000020.1:0-16433 GCA_035941655.1 Pyrinomonadaceae bacterium | reverse complement strand
GCCGCCAAGCTCGATATGATCACCAACTGCCCGCTGCCACGCGTAACCATTTCGGGAATCACCGCTGCCGCACTGTTCGCCGCGCCAATGACGTTTACATTGATGACCCCGGCGATCTCCGCTGCGTCGATGTCGGCGGCGTCCCTCGTCGGGCCGATGCCGGCATTCGCAATCAGTATGTCAATTGGTCCAAACTCTTTGCGCAGCTTCTCCGCAGCTGCTGATAGCGATTTCGCATCCTGGACGTCAGCCGGCAATGCGATAGCCTTGCTGCCAACTGCCTCGATCTCGCGAACCACTTCCTGAACGACTTCCGCACGCCTGGCGACCAGCCCTACCTTGGCGCCGCCGCGCGCAAGTTCCACCGCCAGCCCTCGTCCAATACCGGACGACGCGCCGGTGATCATTACAACTTTGTCCTGAAAAGAAAGTTTCAAGTTCCCAGTTTCAAGTTTCAAGTTCGAAGTTCAAGGTTCTGGTTTGGCCGTGAGGGGCGCAGCACTCGACGCCCGGCACCCACAATTCCGAACCTGAAACCTGGAACTTGAAACTTGAAACTATATCTGTACTAAGACCGGCAAAATCACCGGCCGCGCGCCGGTCAGTTTTTGAATAAACCGCTTCAACTCAACGCGCACGTGCTCTTTCAAAAGGCCTTCATCGCTAAGAGTCTGCCGCGACGCGCCGGCGATCGCCGCGGCCACAACTCGACGCGCATCCTTCAGTGAACCGTTACTGGAATCAAAGCCGCGGACGCCGCGCGCAACGATCTCCGGTTCACCCTGTACTTCGCCTGTCTCAGCGTCGACAGTGACTATCAGAGTTATCAAACCTTCATAAGCCATCTGCCGGCGCTGCCTCACCGTCTCGCTGGTAATCTCTTCAAAGCCGCTGTCATCAATGAAGGTTCGAGGCACCTCGCGTTTTTCAACAACTGTCGCGCGTTCACCATCCAGCTCAAGCACGTCGCCGTTTTCGATCAGGATAATGTTCTCTTCGCGGTAACCCAGATGATTCTTCACAAACTCTTTGTGACGAAATAGCATGCGATACTCGCCATGAATTGGCACCACAAACTTTGGCCGCACGGCCTCGGTCATTATCCGAATATCTTCCTGCGATGCGTGTCCGCTTACGTGCACCAATCGCCGTTTCTCTTCGATGATGTTGGCGCCGCGCTTGTAGATCATGCCTATCATTCGCGAAATCAGACGTTCATTACCCGGGATGATGCGGGCAGACAGAACCACCGTGTCGCCCTCGTCAATCATCATCCCTTTGTAGCTTTGCGACGCCATCTGTGAAAGAGCGGCGCGCGATTCTCCCTGGGAACCCGTCACCAGGAAAACAACCTGATGGTCACGCGCCTGCTTCGCCTCATTTAGCGGAATCAGCAACCCGTCTGGAATGTCGAGGTAGCCAAGACGATCGGCAATCTCTACGTTCTTCTGCATTGATCGTCCCAGCACACACACTTTGCGATTAAACTGCTGTGCGATATCGAGCACGATTTGCAGGCGATGAATCGAAGACGCGAACGCTGCAACGATAATTCGTCCACGCGCTTCGGCAAATATCTCTTCGAACGCCGGTATCACTGCTCGTTCCGACGGCGTTCGACCCGGCACTGTTGCGTTGGTGGAATCGGATAACAGGGCCAGCACCCCTTCCTGTCCGTAGCGCCTGAACGAACGCAGGTCTATGGGTTCGCCAATCACTGGCGTCTCATCAACCTTGTAATCGCCGGTGTGAATGATTGTGCCCACCGGCGTCTTGATGGCCAGCGAGAAGCAGTCGATCAGCGAATGTGAAACGCGAATAAACTCCACGCTGAACACGCCGATATCAACAACATCGCGCGGCTCAACGCGGTGCATCAAGGTGTCACCCAGCAGGTTATGTTCTTCCAGTTTGCTCTCGGCAAGTCCGGCCGTGAAGTGGGAACAATAAACAGGAACGTTGAATTTCTTCAGTACGTAAGGCAGCGCGCCAAGGTGGTCCTCGTGTCCGTGAGTGAGGACAATGGCGGTGATGTTCTCGCGATACTGTTCAAGGAAGTCGAAGTTGGGAATGCAAACGTCGACGCCATAGGCCGTCTCCTCGGGAAAGCCCATGCCTGCATCGAGAATGAGCATTTCATCCTCATAACGCACCGCCATACAATTCATTCCAAACTCGCCGATACCGCCGAGCGGAATGATCTCTAAAACACTACTCACCTTTAGTTATTACTCAACTCTCGGAACGCAAGGTCGCGCATTCGCAGGACTAGACAAGCGTCCGGAGTATAACACGCTTGCTTTACCGTCGCAGACGCAGCCAAGTATGCTACTCGAATGATGTGTCCGAGAGGAGTTGTTTAATGAACAGCAAGAGCGTGGTTGCCGTAGTAGCTCTGATTCTAGTCTTATTACCGTGTCATGCTCAGAATCAGGTAAACAAAACTGATTCAGTAATCAAGGGACTGGAGCGTGAACTCGAGCTCGCCTTATCGAAAGACGACATCGCCACACTGGATCGCATCCTAGTGGATGATTATGTCCAGATAGATGCGCAAGGCGGCGTCACGAGGAAGGCGAAAGTGATCGAACTCACGCGCATGCGAGCGGCCGCACCGCGTGGGGTAATGATTGGTCCTGAGAAGACCGTCGACGAACTCACCATACGTTCATATGGAGATAGCGCGCTCGTATTTGGTCGCACCACGATTCGCTATCAGTTCATGGAAGATCAAACCTCACCTTCGCAGGCGCCGGCTCAAAATCCAGTCACCATCAATCAAGAACGGTTCATCAGAAGCTATGCAAAGGTTGGTGGACGTTGGCAACTTGTCGCTTGGCAGATCACGGCCATAGCAAAGCGTTAACGTTTTGCCGAAGCTTTTGAATTAGTCTGGTTACAACTTGTTGGCAATCGCTGTATCTACGATCACAAATTGTTTTCTAGTACTGATGGAGTTTGACGAACTTCGCGATTAGTACCGAAATCAGAACCCCGAGGCGTGGGGGTTCTGATTTTGTGTTGGCTTGCTCGCCTTATCCATAGTTGACCTACCCGCTTCCTTTTCTAGTTGACAGGCTTCGCGTTCATAAGTAGACTGCGCCCGCTTTCCCCGTGCGGTGGTTCGTCCTTTTCGCCTCAGCGTCGTCTGCTGGCTTAAGGCCACAATCAGAAAACGACATTAACCAATCTCTGAAATCGTTCCGAGAGAACTCGGGCGGAGCTCTTAAACTTCAGAGTGCGGCATCGCTCTTAACTCGCCGTCAAAATGCGAACTAGTCTCGAACTGTTTTTCCAAAATCGGCTCACCATGAGTCAGAGTCTTACTCTGTCACCTGAGACCTATCGAACCGCCTGCCACCACTTGTCCAGTGCAAATGGCCGAGCGCAATGTGTCTCTTAACCTACGAAGGAGCAAAGATGAAATCAAAACCAAAACGCCTTTCAGCCATGCGCAAAAGACTTAAGGGCAGATTTGCCCGTGTTGGCATGCTCGCAGCTTTCGTCGTTCTTGGCGCTGCCCTGCTGGCCACGATGGCCTTACCTCGCAGTTCCTCAAAGGCGTCGCCCAAGAAGTATAGGGCGACCAAAGAAATTGTTTTAGATAAAACCACCGGCGCCCTCCGTAAACCCACACAAGAGGAAACGGACACGATGGTTAACCAGATTAGCGTGCTGACCAATCGTTCGACTGAAGGTTTGACCGTCAACCAGAGCGCGAACGGGATGAAGTCGGTGGATCTGCAAGGCCGATTCAACAGCGTAACGCTCGGCAGAGCCAACGCCGATGGCACGACCGAGATTCGCTGCGTCTTTAGTCTCGAAGAAGCCGCGGACTTTCTCGGCCTGGAAGAGGAGTAAAGGAGAACCCCAATGCGAAAAAATCTAATTAATGCAAAGCACTCGCTCGTTCTTTTCGCCATGATGGTGGTTCTCGCCTGCTCCAGCAGCGCGTTTGCTGGTGGCGTAACCATCGTCATCGTTAACCTTGACGGCCCGAATGAAGGATTCAACGACCCGACACCGGCAGCGCCAGTAGGCGGCAATCCAGCCACCACCAAAGGCGCGCAGCGTCTGTTTGCGTTTGAGCATGCAGCCAACATCTGGGGGTCGACACTCGATAGTCCCGTAACTATACGAATCCAAGCGGCCTTTAATCCGCTCGGGGCGAACGTACTCGGAAGCGCGGGACCCACATCTCTTTTCTCCGACTTCGGTGGCGTCGGTCTCTACCCCGGCTCGGAGTTTCCGGACACCTGGTATTTCGCTTCGCTCGCAGATAAACGCGCGGGCACTGATTTGGACCCGACCATTAACGACATCAACTGTCAGTTCAGCAGTGACTTCAACTTTTACCTGGGAGTGGACAACAACCACGGGCCTCTGAACGACCTGGTTGCGGTACTGCTCCACGAGTTCGGTCACGGACTTAATTTCGCCAACCAGGTCAATGAAACTACCGGTGCGAACTTCCTGGGTCTTACCGACATCTACGCACGCCACACCCTCGACAACACCACCGGCTTGACCTGGGATCAAATGACTCAGGCCGAGCGAGCCATCTCGGCCAGAAACTTCGGCAACGTCGTCTGGAACGGCGCAAACGTGACGGCCGACGCGCCGCTCGTGCTCGTTCTTGGCAGTCCCGAAGTACGAGTCCTGACGCCACCCGCCATCGCCGGCACCAAACAGTTTGGTACGGCTGCATTCGGACCGACGATCACCTCTCTGGCCTCCCCAATCACTGGCGAAATCGTGCCGGCAGTTGACGTCGATGAAGATGGAGGGGCAGTCGCCTTCACCACTACCGACGGCTGCTCGTCGTTTACCAACTTCGCGGCCGTAGCCGGCAAAATCGCGCTGGTCGAGCGCGGCGGATGCGGCTTCGCCGTCAAAGGCAGGAGGGCAACGGAAGCCGGAGCCGCTGCCGTGATTATCTACAACCAATTGGCGAACGCGAACGCAGCACCTCCGGGAATGGCCGACGACGGTGTAAACGGCGCATTCGTCCTTATTCCGGCGGTGAGCCTGACGCGCGCTGATGGCCTGGCCATCGTGGCTAACCCTGGGGCGACCGGTTTTATCGGCAAAGACCCAAACATCCGGGCCGGCGCTGATGCTGCCGGCAGAGTTCGTTTGTACATGCCGAACCCAGTGGTCAGCGGTTCGTCGGGATCCCACTACGACACAATCGCCTTTAGGAACCTTCTCATGGAACCAGCGATCAACCCTGATCTGACTCACAACCTGAAAGCTCCAGATGATCTGACACTGGAACTCCTCAGGGATGTGGGTTGGTTTCCAGATGCCGACCTCGATGGCTTGGCCGACGGCGACGATTGCGAACCGAATTCGAACTTCGCTCCAACTGTGGTAGTCGGCGGGTGCGATTCGGGCGTGACGAACACGCTCTTCACAAGCGGCTGTACGATCTCAGACTTAATAGCGCACATCGCTGCGACTTCTAAGAACCACGGCAAGTTCATAGCTGGAGTCGCCCAGCTTGGCAACGCCCTGGTGGCAAATGGGATCATTACACCTGCACAAAAGGACGCAATTCAAAGTTGTGCCGCCGGATCCAATCTTCCTTAGTTGGTGACGCCGGCCTTTACTAAAGGGCTCAGGACTTCGGGTCCTGGGCCCTTTTTTACGAAGAGGAGCTAATTCAGAACCGAGCGCGGTAGCGCCGGATCCGAAAAGTAACTCAACTAATGAGTGCGATCAGTAAAGTAGACTCCAGCATCCGGCGCTACTGCGCTCGGTTCTGTAAGCCTCCGCTAAAACCAAAGTGACTCTTAACCATTCCCTTGCGCCTTTTCCAAAAAACGCTTTTCGGATATGTTTGCGTGCATGATCAGAGACATATTATCGCTCGTGCTTGCCTTCCCCGTGCTTCTAATGTTCTCGGCTGTCTTATCCGCTGCGCCCAATACCATGCGTGTGGATTATTACCATACCGGCAACTCGAAGCAGGAAGTCTTCAGCGTTGATCGTATTCAGATCGAGCCTCTACCGTGGCCCGGCGACCTGAGTAAGTCCATCGACGATTCAAACCTGGGGAAATATTTTTTTGAAGTTCGTGATGAGAAGAGTAAGCGCGTTCTCTACTCGCGCGGTTTCGCTTCGATCTTTGGAGAGTGGGAAACGACTGACGAGGCCGGCAAGATCATGCGAACCTTCAGCGAATCGTTCCGCTTTCCGGAGCCCGATGCGGCAGTTGAAATTATTTTGAAGAAACGGAATGCCGACAATTCCTGGCGCGAGATCTGGTCGACGACAGTTGATCCGAAGAATATCTTCACCGATCGCTCCAGGATTGCGGCGCCGGCTCAACTGATTGCGATACAAAACATGGGCGACTCCGCCACCAAGGTTGATTTCGTTATCCTTGGTGACGGCTATACCGCTCGTGAGTCAAAGAAGTTCGAGGCCGACGCGCGCCGGCTCACGGAAGTGCTGTTTGCCACCTCACCCTTCAAAGAACATCGTCGTGAGTTCAACGTCTGGGGCTTATGTCCGCCCGCCGCCGAGAGTGGAATCTCGCGCCCTTCAACCGGTATCTACCGCGACTCGCCCTTGGGTGCGACCTACGACGCTTTCGGCTCGGAACGTTACGTACTGTCATTTGATAATCGCGCCGTTCGCAAAGTCGCACAATTTGCTCCTTATGAATTCATCGAGATACTCGCAAATAATCGCACCTATGGCGGCGGCGGAATCTTTAACCTCTACAGCACCGTGGCGGCGGACAATGCTTTCGCAAACTACGTCTTCGTTCATGAGTTTGGCCACCACTTCGCCGGTCTTGCGGATGAGTACTACACCTCGTCCGTTGCTTACGCACCTGCAACCGAACGCGTCGAACCGTGGGAACCAAATGCGACGGCGTTACTAGATCCTGGGAACTTGAAATGGAAAGATCTGGTTACGCCAAATACTCCGATTCCAACGCCCTGGAACAAAGAAGCATTTGAGAACTATTCACGCGAGATTCAAAAGCGCCGGGCGCAACTGCGAAAAGATAAGCGGCCGGAGACTGAGATGGAGGCACTGTTTCGCGAGGAACTGAAATACGAACAGGCCATGTTTGCTGCGGAAAAAAATGCGGGACATGTCGGAGCCTTCGAAGGCGCGATCTATGAATCGCGCGGGTATTATCGCCCGGAAGTCGACTGCATAATGTTTTCGCGCACCAATCATTTTTGCGCCGTCTGCCGTCGCGCGATCGAGCGCATCATCAGGATGTATTCGCACGGCTAAAACAGCGACTGTCTCTCGCGGCAACATTCGCCCGTGGACCCTGCCCGTAGAAACGTTTCAGTTCTACTATCGAACCATGTCAGCCCTTCTTTTCGACACTAACCTCCTGGTTGCTCTGTGCCGCGAAAACGACGTGGCAAAACTAGGCGTGTTTGGCTCGATGGCCCGTGGGGAAGCGAACGAGCAAAGCGATATCGATTTGATGATCGAGTTCTCAAAGCCCAAAAGCCTGCTGGCCCTGGTGTCGCTTGAGCGGAAGATGTCGGCGGCGCTGGGCCGAAAAGTCGATTTGCTCACCGAAGCTGCGATTAGCCCTTACTTGCGAGACCGAATCAAAAGTGAGACGCGAGTCATTTATGAAGCGAGATGAATCCGTCTATCTGCGCCACATTCTCGATGCAATCATTAAGGTCGAGGAATACTTAAAAGATCAGGACGAAATCAGCTTTAGCGGAAACTCGCTATAGTCCAGGATGGGGTGATCCGGCAAATAGAGATCATCGGAGAGGCGACGAAACGGTTATCTCAGGAACTGCGACGCGTCTATCCACATATTCCATGGGACGACATCGCAGTATGCGTGACAAACTCATTCATGATTACTTCGGGGTGGACATCGAAAAGGTCTGGCTCACCGCCACCGAAGACCTGCCCTTGCTTAAGATTGAAGTCCAGAAGATTCTCGCAACACAGCCATCAAACAAGTGAGCGAAGCTCTCTGCCCAGCTTGATTTTTTCCTCGAGTACTCGTGCGCACCGATCCGGCTCCATCTTTAGAATGGCTAGCGTCTATCATGCGTATCGGCAGGCGAATTCAACCAGCGGCCTCTATAATCGAAATTGAATCGGGGACATATCAAGAGTTGGGGAAGAAAATGTTGTACGACGTTTTCATATGCCATGCATCGGAAGATAGATGAGGGGCTATAAAACGAGTCCGATCCCCGCCGAAGAAATATTCACAATCGTTGGAGGCGCTGAGTGCCTAACCCAATGCCCGCCATCTTCTTTGGCCACGGCAACCCAATGAATGCAGTGACGCGGAATCGCTATACCGAAGGTTGGGCGGCGATTGGAAAATCAATACCTCGACCGAAAGCCATCCTCTGCGTGTCCGCACACTGGTATCTGCCTGGCACAGCTGTAACTGCCATGAATGCACCGCGCACGATTCACGATTTTGGCGGCTTTCCACGAGAGCTCTACGACGTGCAATACCCTGCGCCCGGGAGCCCTGAGCTTGCGCGTCGTGCTCGAGATTTACTGGCGCCCGTCCCTGTGGCACTCGATCAAAGTTGGGGTCTCGATCATGGCGCCTGGTCGGTGCTCTGTCATCTCTTTCCCGAAGCAGACATTCCGGTCGTGCAACTCAGCCTCGATGAGACTCGGAAACCGCAGTTCCACCATGAATTGGCAAAATTGCTCGCACCGCTGCGTGACGAAGGTGTCCTAATCATGGGAAGCGGAAACCTTGTTCACAACCTGCACACATACGCTTGGGGCAAACATGAGGTCGCGCCGTTCGACTGGGCCGTGCGCTTCGAGACACAAGTGCGAGAGTTGCTACATAGGGGCGATGATGGCCCACTGGTGGACTACGAATCTCTTGGGCGCGATGCGCTGCTTTCTGCGCCGACGCCCGATCACTACCTGCCGCTCATTTATGTCATGGCCCAGCGACGCGAGGGCGACAGCGTGAGCTTTCCTCTCGAAGGATTCGACGGCGGCTCGATCTCCATGCTTACCGTTCAGATCGGATAAGAAACGTCCCGGCGGATTAAGAGGCTCAGTGTTACAATCCGCCACGCCAATGGACTGGACAAACTTACCTACTATAAATACCAATCGGCTCTCGCTGCGCCCCATCCGCGCCGAAGACGTCGACGACTTCTACGCCGTATATTCCGACCCTGAAGTGATGCGCTACTGGAGCACGCCGCCGCTTCCAGATCGTGAAGCCGCCAGCAAGCTGATCAGCGAAATACACGAGGGGTTTGAACGCCACGAGTTACTGAAGTGGGGTATTGCACTACGCACAAACAACAAGCTGATTGGGAGCGTCACAATCTTTCATCCGGACTTCACTCATCGTCGCAGCGAAATTGGATATGCGCTTTCACGTCCTTACTGGCGACAGGGTTATATGATCGAGACCCTAAACGCGGTACTCTACTTCGCGTTCACCGAACTCAATCTGCATCGCATTGAAGCCGACGTCGATCCACGCAATGCGGCATCAGTGCGCACGCTCGAACGGCTTGGGTTTCAGCGCGAGGGATATCTACGCGAACGTTGGCACGTTAACGGCGAAATCCAGGACGCTTTGTTCTACGGCCTGCTCAAACAAGATTGGCAAGGAACGACAAGCTCAAACGCCAAGTCTTAATTGTGCAGCGTTGGCTTTGCACAAAAAGTACCCAATTACAGACCGAGTGTGGTAGCGACTGGCCAAATAGCCTCGTTGGTGATGTGCGTTTTGGCAAACTCGTCGTTGTAATGGGCTTCTATGGCCGGTCGCTACCCCGAGGCGTCGGGGTTCTGAGATCGCGATTTCAGCCTGCATTATTTCTGCAAAGCCTTGGCGCATTGCGAAGCGCAACGAGACACCGTTGTACGATTTCGACTCTTAAAATCCTCGCAACCATTATGTGAAAGCGTCTGATTAACTGAACTTCTTTGCTTCACCTTGAGTTGAAGAAGCAAAAATGACAAATCTCGACGTCGGAACAATCATTGCCTTAGTAATTCTGCTGTGGTTCGAGAAATCATATGACTTCATCACGAGGGGAGAAACGACATGGGATTGTTTGACAAGATGTTTGGAGGAGGAGCTTCCGACTCTGAACAGCAACAGGGTGCGCAACAACGTTTCCAGGAGCTGAAACAAAAATACCAATCTGTGCTGAACATGGCTGATCAGCAGCATATTCAGTTTCAGAATCTTCATATACAGGACAATAAACTTTTCATCCGCGGCGTTGCGCCGTCGGAAGATGCCAAAAACAAGTTTTGGGATCAGATCAAACTGGTAAATCCTAACCAGGATGATGTAACAGCTGAGATCAACGTCGACACGAGCCGCGCGATGGGCGCTGCTGCCGGCGGAGCGGGCGGATCGCTTGGCGGCGAGACATACGAGATTAAGTCCGGCGACACGCTATCGAAGATCAGCAAACAATTTTACGGGAACGCGAATGAGTACATGCGGATCTTCTATGCGAACCGCGACAAACTCAGCGATCCGGATAAAATTCAGGCTGGGCAAAAGCTGGTAATCCCGCCAGATGATAAGAAATAGCGCCGGAGTCGCTCGACCGGCTCGATTGTGCTGCACGTGAGACGCAATCAGAATCAGTATCACCGCGCGGTAGCAGAGGGGTGTTTTCCTCCTACAAATGGGTAATCCATTTGCTACCACGTGGTGATACCGACCTCACTCCAAGAATCCACCTTCAATTGGCACTATTAACAGGTTATCGGAGTATTGACTTGCCCGGCTTGATGGGTTTATCGTCCCGTCAAACCTCGGTCCAGAAAATCGTCCCACTGGAGTATTTATGAAGAAACACTTCCGTTACCTTACATTCCTGCCCTTGCTGCTGACCATGATCTTGGGTACCGCCTTAACTTCAGCTTCCCGACCGGCCGCGGCAAAGGGTGATTTGGATCCTGCGTGTCAGAGTGCATGTTTCCAGGAGCTCCAAATCTGTGTCTTCGCATCCACGAAAAACAGTGAAGAGAACCATTGCTTCGCACGCTACCGCCATTGCATCGCACACTGCAAGTAGTAAGACAATCGCTCAGCTAACTAACCTTAAGCCGTAATTTGAAGCTCGGTGGGTAGGGTTGCGTTATGCATTTCCCAGAACGCATCCGTACCTTTTGCGTTTCGTTGCGTTCGAATTTTTTGCGGAATTCGAGTTCCCCGCCGCTTATCTACTCTCGACAATTAAGCTTATATTAGGTCAGGAAGAGATGCCTGATCTATTAGTGAATCTTTTAAGACTGCCGTTGCTCGAATCGGTGCTGCCGGCAGTGGCTGAAGCGGGCGTTGTAGTTCGTCGGGCGCAGCCTTTTGAGATTACACCGGTGCGAACGTTTGTGGAGCGAGAGTTCTCGACCGCGTGGGCCGATGAAATCTCGGTTGGTTTTGCAAATAAGCCGGTGTCTGTCTTCATTGCCACCGCTGAAAATCAAATCATCGGTTTCGCAGCCTACGAATGCACGCGGCGCTGTTTCTTCGGTCCAACCGGGGTTGTACAAAACATGCGAGGCCGCGGCGTCGGCAAGGCACTGCTGCTTGAATGCCTGTTTGGGTTGCGTCAGATGGGTTACGTCTATGGCATTATCGGCCGGGCTGGACCGATCGATTTTTACCAGAATTTCGTTGACGCCCTGGTAATTCCCGATAGCGATCCCGGGATCTATTCGGATCTTTTGAAGTAGCTGTCCGAAAGAAGAGTTGTTTGGTCGCTGCCTGCTCAAAAGTTGACGTATGAACGAAGTCGTTTCCAGCGAGTCTCGTCGTAAACTCAGTGCTCCGCGTGCGCCTGGGCCCAAGGGACATCCAATCCTGGGCGTTATGTCTGACTTCAGTCGCGACACTTTTGGTTTCATCGAACGCTGCCGTGATTACGGCGACGTCGTAAGTATGCGTTTCCTCTATCTCACTGCCTACTTTCTGTACCACCCCGATGATATCGAATACGTTGTGTCGACTAATGCGAAGAATTTCATCAAGTCACGAAATCAACGCTCGCCGTTGTTTCAACGGTTGGTCGGAAACGGCTTGTTGACGAGCGAGGGTGAAGAATGGAAGCGGCAAAGGCGCCTGGCGCAACCTGCGTTTCACCGTCACCGCATTAATGCTTACGCCGAAACAATGGTCGACTACGCTGAGCGGTCGGCGTCGAATTGGCAAGCGAACGAAGTGCGCGACATTCATCGCGATATGATGCGCCTGACACTCGAAGTTGTAGTCAAAACTCTCTTCAACGCGGATGTCTCTGCGGATGCCGAAAAGGTTGGACGCGTGCTTTCTCGGATTGTCACGCCATTTGCCGGACAAGCAACTCTCAAGTGGATCATGGATAATCGCCTGCCGACCGCCTCACGCCGCCGATTCAATCGAGACGCACGCGAGATAGACGCGATTGTCTATCGGATTATCGATGAGCGTCGCCACAGCAAGCGCGACCACGGGGATTTGCTTTCAATGCTCTTAAAAGCAACTGACGAAGACGGGAGCGGTTTGAGCAACCAGCAACTTCGTGATGAAGTCATGACGATATTCCTCGCTGGACATGAAACAACTGCGCTCACACTCTCGTGGGCCTGGTACCTGCTGGCACTGAATCCTGACAGCGAAAAGAAATTTCACGCCGAGCTGGATGAGGTACTCGGCGGAAGGTTGCCGACGATGGCAGATATGTCGCAATTGAAGTTCACCGAGATGATTGCGAAGGAATCGATGCGTCTCTATCCTCCGGCCTACGCATTAGGCCGCGAGGCTATTAGCGACTGTGAGATTGGTGGATTTCGAGTGCCGGCGGGCGCGCAGGTCTTCATGTTCCAATGGGCAACCCAGCGGGACACCCGCTTCTTCGCTGAGCCCGAAGCCTTTCGTCCGCAGCGTTGGACCGCGGAATTTACAGCCAGCCTGCCAAAGTATGCTTACTTCCCTTTCGGTGGTGGTCCCAGAGCTTGCATTGGAAACTATTTCGCGATGATGGAAGTAATACTGTTGCTGGCCACCATCGGACAGCGGTTTCGTTTCTCGCTGGTGCCCGACCATCCGGTGAGTTTGATGCCGGCCATGTCTCTGCGGCCAACGGATGGCATCAAAGTATCTGTAGAGAATCGATAGGAGTAGTCGAAAGTTTTAGTTGACGGTAGCGGTACATTTAAGCATGACCCTGATCGAAGCTGAAGGATCAACTCAACGACGTAAGCGCCTCGTCGAAATCTGCAAGCGGCTTCCGGAGAGCATAGTGGAAGTGGCGGGTGAGTCCCACCTTGCGTTTCGTATTCGCAAACGAATATTCGCTTATTACCTTTTTGATCATCATGGAGATGGCATTATTGCCTTCTGCTGCAAGTCGAGCCTGAGTGAACAAAAACGGCTAATCAAAGAGGACCCTGTCAGTTTCTTTGTGCCTGCGTATCTCGGACCTAGAGGCTGGGTTGCGATTCGTCTTGATTTGAACGAAGTAGACTGGGAAACCATCGGTGAACTTGCGCGTCGGGCCTATCAGGATACCGCACCACGAAAGCTCGCGGCGCGGGTTGAATAGAAACCAAGGCGCGAGTTACTCAAGCGCAAGCGCGATTTGCGCCCACTCGGCCAGCGTGAGCGTCTCCGCGCGCCGCTGCAAATCAACTTCAGCCTGACAAAGCACGATGCTTGCGCCGCCGTGAAGGTTGATGATCTCTTGAAGTGGACTGGACGCATTGCGCAAGTTGTTGAGAATCGTCTTCCGTCGTTGCGCGAAACCGGCACTGACAATTTGCCAGAGTAGTTTCTCGTCACGCACATCTGGGATCGCTCCCGGTCTCAACGTTAACTTGATGACACTGCTCCACACCTTCGGCGCCGGACGAAACGATCCGGGCGCAACGTCAAACAGTTTGTCCGTCTCGCAATAGGCCTGAACAAAAACCGAAAGGTAGCCACGATCGCCTGAACCCGGGCCTGCGGTAATTCGCTCCACGACTTCGCGCTGTAGCATCAACACCATCTCGCTAAGACAATGACGGTGTTCGATCAATCTCTGCAGAATCGCCGTCGCTACATTGTAGGGAAGGTTGGCAACGACGCGCGCGGAAGAAGCGGGGTAAATGGCAGCGCAGAAATCTACCGTCAGCGCGTCACTTTGGATTAGTTTGAAGTTAGTTTGACCACTGAATCTCTCTGTCAACAACGGAATCAAGTTTTGATCAAACTCGACAGCAACCAACGAGCCCGCACGTTGCAGAAGAGGAATAGTTAACGCACCTCTGCCGGGTCCGATCTCAATGATCGTTTCCTCAGCGCGAGGATCCAGCGCGTCAACGATGCGACGAATGGTGCCTTGATCGGTGAGGAAGTTTTGACCAAAACGTTTAGACGGATAATGAGGGATTAAGGATGATGGAGGACCTGCAGCGGAGACGTCTTTCTTCATCCTTCCGCCTTCATCCTCTTCCTGATCGGATAGCCGGTGAACTCAACATCGGGGCCGCGTTGGGTAATCTCAACATCCTCAAGTTCAATGCTCTCAGTCAGCTTGTCAGCGCCTTTGCCCTGCACCGCGGTGGGCGCGTCGCGACCGCCAATTATCTTCGGGGCAATGAAAAATGAAATCTTGTTAACCAAACCTGCGTCGAGAAACTGACCGGCCACGTTTGCTCCGCCCTCAACCAACACGCTTTGGATTTCGCGCCGCCCAAGCTCCGCCAACACTGCCGAAACGCTGCGTCCGCTTTCCGGATCCCGAATCACTTCCACGGGCGAAGGCAACGCTGCGGATTTAGACTCAGGAACAGAATCGCCAGTGATGATCAGTAACGGTGATTCATTTGCAGTTCGAACGAGCTGCGACTCCGGAGAAACATCGAGCGCCGCATCGAGCAAGATACGCACCAGCGGCAATCTTCTTTTTTTACCGGAACGGTCAGTCAACAAAGGATCATCGGCTCGCGCCGTTCCCGCGCCAATCAAGATCGCGTCATACTCGTGACGCAGTTCATGAACTCGGGCACGCGCCTCGGCGCCGGTAATCCAGCGCGAGTCTCCCGTCCGTGTTGCGATTTTGCCGTCGAGTGAGGCGGCGAGTTTCAAATGAACGAACGGCTTTCCGGTGCGCATGAAATGCAAATATTTCTCGTTGAGCCTTTCCGCTTCCCGGCTCAACAGCCCAAGGGAAACTTCGATCCCAGCCGAGCGAAGATGCGTAAATCCATTACCCGAAACCCGTGGGTTGGGATCTTCAATTGGCGCCACAACGCGAGCGATGCCCGCCTTGATCAAGGCATCGCTGCAGGGCGGCGTCCGACCGTGGTGCGCGTGCGGCTCGAGTGAAACATATGCCGTTGCGCCCTGGGCACTCG
Organism: Pyrinomonadaceae bacterium; assembly: GCA_035941655.1. Taxonomy (GTDB): domain Bacteria; phylum Acidobacteriota; class Blastocatellia; order Pyrinomonadales; family Pyrinomonadaceae; genus PSRF01. Next base: position 1,085 of record DASZDU010000020.1, on the reverse strand, counting down.
CGCCGGCTTGTTCGAGCGCATATGTTTCAGCATGCTTTATGTCTTCGAAGACGTAGAAACCCTCGCCTAATACCTGTCCTTCGGAATTCGCAATAACACAACCGACAAGTGGGCCGGGGCTTACCTGGCCCGTGCCCGCGGCAGCCAACTCCAGGGCGCGCCGCATCAGCTTCCGATCCAGATCGGTCCAGTCGTTAACGGGGTCCTCGACTGTCGCGGTGGTGTGTTGCGGTTGCATTAGTGAGTTACTCAAACAGGCCGTTAACATAGAGGTCGGGATCGAATACGACGAGGTCGTCCACTTTCTCCCCGATTCCCACGTAGCGAATTGGCAGTCCCAGTTCATCAGTAATCGCGACCGCAATTCCGCCTTTAGCTGTGCCGTCAAGTTTCGTTAAGACAATGCCGGTAACACCGGCGACTTTGAGAAACTGTCGCGCTTGCTCAAGCCCGTTTTGACCAGTCACCGCGTCGACAACCAACAAGGTTTCGTGCGGGGCGCCTTCCACTTCCCTGCCGGCGACGCGTTTCATCTTTTCAAGTTCGGCCATCAAGTTTGATTTGTTGTGCAGTCGCCCTGCCGTGTCGACGATCAGGACGTCAGATCCGCGCGCCTTCGCTGCCTTCATCGAATCAAACAGCACGGCGGCGGGATCAGTTCCCTGCTTCTGTTGAATCAAAGGCACGCCGGTGCGTTCAGCCCAAATCGCCAATTGATCCGATGCGGCGGCGCGAAACGTGTCCGCCGCGCAAATCAAAACATCGTTGCCTTCGGCTTTGATCCGCTGGGCGAGCTTGCCGATCGTCGTCGTCTTACCCACACCATTTACACCGACAATCATCATCACGTACGGCGAAATGTTTTCCGGCACACTGGCTTCCGAAGCGACCCCTTGCTTTTCCGCGCCCTGCAGGATCGCCAGCAACTCGGACTTGATTGCGTGCTTCAGCTTTTCGATGTCGTCGATTTCTTTTCGGCTGATGCCGCGACGAACAGTTTCCAGCACGTGCATTGTCGTCGGCACGCCGATGTCAGCAGCGATCAGAGCTTCTTCGAGTTCGTCGAGCAACTCAGCATCAATTTT
>DASZDU010000019.1:0-3238 GCA_035941655.1 Pyrinomonadaceae bacterium | reverse complement strand
CACGCTAATCATCGCGCTCGGCCTACTGGTGGACGTGCCGGTGGTCGCCGGCGACGCGATTAAGAACCAACTGGGGGCGGGTCTGCCGCCGCTCACCGCCGCGTGGGTGGGGCCGACAAAACTGATGATGGCGATCATCTTTGCCACGATCACAAACATTGTCGCCTACCTTCCGTTCCTGACCCTGCCCGGAGGCATGGGTGAATTCTTATACAGCCTGCCGATCGTGCTGACCTGCTCTCTGGTGGCATCGTTAATTGTGGCAATGGTTTTCATCCCCTTCCTCGGCTACTACTTACTGAAACCCGCACCCCAGCAGTCTATGGAGGAACGGCGGAAGAAAGGATTCCCGGCGTTTTATTACAAGGTCGGCGAATGGGCGATCAATCATCGTTGGAAGGTGCTGCTCGGCTCGCTCGTTCTCCTGGCGGCCAGTGGACTGGTCGCCAGCCAGCTCAAAACAGATTTTTTCCCGAAGGACCTTTCGTACCTTTCATACCTTGATGTGTGGTTGCCGGAAGACGCGCCACTTTCCGCCACCGGCGAAGCCGCACGGCGGGCGGAGGAAGTAGTGCGCGAGGTGACGGAGGAATACGGCAAGGAGCACGCCGGTGAGGATGGTAAGCCGCGTCAGATCCTGAAATCCCTGACCACCTTCGTTGGGGGCGGCGGCCCGCGATTCTGGTTCTCGGTCTCGCCCGAGCTACAGCAGCTCAACTACGCGCAGGTCATTATCGAGGTCAACGACAAGCATGACACCAACCACCTGATCGGTTCGCTGCAAAAGGCACTGGACGAGCGCGTCCCCGGCGCGCGCGTCGATGTGCGGCAACTCGATACGGGCAAGCCAATCACGATGCCCGTGGAAATTCGCATTTCCGGCGGCGACATGGCCGCGCTACGCCAGGAGGCCGAGAAAGTTAAAAACATCCTTCGTGCCACGCCGTACTCCCAGCGCGTCCGCGACGACTGGGGCGATGACATCTTTACCGTCAAACTCGAAACCGACTCCGACCGTGCGAACCTGGCGGGAATCACCAACTTTGACGTGGCCGCCTCCTCCGCGACGGCGATCAACGGTAGCAAGGTGACGGTCCTGCGCGAAGGCGACAAGCAGATCCCCATCGTGGCGCGAATCCGGATGGAGGAGCGCGCGCAATTGGCCGACGTGCAGAACCTCTACGTTTATTCCGCGCACGGATCAGAGAAGGTGCCGCTCAGGCAGATCTCGTCGGTCGAATATGGAATGCAGACCGAGAAGGTGCGCCGGCGCAACCAATTCCGTTCTATCACCGTCTCGTGCATGGCCGAAGCTGGTCACCTGCCGTCCGAGATCGTGAGCGCCGCACGCCCCCAACTGACCGCTTTTGCCGCTCAGCTACCTTCGGGCTACCAAATGGATATCGGCGGGTCGGAGGAGGAGCAGGTCAAGGGTTTCAAGAATCAGACAGTCGTGCTGGTGATCTCACTAGTCGCGATCTATCTAAGCCTGGTCTTCCAGTTTAAGAATGCTATCAAGCCGTTTGTCGTCTTCGCGGCGGTGCCTTACGGGATCGCTGGAGGGCTGGTGGCGCTCTGGATCATGGACACGCCGTTCGGGTTTATGGCGTTCCTGGGAATCATCAGCCTGGTTGGGTTGATCGTCAGTCACATCATCGTGCTGTTCGACTTCATCGAAGAGAAGCATGCCGAAGGCGAGCCGCTGAAGCAGGCGGTACTGGACGCCGGCATCATGCGCCTCAGACCAGTGATGATCACGGTGCTTGCGCTGGTAATTGCACTCGTCCCGCTGGCGCTGCATGGCGGGCCGCTGTGGGAGCCGATGTGTTACGCGCAGATCGGAGGAATGATGGTGGCTACATTTGTCACCTTGCTGCTAGTGCCGGTGATTTATTCCGTCTTCGTCCTCGATTTCAAACTGATTAAGTGGGAAGCCACGGGTGAGGCGAAGGAGATCGTGCAGAACGCTGCAGCACCGGCAACTGTGGATGCAGAGGCAGGTGCGTGAGGTGACGATGAGACGACACAACATTCAACGTGTGCCGTTCATGGTCCTGATGATGTGCGCGGGGCTCGCCCTCGCCATGTTCACCACGGTTCAGCCTTCGCAGGCGCAGCAGAGGCAAGACGGTCAACTCCAGCGGGCGACAACTGAGTTCAAGTCGAACGTCGAACAACTGCTCGCTCTCTATGAAGACGAATCGAAGCAGGCCGAGGCGCAGCTTGCGAAGGTGAAAGAGTTATTAGCGCAGGGACTAGTCACGCGCAGCGAGTTGCAAACGGCAGAAGCTTCTGCGACGCGAACGCGAGAGAAAGTTGCCGAGGCGCAGGCGCAGTTTAAGAATGCCGACGTGCTGATCGCCGAAGCATTGGTTGAAACTGAAGCGGAAGAGTTCACGCCCAAGGTGAGGCCCACAGGACGCGCTGTCAATACGCTAGTCCAGACGAGAGCGTATATCCGCTACGGGGGAGCACGCGCCTGGTCACTCTCGGAAGCAGCCGGCATCAAGCAATTTTTCGCACACAGGTTTGGCCGCGCACTTCCGATCGGCGCTTTCGGCCAGTCAGCGCTGCACAACCGATGGGGTTACGACCATCGCAATGCAATGGACATCGGCGTTAATCCTGGTAGCAACGAAGGGCAGGCTTTGATGGAATATCTCCGTGCCAACGGTATTCCGTTCCTTGCTTTCCACTTTGCGGTACCGGGTGTAGCGACAGGTCCGCACATACATATAGGCCTGGCTTCACACAGGATTGCACGTACATCCTTGGTAGCTAATGCCGGCAGCATATCTCGTCAATAAGGAAAGAGGTTTTATGGCAGGCGAATTATCAAACGGAGTGGCAGCCATCATGGGTGCTTTAGTTGGAGGTCTTGCGTCACTAGCGAGCACATGGGTAAGTGAACGAACCCGACATAGGCAAGATCTCTTACAGCGGGAGATGACCAAGCGAGAGACTACCTATTCCGACTTCATTCAGCACGCTTCGAAACTTTTCGTCGCGTCGGCTACGCACAACCTGAACGACGATGACTCGAACTTCGAATCGGAGCTGGAAGGGGCGGTCTCGCTTTACGGAATCGCGAGCCGCATTCGATTGTTTGCTTCTGATCGAGTTATCAAGGAAGCAGAAGCGGTCCTCGACCTGATACTTATCCAATTTGGAGCTGAAAACATCTCTGTCGAACAACTTCGTGAAAAGAGGCTCAACGAGAGCGATCCGTTGAAGGCTT
>DASZDU010000018.1:0-22280 GCA_035941655.1 Pyrinomonadaceae bacterium | reverse complement strand
CGCGAAATGCCTCGCTGGCAGCTTCCACGGCTCCACGCGCCTCATCGCGCGTTGCCTGTTTGACTGTGCCGAGCACGTCATCAGTGTTGGCAGGATTAACGTTTCTGGCGATCTTCGAGGAAGCGGATTCGATCCATTCGCCGTTAATGAAGTTTTTATAATTGATCATTGGAATTAGAAAGGGGGCCAGCTGACTGTAGGATTAAACGGTGCTTAATATATCATCTGAAATCACGATCAGAAAATCTGCGGCAGTGAGTCTCCCTGATCTGTTGAATGCCGCCGCGGCGCGTCGAAAAACGAGAGTATGGAAAGCATTTCGCAGTTGAATAACCCGGAGTCGCAGAAATTTAATCAACCGCAAACTCTTGGCGACTTGCTTGAAGCTCGGTCAGCCGCTGCGCCTGATAAATATTTTCTCTTTAGCGAAGCTGACGGACGGGCCTTCACCTTTACGGACTTCGATCGGGCCGTGAACAGAACTATGCGGCTGCTCAAAGCCCGCGGCGTGACCCGAGGCGATGTGGTCAGCCTCTTGATGCCAAACAGCGCCGAATACATCATCGCCTATTTTGCCTGCTGGAAACTGGGGGCGACGGCTGGTCCGATCAACTCATTGCTCAAAGCTGAGGAAATCTCATTCGTACTAAGAGATTCTGAAACCAACACTCTTCTGGTTCATCCTGATTTTCTTCCTACTGTTGAAACTATTAAAAATGAAACCCCGGCGTTGCGTGAGGTGATCAGCTTTGCGGATGAGGCCATTGCCACGAAAGATTTTGTTGGTGGGTCGAGCCCGACGGAAGCGAGTTCTCCTGATTTGCAATGGCCCACTATCCACAGCGACACCGAGGCCATAATCATTTACACCTCCGGCACGACTGGAAAACCAAAGGGATGTTTGCTGACCCACGGCAACCTAATCGCCAACGCTCAACAGATCAGCAACTGGCTCGGGTTCACAAAAGGCGATCGGCTTTTAACGATCATGCCGCTCTTTCACATGAATGCGGTATCGGTTACGACAATGTCCGCCCTGTACGCAGGCGGCTCGACCGTCGTTAGTCCAAAGTTTTCGGCCTCACGCTTCTGGCAAATTATTTCCGACTACGAAATCACTTCATTCGGCTCGGTTGCCACCATGCTCTCGATGTTGTTGAGCACCTATCCGGACGGCGTGCCCAAAGGATCGAAGACAGAGCAACTCAGGTTTGCGATGTGCGGCTCTGCTCCGGTCCCGGCCGAGGTCCTGAGGCGGTTCGAAGAGACGTTCGATTGTCTCGTCATCGAAGGCTACGGATTATCGGAGTCGACCTGTCGTTCAACTTTTAATCCTCCCGATGAGCGACGTCGGCCCGGCTCCTGCGGTATGGCAATCGGTAATGAGATGCGCGTAGTTGACGAGGACGACAGGGAAGTGGCTCACGGCGAACTCGGAGAGATTGTGCTGCGGGGCGACAACATTTTGAAAGGCTACTACCGTAATCCCGAAGCCACCGCGACGGCATTTCGCAATGGTTGGTTTCATACGGGCGACGTCGGCTATCGCGACGCGGAGGGTTTTTTTTACATCGTCGATCGCAAGAGCGACATGATTATTCGTGGAGGGGAGAACATCTACCCACGCGAAATTGACGAAGTTTTGTATCAGCATCCGATGATTGCCGCCGCTGCGACGATTGGCGTGCCTGATGAACTTTACGGCGAGGAAGTTGCCGCCTTTGTGGTGCCAAAGGACGGAAGGGAAGTGACGGAAAAAGAGATTATCGATTATTGCCGCGCACACCTGGCTGATTACAAGTGCCCGAAATCAGTGCGCATCGTGAGTGAGATTCCAAAGGGACCCACGGGCAAGCTACTTAAACGCGAGCTTTCAAAGCTATACGCTTCGCTTTGACAAGCACTGAGGTTTTGCATAAAGTTTCGCCGTTCTGGTAAATCGTATTTATACAGCCGCGTTGGGTGCGGACGCTCGATGGTCAATGGTTAACGTGTAGCAAGAAGAAAGCCGCGGGAGTCTCCCCCTTCCGCTTTGTCCCGACAAATCAACGTGTCAAAACCAACGCTTTGCCCGGCAATTGCCGAAGCCGGACTCCACATCTTCACAGGAGAATCTCTATGAACAGGAAAAAAGCAAGAGTCTTAATTCTAGCGCTATCGCTTATATTATTCGGAGCGACGGACGGCTTGGGCGAGGTAATTTATGACAGCACAGTGAGTCCGCTGCCCGGCAATTTACCGAGCGAGGGCTTCGAGGCGTTTGGGCTTAACGAGTTCGGAGACGGGATAACATTCGCAGGTACGTCACGCAACCTCGTTAACGTCACTGTCACGCTGAGCAGTTTTGCCTGCCAGAGTGGAAACTGGTTTTCAGGGAACTGCGTCACCACTCCTGGCGCAACCTTTAGCATTCCCATCACTTTAAACATCTATAACGCAGGTAACCCAGTTCCAGGTTCTCAAATCGCCACAGTCACGCAAACCATCACCGTGCCCTACCGTCCTTCGGCGGACAATGTAAACTGCACCGGTACCAACGCGGGCAAGTGGAACGACGCTACCAGCGGACAATGCTTTAACGGTCTGGCCGCGAATGTCAGCTTCGACTTCACTTCGCTCAGCGTAGTGCTGCCGAACTCGGTGGTCTACGGCCTGGTTTACAACACAACGCATTACGGTCCAAACCCAATCGGCGAATCGGCCGCTTGCGTCGGCACCGCCGCCGGCTGCCCCTACGACGCGTTGAACATCGCTCTCGCGCCCGTGGTTAATGTTGGCACGAAGCCTTTCTTCAACACCCTCTATCAGAACTCAGTATTCGCATCGGAATATTGCGATGATGGACTGGCAGGCATCGGAATCTTTCGGCTCGACTCGCCGACTAGTGCTTGCTGGGTGGGCTTGGTGCCGGCCGTACAGTTCAATGCGGCAAGCCAACCGCTGACAAAAGATGATTGCAAAAACGGTGGTTGGCAAACCCTTACAACGGCTTCGGGCGCTTCGTTCCCCAACCAGGGGCAATGTATCCAGTACGTCAACACAGGCAAGTAAGGCCGTTGACTGGCCCACGGCGGCTTTGGTGGCCTGATGTTTCCGCAATATAGTAAAAGGGCGAGACCGTTCAATGGACTCGCCCTTTTTCTACACCACGCGATCTTGCTACCTTAGGCTTGTCCGAGATTAACGAACCTCGGATGAGTTGGCTTCATGCGATCCTTGAGCCATCCTCCTAATAACCACAGCGCACAAACTGAAATCATCACAACTGAAAACCACTTGCCGTACAAACCATCCGGCGAAAATTTTTCAGTCGCAGCGTGTAGCACATCACTGTTCGGTAGTAAGCCTGCTTCGGAAAGCTCATGAAACGAATAGATGCCCACCTGAACCATGAAGAGCAGTAGAAAGATTCCCGTCACCTGGAAGAATCTCTTCACATTTATCAAATGTCCGAACCTGGCCCAGCCCCAGGCAAAGACTGCAGCCGCGGTCAGTCCCAACAGCGCTCCGCTGACCATTTCGGAACCGCGCACTTGCAAAAGCATGAGCGCCGTTTCCATTCCCTCTCGCGTAATCATCAGAAACGTAAATAGAAATACTCCTGCCACAGCCGCGATGCGAGAGCTTCGCGATGAAACCGCACTCAAGCGGGTCTTCATGCGCTGCTGCAGCTTTGGCCCGGTGCGCCACATGTAAACAACCAGGCTCCCGACCATCAGGATCGCCATTATTCCCAGAATGCCTTCGCGAAGGGATTCGTTCGCCAGGAAGCTCGTCACGTAAGCGCCGAGGGTCGCGCCAAATAATCTTTCGACAGTTGAATCATCAACACCCTGTCTTAAGACGTAGCCGAGACCGACACTGGCGGACAAGGCGACCGCGATCGCAATGTAGACGGCAGAGGTGAGCCATTTTTGGCCTGACTTGCGCAAATACGAAAGGATGACGGCCACGAGGAGGAACGATTCAAATCCCTCGCGAAAAACGATAATGAAAGAATTAAGCATGATTTCAGTTCCGAATCTTGGGGTGTGCCCATCAACCGGGAAGGAAGAAGGCTGCAGCTCAAATATACTCTAATTGAAAACAGTTTTCAATTTCAAATTGCCGAAGATGACGTTGAGGAGAGCCCCGAAAGGTGACGGGCTATTGCGGTGTGACCGGGATGATTGCGAGGTCGGCGCGAATTGGTCCAAGTTCAGTCACCGCCGTCAGACGCAATGGCAGGCGCCGCTTGTCATCACTAATCCAGGCCCGCAATTGAAACTTGTCGGGCTCGGCATCATCAGTCGTGAGGGAAATCAGAATTGCCGGGATGGTCTGTGAACCGATCTGCACGCTTTCCCGCTTAACAGCAGAAACTTTGAGCGTCTTGGGTTGGTTGTTAACCAGGATCGAGATCGCGGTCTGCTTAGAGGGCCGGAGATTAAAAGTGCGAACCAAATAAAAGTATGAAAGATAATCGTGTGTGCCGATCGGAATGTCGATCTTCTCTCCCGTGTCCGTCGTAGCGGTACCGTAGTCCTGGTTTATGGTGAGTTTGCCAGCAGACCGATTTCGTCCTTCATTGAAGATGAACTCGGTATGAAAGGGAAGCAGCGTCTTCGGATCTACGTAGGAGGTCATGACGTCGTTTGCCACGAAGAGCTTCTGTAGGGCGTTCGTTGTCTGCGCGCTGAGCGTAAACATGAAGCCGTCGTGATCGAAATATTTCGAGCGGGCGCGCACGTGAAAACTTGCTGTGCCGACTGGAGTTTGCAAAGTTGGAAGAAAAATCTGGTAATTCAACTGTTCGCCAACTTTGAATGGCAAATCTGCCGGCGGATCCCCTTCGGGTGTGGCGGGGATCACAAGAGGCGTTCTGACCGGTGGCGTCCCGGGGACAGGAGTTGCGCCGGCAACCGGCGGAGCAGGAGGAGTTGCAACAAAACCCGACCCGGCTAGTTCGGCTCTGATTTCACCAATTGGCATGCGTGAGACGATGAGAACCGGTACATGGCGTTGGTCGTCGCTGAAGTAAACCTTGCCAGAATAACCACCGCCCGACTCACCCTTGAAGCGCACCTGTGAAACAACCGTATTAAATGACCCAACGTTTGTCTTAATTACTTCGTGACCGCTAACGCGGATGTCGATTTGGTAGTTCTCATTCTCATTACGTACGGCGACCGTGTAGGCAGATCCTTCCGTCAAAGGCAGCGCGCGCACACGATAAATTGCTGAGAGAAAATCATAGCTACCCGGAACTGTTGCCGTTGACTTCGCGGGGATAGCGGCCGTACCAGCCGGCTGATTGAAGGCAGCGACTGTTTCTGCTGTTCGAGCAGCTTCGCGAATTGTCTGCTGCCCGCGATAAGGCAAACCAGTCGCCGGATCAACGTAGGTGATGTAGTCGTTATTGATGGCGAACAACGCGGCGTTGACTACGCCACTGGTTTCGACATGTCCCTTTAGTTGAATGCCTTCGCGGCCGAAAAACGTTCCCCGAGCGGAAACAAGCAACTCCACGTGAGCGGCACTGATAAAGCTGGAAAACGAAACGTTGTAGGTAAGCCGCTCCCCGACTCGATAAGGAGCGGGTGAAAAAGGCTGAAAAGCTGGGTTATCTGTTTGCTGAGCGGGAGAAGATAAAACAAACGCTCCAAGGACCAGTAAGATACAGGCAGCAGCGGATTTCAAACTTTGGGTCACCTTTGAATCATAGTGCAAAATGCGTTGATAACAAATCGCGTAGCCTTTGTTCGGCTGAATTTTACACGCATCCCCCCGACTTCAGTTCCTTTCAGATCGCAACGGTATTCGCCGCGCTACTTTCCATCTCGTCAAGAATTTCCCGCGCTGCCTGGGCCGGATCGGCAGCCTCGAGAATCGGACGGCCCACTACGATATAGTCTACGCCGGCAAGAATTGCTTCGCGGGGAGTGGTCACCCGTTTTTGGTCCCTCAGGTCTGTGTTCTGCGGCCGAATTCCGGGAGTTATCACGACAAAGTTCTTACTCTTCACTGTCGAGCGAATGGTGCCAACCTCGCGTGGCGATGCGACTACTCCATCCATTCCACTTGCCTCGGCCAGCAATGCAAGCCGCGGCACCAACTCCCCTGGAGCAGCGAGGTAGCCCGCATCGCGAAGTGTGCTTTCGTTTGCACTGGTAAGTACTGTGACCGCGATAACCAGCGGGCGAGTGAAGCCTTCGGCCTGAGCACATTCGGACACAGCATCGGCGGTTCGCTGCATCATCTCGTTCCCGCCCAACGCATGCAGATTGAAGATGGACACACCCAGGCGAGTTGCTTCCACGCCCGCGAGTGCCACAGTGTTGGGAATGTCGTGGTATTTGAGGTCGAGAAAAATTCGCTCGCCTGAGCTGATGATTTCACGAACCAAAGATGGACCCGCGGCGGTGAACAACTGCGATCCGATTTTGAACATGCCCACCACGCCGCGCAACGCCGCCACCAGCTCACGGGCCTGCTGAGCATTGTCCACGTCCAGGGCAACAATCAGTTTGTTTGTATTCATTCTTTTGTCCTCGACGCGTAGCGTCGGTCTGAATTTAACCTGTTCTAGTCAGGGCTGTGGAGATTTTTAGTTGTATAGTCACGCGAAGTCAGAACCCCGACGCCTCGGGGTAGCGACCGGGTCTTTCCCACACGCACATCTTCGCCAATCATCATAGAGTTTTGTGCTCCCAACCAGCGATTGAGAACTCGGACCGACCCCGTCGCTACGGCTCACGGTTCTGATTTTGTGTAAACATCCGCTCCAAGAAACCACCCAAGATTTTTTGGAAGACCGTTCAGTCTGCCATAAGCTCTTTTGCACGTGAGCCTACTGCTTCGTCAAGTGACACAAAACCCTTGCTCGAGATAATCCGACGTAAGCCATCGTTTATCTTTGCCGCAATGCCCGGACCTTCGTAGATGAAGCCGGTATAGATTTGTAGCAAGCCGGCGCCGGCGCTAATCATCTCCCAGGCATCCTCCGCAGTGAAAATGCCGCCAACGCCGATTAAGGGCAGCGAACCATCAGTCATCGTGTAAAGCCTCGCAATCATTTGCGTCGCTCGCCTTCGCAATGGTGCTCCACTCAAACCTCCTTCGCCACATACTTCGACGTCGGCAGTAGTGGTTGTCAGGGACTTGCGGGAGATGGTTGTGTTCGTAGCGATCAGTCCGGCAACTTTGTTCTTGCGCACGACAGTAACAACTTCTTCCAGCGCGTCGTGGTCCAGATCAGGTGAAAGCTTAACCAGCAGCGGCAACAGTCCGCGGCCAGCTGATCGTTCCGACAGTTCTTCATTCCGTTGCTGCAGTGCGCTCAATAGTTCATCAAGCTGATGCGGTTCCTGCAGCTCGCGCAAACGAGGTGTGTTCGGCGAGCTGACATTAACCGCCACATAGTCGGCGACTGGATATATAAGTTCAAAACTTTTCAGGTAATCATCGACAGCGTTTTCCAGAGCGACCATCTTGCTCTTGCCGATGCTGACGCCCAGAACGCAATCCAGTTTAGTCCGCTTAACTCGCTCGACAAATGCCTGCGCGCCTTCGTTGTTGAAGCCGGCGCGATTGATTAGTGCGCGATCCAACGGCAGTCGAAAGAGCCTTGGGCGTTCGTTGCCGGCTTGTGGATGGTAAGTGACCGTGCCCGCTTCAATAAAACCAAACCCCAGCGCCGCGAGCGATTCGAGTGCGATTCCGTTCTTGTCAAATCCAGCCGCGAGACCGACAGGATTTGAGAAGCTCAAACCAAAACGTTTCAGTTGTCCAAACGGGCTGCGATGGAAGCGATTGCCTAGAAGTGTTCTTGTAAGTTTTGCAGAGAAGGAAAGGGAATTAAGTGCCAATTCGTGGGCCGTCTCGGGGGGCACACTAAACAGTAGAGGTCGAAGCAATGAACGATAGAGCATCGAAAACAATGAAAAGTGAACAGTGAACAGTGAAACCGAAAATCATTGTATATTCTTGGACTGTACTACTCCACCGGGCGGGTTGTGATTCGTCAAATTTAGAGTGTCGCTACACATAACCTTTAACTTTTCACTTTTCACTGCTTACTTGTCACCCTTCACGTCTTCTTGTTAGTATCCGGCGAAATGGATTTCATCGAGAAGGCACGGATCATGGACAGCCCGCGAATCAATCGCGCGCTTGCCCGCCTGGCCTCCGAAATCGTCGAAGAGAACCACGGCGCTGGTGATTTGTATCTGGTAGGAATACGCCGGCGGGGCGTGCCACTTGCCGAACGGATGGCTGAGAAGATCGCGGACCTTGAAGGCGATCGTCCACCAGTTGGGATTCTTGACATCACTTTGTATCGCGACGATCTTTCAACAGTCGGAGCAAAGCCGATTGTTAACCGCACAGACCTTCCTGGTGATATCGAGAACAGAAATATCGTACTCATTGACGACGTGCTCTACACTGGCCGTACAATTCGCGCGGCGTTGGATCAGTTGATTGACTTTGGCCGGCCGAAACGAGTTCAACTTGCCGTCTTAATTGATCGCGGCAAAGAACATCGCGAGCTTCCGATTCAGGCGGACTACATTGGCAAACTGGTGCCGACGAAAAAAAGCGAGATCATCAAGGTGATGCTGCAGGAATTCGACGAGGAAGAAGGAGTTGTTATTGTCGAACGACCGCCGGAAGAAGCGGCTTAACACAGCGGCCAGCGATGGCCGCTTTTTCATGCGCGCGCAACGCGAGCTAAAGCGAACAGCAAATAGTAAATAGCAAACAGCAAACAGCATGACAACTATACCACTTGATCGGCTGAAATCCGCGGCGCCAGGGTCACGAATGACTTCCGGCTGTTTGCTGTTTGCTGTCTGCTATTTGCTATTTGCCCTCTAAGATGACTTTCAATCGTAAACATCTGCTTGGTATCCGCGAACTCGATGCGGGCGAGATCACGCACTTGCTCGACACCGCCGAGAACTTCCGCGACATCTCGCGTCGCGAGATAAAAAAGGTGCCGGCCCTCCGTGGCCGCACAGTTATCAATCTTTTCTTCGAATCGTCCACTCGCACTCGCACTTCGTTTGAGATCGCAGCCAAACGGCTCTCCGCTGACGCCATTAACATCAGCGTGTCCACTTCCAGCGTAAACAAAGGCGAGACCCTCCTCGACACGGCGCGAAACCTCGAGGCGATGGCGCCTGATTGCATCGTGGTGCGTCATTCGATGGCTGGCGCGCCACAGCATCTGGCCCGAATGGGCAACGCGCCAATCGTCAACGCCGGCGATGGCTCGCACGAGCATCCCACCCAAGCGCTGCTTGACGCGCTTACTATTCGCGAACATAAGTCGCAGATAGCAGGACTAAAGGTAGCCATTATCGGTGATGTGCTTCATTCGCGGGTGGCACGATCAAATATTCATCTATTGACGAAGCTTGGCGCGAATGTCAGCGTCTCGGGTCCGGGAACGCTTGTGCCGTCCGAATTCGGCGAATTGGTCGATGACGGGCTGCGAGTTGAAAAAACGCTTGAGGAAGCCATCGAGGGAGCGGACGTCGTCATGATCCTGCGCATTCAGCGAGAGCGGCAGGACGCCGCCTTTTTTCCATCGATGCGCGAGTACGCCGTTCACTTCGGTCTCAAAGCCAGGCATCTTGAACGCGCCGCGCCGGATGCGATGGTGATGCATCCTGGTCCAATCAATCGCGGCATTGAGATCGCGTCGGAAATCGCTGACGGCGGCCGTTCGCTAATTCTGGATCAGGTAACTAACGGCGTGGCGGTGAGGATGGCTGTGCTCTATTTGTTGGCGGGCGGCGGCCACGCGGAACTGGAAGAGAAGGGACACTAGCATAACGCGGCTAAGTTTGCCGTAAAGCAAACTGTTAGTTTGCGTTGTCGCACAAACCGTGACCTGCGCGTTAAACACGCCATGTACAGTTGGCAAGCAAGCTGACGCCACAACACGCAAACTAACAGTTTGCGTTACGTCCAGAGATGAAACTTTTAATTGCTAACGGTTATGTGGTGGATCCGGTGCAGGGAATTAACACCGGTCGAGATCTGCTGATTGAAAATGAACGTGTTGTGGGCGTGCTGGAACGCGGACAGGAAAAGCCCACTAACGTCGAAGTGTTCGACGCGACCGGTCTCATCGTGGCTCCAGGTTTCATTGATCTGCACACGCATTTACGCGAGCCTGGCGCTGAATATAAGGAGACGATTGCGACCGGAGCGGCCGCGGCGGTGACTGGCGGTTGGACCAGCGTCTGCGCCATGCCAAATACCGATCCGGTAAACGACAGCGCGGCCGTCACTCGCTTCGTCATTGAACAGGCTCAGCGTGCGCAGCTCGCCAATGTCTTCCCGATCGGTTCGCTTACGAAAGGGTGCGAAGGTAAAGAGCTTTCCGAGATGGGCGAAATGAAAACCGCCGGCATCGTCGCCGTTTCGGATGACGGCCATCCTGTGCCGACAGCGGGCATCATGCGACGCGCGATGGAGTATGCGCGCGGATTCGATCTCACGGTCGTTGACCATTGTCAGGACCCTTCGTTAGCGGCCGGAGGCGTGATGCACGAAGGTCGCTGGTCACTCATCTTAGGACTGCGCGGTATGCCTGCCGCCGCGGAAGACGTTCACGTCATACGAGATTGCGTGTTGTCTAAACTTACCGGCGCCTCCGTTCACATTGCGCACGTTTCCACGAGCGGCGCGCTCGATGCTGTTCGCCGCGCCAAAGAAATGGGACTCGCGGTTACCTGTGAAGTCGCGCCCCATCATTGGACGTTGAGTGACGAGGCGCTGGCGGAATACGACACAAACACTAAGATGAGTCCGCCGTTACGAAGTGCGAATCACGTAGCTGCTTTGTTGGAAGGTTTGAGAGACGGCACTATCGACGCGATTGCCACCGACCATGCGCCACATCACTCGGATGAAAAGGCGCTCGAGTTTGATGAAGCGCCGTTTGGCATCACGGGATTGGAAACCGCAGTTGGACTGGCTTTCGATCTGGTGAATCAAGGCGTCATTGACCTTGAACGTTTGGTTTCTTTATGCTCAACCAATCCAGCCCGCATCTTTGGTTTAAAGGACCGCGGAAGCTTAAGTGAGAATGCGCACGCCGACGTGACCATATTGGATCCCGCCTGCGCCTGGACGTTCGACGTCGCCCGCTCGAAATCGAAAAGCCGCAACACACCTTTTCATGGAAGGTCAATGACCGGCGCCGCAGTCGCGACCATCGTTGGTGGCCGACTGGTCTACCTGCATCCTGATTACACGCGAATCACAGACTCGAAAAGCCGCAACGCGGCGGCGAAGTAGGACAGACATTCCTGTCTGTCATTGTCGATTAGCTAATGCGTCGTGCGAAACAAAAATTAGATTTTCCATTTCTCATTTGTCTCATTTGAAATTTCTCATTAGTCATTTGCGGACGGTCTTACTCCTGGCTCTTGGTTTCAATGAGAAATGACAAATGAGAAATGGTAAATGGAAAATGCCTTCTCTTTCGCCCGATACGGCAGCTTGCATTGGATAGGCAGGGATTCCTGTCCAACTATTTTGTGGAAGCCCGCCCGCGCTCTCCCCTTCGCTTGCGGGCTCCCATCGCATCGGCGGCCGCGAGGCTACCGATTCTCTATAGGCCGACAAACAGCGCTAACGAACACCACCCGCAGGTAGTGAAATATTCTGATTTAGTACCACACCAAACTGAGTTCCTGACTTGACCACAGCCTCGTGTCCTTTCGAGAAGACCGCGCCCGCTGCGCCGAGCCCACCGCCCACCAGCGCTCCGATTCCTGCGCCTTTGCCGCCGCCGGCAATCGCGCCAATCAAGGCCCCGGTTGCGGCGCCGCCGCCGATGAAAACTACGTTTCGCTTGACGGCCGAGCGCCCCGAAACCTCACCCTCGTTATCGGCGTTCATATTTTCCGACGTCTCGTCGCTCAAATCTCCGTTGATGGCTCTCGCGATTCCTGCCGGTAGGCGCAATGAAATGAAATGAACGCCAATGGTACCTGGTTTACTCTTCCGCGAGGCGCGATTAACGCTGCTAACGCGCCCGGTAATCACGCTGCCGGCCGGAATCACTTCCACGCCGGTAACATACACAGGCTCAACAACCGTGGTCGTAAACTGATCGCCAACACGCGCCGTTTCTGAAGTTATAGTTTGATTCAGACGAACACGAATTACTTCGCCTGCGCCAACGTTGTAATACACCACTGCCGGTACCACCGGTCTCACGACACGGCGGGCCGGTGCTCGACGTCGCAAGCTCGGACTGCGTCTCGTTTGACTAAAGGTGGGAACGACTGTTGATACGGCAAGCGCCAGTAGCATTAACGCGCTTCCAACCGCCTTTGAGATCCGATTGTTAATAACCCTTCTCATTCCCAGCCTCCGCTGCTTCAGCATTCGCAGTTTCATCTTCCGCATTCTTAATTTTGTGATTCTCAAACTCAGCATCTTTCACCTGCAATCTCTCCTCTGTGTCGCACAGAGATTCTAAGACACGCTTCGCTGTCGAAACCTGACAGGGTTTGCGCGGCGACCGGAAGTACATTGGCAATGACCGTGCCAGCACTAGCTCGCCTTTATCTCACGCCAGGAATCCAATTTTTTTAGTGTTTAGGAGCTGTTGTGAGGAGCGTATGCTGGTGCGATGAGACGAAGTAGACCATGTGCGAACCAGCAAGTAGGTGCCTGCACGATTTGGAGTAGCGTTCGCGTGTTTATTCTTATTTGCTACTGTATTTCAACTACAGGTTTGAGTTTTTATTGGATGAGCGGGGGCAAGCCCGCGTTCCGACCTCGAGCTGACCATACTTGCGCGGATTCTTTGACTGAAAGACTTTCGATGCCAAGTGACAGCGCAAGTATCGCAGTCTCAGGGTTGGGAAGGCGGGCTTGCCCCCGCTCCGGTTCATAAATTTGTCGGCAGGGCGTCTGATACCATCGCGGCCTTACTGGCTTTGGGCAGGTCCGGCGTGAAGTCTTCGCCGGGATTGATAAATTGATTGCGTTCGAAGTTGTATTGTTTATCGTAAAGCTGCTTGTAACGACCACCGTTCCCGAGCAGTTCTTCATGCGTACCGCGTTCTACAATTTCCCCCGCTTCCAACACCAGAATCTGATCAGCGCTGCGAATAGTTGAAAGACGATGCGCAATCACAAACGTGGTGCGGCCGCGCCGTAACGATTGCAATCCGTCCTGGATCATCGCTTCGCTCTCGCTATCCAGACTCGATGTCGCTTCGTCGAGGATCAAAATCTTTGGCTCAGCTAAAATTGCGCGGGCGATCGCCACGCGCTGCCGCTGGCCGCCGGACAGCTTCACGCCCCGTTCGCCGACGATTGTGTCATAGCCGTCGGCAAAACCGTTGATAAACTCTTCGCAATGCGCAACGCGGCTGGCCGCAATGATTTCTTCACGAGTAGCGTGCGGATACGAGAAGGCGATGTTGTCCGCAATCGTGCCGTCGAATAGAAAGTTGTCCTGCAAAACTACGCCGAGTTGATTGCGATAATCCCGCAGTCGCATCGATTCCAAATCGCGGCCGTCAACAGACACCTGTCCCGCGATCGGTCGATTGAAGGCCATCACCAAACTAATCAGTGTCGACTTGCCGGAACCGCTTGAGCCGACCAGAGCCGTTGTCGATCCCGCCGGCGCGCGAAAGGAGACGCGCTTCAGAACCGGCGTGTCGTCGGTATACTCGAAACTGACATCGTCAAACTGAACGTCACCCACAATCGTTGGACATGATTGACGATTTCCATCGTCAGCGTCTTCGGTCGCCATTCGCTTGATGTCGCGTATGCGATCGAGTCCGGCAAACGCTTCGGTAATCTGCGTGCCTATATTTGCGATTTCGACCAGCGGCATTGCTACCAGCCCGGTAAAAATCATGTACATAACAAAGTCGCCGAGCGTCATGCGGCCGGCGAGCAGATCGTGACCACCCACCCAAATCAAGATAACGCCGATGATGCCGACGATCATGGTGGAGAACGCCATGACTCCCGAGACGGCCGTCATCGATCGCGCCACGTTGCGAAAGAGGCGATGCGCTCCACGCGCGAAGACCAGTTCTTCGCGCTTTTCAGCCGCGTAGGCTTTTACGATGCGAATGCCGCCGAGTGATTCAGTCAAGCGGCCGGTGACTTCTGCGTTGATCTTGCCTCGTTCACGAAACAGCGGCCGCAGTTTGTTGAAGGCGAATGCCATCACGCCGCCAAACGCCGCCAGCGCCAGCAGCGTCACCGCCGTCAAGCGCCAGTTCAAATAGAAGAGGACGACCAGGCCGATTGCGGCGGTCACCAAACTACCAACCAGTTGCACCAGGCCGGTGCCGACAAGATTACGTATGCCCTCAGCATCGGTCATGATACGCGAGATGAGCACGCCGGTTTGCGTGGAGTCGAAGTAGCGAATGGGCAAACGCGCAACGTGTTCCTGCACGCTCTTGCGCATGTCGGTGATGGCCCGTTGTGCGGCCACGCCGAGCACCTGCGAGAGTGTGAAGGAGCTCAGCGCTTGTACGAGCGTTGCTGCCCCGGCTGCGAGCGCCAGCGGCGTCAGCAGTTGGCTGCGATGATTTATGACCACTTCATCGATTACGTATTTTGAACTGGCGGGCAGCACCAGACCGGCGAGGCGGTTGACGATCATCACGAACATGCCAAGCGCGAGTCGGTAGCGATGCGCCCAGATCAACTCGCGCGCGTCGCGCCATGCGGCGGCGGGAGAGATGCGTTTCTTCTTTTGTTCTTCCGGGGGAGTGCTCATAAAGATTTCATTCGCGCAATCGTCTCAGCAGGGAACGCAAAGCGCAAGTGGGTGTGATTTGGCGAACTTTGATGTTAAGTAATCCTGTCCTCAAACAGTGTGTCGCGCGCCAATCGGTGTTAGGATGGAGCACAAGAAATTTTGGAGGAGGTGATCTCATGGCGTGGGATGGCGATGATTTGGCCGGGAAGATGGAAGAGGTCTTTGAACGACAACAGGCGGCGGCAGATGCGCGCGCAAACCGCGGGACCTCGTCAGTTGAGGAGCGCGCCCGCAGCGCCAAGTTTGAATCCCTGCGACTCTCTCGCTCGCGGATCATGACTCAACTTGCCGCGGCCACAAACCCCGCCCACCGCACTATGCTCGAGAGCGCGTTGAAATCCATCAACGACGAGATGGCGGAATAAAGCGAGTTTCAAGTTTTAAGTTCCAGGTTCCAGGTTCGGAGCTCGAAGGTTATTGACATCGCTCTGCTACTTGAAACCTAAGACTTGTTACCTGGAACGAGAACCTGAAACTTGAGACTTGGAACTTGAAACTTTATTCCCCTTTACCCGTTCCCCTTTTCCCTTCTTCCGCATTACCAGTTCCGTCGTCGTATCGCGCCGCTTCTTGCTGCGCACGAAGCCTTGGACAAAATGCCGCGACCCCGGCGTATTAAACTTCTCAGCGTACGCCTTATCAACCAACGTCTTTAATCGCTCGCTTCTGGTAAAAACAGCGCTCACCGGAATCTCACGGCCATCTACAAGAATCACGCCAACGGGGTCCTCTAAAAATGTGCTGTACCAGCCGCGCTCCTTCAAACCCCACGACCGCACGAACACACGATTCTCCACCACTACGGTCCAGATGCCGATAATCCGGTGCGGCTTCGTCCCCGCGCGAATCCCAATAATCTTCGCGTCGCGAACCGCGGCCACAATTTTTTCCGGGAAGCGATGAGCTTTCATTCACTCCTCCGCCTACGGCGATATTCCCAATTCGTCCAGGGAAGCATGCAGCTCAGTCGGATCACTATAGACACGAAACGCGCCGGCGCGCGTCAGCTCGTCTTCGCCATAACCACCACTCAACAGACCAATCGAAAGCATTCGCGCTCGGCGCGCGGCCAGCAGATCCCAAACCGCGTCACCCACAACAAAGCATTCATCAACCGTTACACCCAGCCGTTGTTGACAGTTAAGAAACAGGTCAGGAGCGGGCTTCGCGCGCTCGACGTCGCCGCGCTCGACTACCAAGGTTTCAGATCCCACACCAAGCGCCTCCAGCGACGCATCGATTTCTGGTCGTCGGCCAGACGTTGCAATGCCGTGTGCGATGCCTTTCGCGCGAAGAAAACGCAGTAACTCCACAGCTCCTGGCAACACCCGTCGCTCAGGCAGGAATTCTTGAAACAATTCCCCGTGTCGATGTTGCAGCGCCTCAGCCTCGGCGGTTGAAATCTCGCGTCCCAGTTCGCGGGCCACCGCTCGGGTGAAGAGCCCGCCACTCATTCCGATGCGGCGATGAATGCGCCAACCATCGACAGCCATACCTGCTTCGGCCAGGGCCCGCTGCCAGGAGAAGACGTGTGCATAAACGGTATCGACGAGTGTGCCGTCGAGATCGAATATGAGTGCCGTCATAAGAAATCCACATTCCTAAAATGTTTGAACATACTCGTGATAAGAATCTAACGGAACACTGCTGAATCGTAAATCGCGAATCGTAAAAAATCCGAAGCGATCAGCAATGAATCGCGACTAAGTATTTGCGTAACAGCCGTGGGTAGTGACCAGTGAAACATAGAGAACGCAACATAATCGCAAACGCCTTGTAACCAACTCCTCCTTTTTTAGCCCCGAACTCAAGTTTTTCTCAAGTACGCGCCGGTAATCTCCAGACACTGAATTGCCGCGGACTGTCGGCGCAGGACCGCGACAAACTAGAAAGATTGATCGAGAAGGAGTCTGGAGATGTTGAAAAGATTTGAGTTACAAAACAGGCGGACGAAGCGAACACTGGTTTTCACAGGTTTGTTGGTTCTGGCGATTTCCACCTTTACAGCGTTAGCACTTTTTACGCGCACACCAACTGCGCTCGCAGCCGACCCCGGCGGCGGGACGATCAATGTGACGGCTACTTCAGCCCTGGTCTGGAAGGGTACGGCTCTCGGCGGCGTATCGCCGAACTCCGAGGCCGACTGCACCGACGGCCAAAACTGCGACACTTACAAACTAACTATTGGCGGTGTACCGGGAGACTGGGTTGGCAAGCAGGCCCACGTTGAGATCACCTGGCAAACGGTGGCGCATGATTACGCGCTCGTCGTGCATAAGGGCGACAACAACGGACCGATTGTGGCGTCTTCGGATAATCCAGTTGATAGCCCTCGCGCCTGGGAGATGGTAGATATCGATCCGAACGTGTGGGGCACGGGCGAGTTCTCAGTTCACGTCATTTACTTCGCGGCCACGTTGCTTGATCAGTATGAAGGTACGGCGACCGTCGAAGTGAAACCCCCATCGGCCTTCGATGCCGCAAACGGCAAGGCAAAGATTCCAACTTTCGCTAACTACGCCGCGCCTTCATCACTCGGCACCAAAGGAGACAACGGCGGCGAGCCGACCATCGGCGTCAACTGGAATACCGGAAATGTGTTCTTCATAGCAAAGTGGTATACGTTGCGCGTTGCCTTTAACGACGCCACCTTACCCGCAACGGCGACCTGGGTAGACAAGAGCTTTGCGACTACCAGTGAAGTGACACTCGATCCCATCCTGGTTACCGATCCGGTCAACGGGCGGACTTACGTCTCACAACTACTCGGCGCCAAGAATAGCTCAATGGCGTTTACTGACGATGACGGAGAAACGTGGATGCAGAGCCACGGGTCCGGAATCAATTCCGGCGTCGATCACCAGACGCTAGGCATCGGTCCTTACGCAAAGAACGCGGACGGGACTTACAAAGGCAATGCGTTGCCGCGGCCTGGTCCCGACAGTAAGGGCGGTATCCGCATGTATCCCAACGCCGTGTATTACGCTTCGCAGGACGTCGCCGCGGCGGAGTTTGCGCGCAGCGACGACGGGGGCTTTACCTTTGGCCCATCGGTTCCGATGTATGACATGACGCAATGCGGCGGACTGCACGGCCACATTAAGGTCGCTCCCGATGGCACCATCTACGTGCCAAACAAGAACTGCAAAGCGGTGACGGGTGTGATTGCTTCGAAGGACACAGATCAAGCTGTGATCGTCTCTGAGGATAACGGCATCACCTGGGAGACCAGAAGATTGCCAGTCAGTACTGGCGGCAAAACCGATCCTTCGGTAGGTATCGGCGCCGACGGGACAGTCTATTTCGCATATGCCGACGGTAGTGATGGTCACCAGCGCGTGGCAATTTCGAAGGATAAGGGTCGCACCTGGAGCAACGTTCAGGATCTCGGTGCGCCGTTCGGAATCAGAAACAGTGTCTTTCCCGCGGCCGTCGCCGGGGATGGCGACCGCGCGGCCGTCTTTTTCCTGGGCACAGTAGGAGCTGGTGATGGAGCGTACAGCGACGATCCAAACGCCTTCAACGACGTCTGGTACGGCTTTATCTCGACTACCTACGACGGCGGGAAGACTTGGTACACAGTTAACGCCACCGCAAGCGATCCAGTGCAGCGAGGACCGGTATGCACCAAGGGAACAACCTGCGGCGGCAGTCGAAACCTGCTGGACTTCAACGACCTGACGGTGGACAGACAAGGCCGCGTGCTGGCGGCGTTCGCGGACGGCTGCATAACTGACGAATGCAAACAGGGCGTTGACTTAAACGGCGATGGAGTGATTCAAGGCCGCGGCGCCGACAAGAAAGCGACGATCATTCGCCAGGCAACAGGCGTAGGATTGTTTTCCGCCTATCGCATACCGAAACGATAGGCGCCGTCGCGAAGTACGGTTCAGTTAAAGTCAGGCCATTTAGTTCTCATCGGGAATTTGGACTCCGCCGATGGGCACTGCGCCGGATGCCTGACTCGGGACGAATGACTGCGGGAAGGGAAACCTGCCGCAGTCATTCGTCTAATTTTTTTCTCACGTCGCGTAAGCAAAGCTGCCACCAGTTCTCGACGCGTAGCGTCGGCCCGAGTTTAGCCCGGCCTTTCAGGGCCGGGACCGAGAATTGATATTGCATTTCGTCGCGTCAGCGACGTTTGAGGTGTTCAAACGTCGCTGACGCGATGAATAGGTATGGTTGGCGCGAAATCCCCAGCGTTAAAACGCTGGGCTAAACTCAACCGTCGCTCTGCGACGAAATGTTCAACTATCGAAAATGAGCAATCAATGCGATGCTTAATGCGTCACCAGGCAAACTTCACGTTCTACGCAGCACCCATCCACTCTACGGTTTCAGGTGTTTATTGAACCAGGCCACGACGCGCTTCTGGACGTCGAGTTGATGCCCATATTCCTGAATGCTGTGTCCCTCGCGCGGATAAACCACCAGCTCCGTTTCCACTCCCACGTCTTTCAGACCGGTGTAGAATTCATAAGCTTGGCTCACCGGTACACCCCTATCGTTGACTCCATGTAACAAGAGGGTAGGCGTGCGGCAGTTTCGAATAAGTGTAATTGGTGAATCGTCGTCATACGACTTGCGGTTGAAATACGGGCTCGCGGGATTAAAGACCCGCATGGCAGCGTGGAGGTACGACGTGCCGTACAAACTGAACATGTCTGAGTGTCCGGCCTGCGCAACCGCAGCCTTAAACCTCGTGGTGCGAGTGATTGCATATTCAGTCATGAAGCCGCCATTGCTCCAGCCGCCAATGCCGAGCCGATTGGGATCGGCGATTTTTTGCTCAACCAGATAATCCACGCCGTCCATCAAATCCTGGAACGACCTTCTTCCCCAATACGCTAACTCTGCATGCAGTCGCCAGCCTTCACCATCTACACCTCGAGTGTTTGGAAGGAAGACCACATAGCCATTTGACGCCAAAAGCTGGCCCCAGGCCCACCATTTTGCATGCAAGCCCGCCCACCAGGCTGTGTCGCCGGGATGCGTATTAACAACTGTGGGATAGAGACTGCCTGCTTTGTAGTCTGGCGGAGTAATTAGTACCCCTCGACGGATCAGGCCGTCCTTAGAGTTTTTCCATTTTACTTCGCGCACTTTTCCCAACCGCCAGGACTTTGTTTGAGGATTGAAGTCGGTAATTTTCCGTGGCTGAGCATCTTTGGTCCACACCCAAATATCGCTCGGTGATTCAGGGGTTTGCGCGTTATACACTATCGTCTGTCCGTTAGTGCTAAAACTGTACTCCCAAATAGTCTGGATGACATCAGCCAGTTTGCGCACTGCTCCGGTAGTGATATTGATTGTCAACAGAGCCTGGCGTGTGCCTTCGATGCTTTGGGCCAGGAGATGCCTGGAATCAGGCGTCCAGCCCAGGGCAATAACGGTCCCGGAATATTCTTTCATCAGCGGTCGCACAGGACCACCACCACTCGCAACGACCGAGACCCATGAAGAAAAGTCTTTCGTTGGCGGGCCTTCAAGGAATACGATCGAGAGACCGTCTGGGGACCATCTAAGCAATCCTGAAATCGATGAGACATTGGTGGTGAGAGTTCGCGCAACTTCACCGGTTGATCGATTTACCACCACCAGCGAGAGCAGAAGTGAGTCTTCAGGCTTTTGACTCCGAGCGACAACGAGGGCGATTTCGTCTCCTTTCGGAGACCACGCGAGTTCATTGATTTCAAAATCCTGTTTTGTAATCTGTACAGCTTTGCGGTCGGAAAGGTTTGCGACCCACAGCCGCGAGTATTTGAAGTTACGGTCAACTTCGGTGGCATCGTCCCCAGCAGATTGTCTCTCTTGCTCGCTTGCGGTTGGCTGATCACGTGCGACGAAGGCGATCATCTTGCTGTCCGGTGACCAGGCGAAGTCCTCTACCCCACCTGGAACGGAAGTGAGACGTTCAGCTTTCCCACCATCGCTGCGCAGCAAATAGATTTGCATGGTCACATCCGGATCAATCCCCGATTCTCCGCGGTCCGAAAGAAACGCCAACCAACGGCCATCCGGTGACCAGCGCGGACTACTAGCTTTCTTAAGGCCGGGTATCAGAGGATGCGGAGACTCCTTCCCGTCTGTGGATACCATCCAGATGTTTGAAGTGCGTGGCTCCCGAGGCTGTTTAGGATCGGCAGGCTCCGTGACCTTAAAGGCAACCTGTTTGCCGTCGGGAGAGATCTGAAGTTCTCTCACCTCTCGAATAGAAAGGACGTCTTCAGGAGTTATGAAATGTGTACCTCTCCCGGTACCGGTTGGGTTAGCAAAAACCGGCGACTGTGCCAGTGAACTGCCGACACATACTAAGGCTGTCGCCAATGCTGCAGCAGTCAGAGCTGTTCTATTCATAATTCATCTCCAGGAGAGCAGTGAGCGGTGGGCAGTGAGCACTGGGCAGTGGGCAGGGGCATGATGCGCACGCTCTCCGCTTGGCCACTGCTTACCGCTCACTGCTACCGCTCACTGCTTACCGCCCACTGCCCACTGCTCACTGCTCACTGCTCACTGGCCAGCGCTCTTGAACACTCTTCCGTTCTTCATCACGAACGACACTTGCTTGAGCGTGAGCAGGTTATCGAGTGGGTTCTCTGGTGTGGCGATGATGTCTGCGGCCTGGCCTACCTTGATCGCACCGCGTTGTTTGTCGACACCCAGCAGACGCGCGGCGTTTGTGGTCATGATGCGGAGAGTGTCTTTCGCCGGCACACCGGCTTCGATGAAGCTATCGATGAAGGAAATCGCCAGAGTGCCGCGAGTTTGTCCTTCAACAGCAAAAAATGTATCCGTGCCGTAAGCCATTGTGACGCCGATCTTGTGAGCGCGTTTTAGTCGATCAATAAAGATCGCATGAAACTCCTTTGCAATCGGGGGCGGCAATCCTAAATACTCGGCTGCCTGTTCCGTGAAATCTGTTCCCACCAGCACCACGTTGTTTCGTTTGGCAATCTGCAATGCTTCATCTGACATGTGAAAACCGTGTTCGATGGAGGCCACGCCACCTTCGGCCGCATTACGCGCACCCTGCTCCGTCAGGCAATGCGCCGCGACCTTCACGCCCGCGGCTGCCGCGTCAGCGACGATGAACTTGATGTCATCGACGGAATAGATGTACTGCTGGTCGTCCACCACAATCTTGATGACCTTCGCTCCGAAGTGAATGTTTTCCCGAATCGCTTTCCGCATCTCATCTCGCGTATCCGCAAAAAGATATTCCGGTGCACCCAGCTCGCGTCGCTCCGGTTGCAGATGATACTGACCACCGAAGGGCGCGATGATGCGGCCGGCATTTATCATCGTCGGCCCCGGCACTAGACCTTCTTCGATCGCTCTGCGCAAAGACGTATCCGCGTAATTCCCGTTGTTGCCGACGTCGCGAATGGTAGTAAAGCCGGATTCGAGCATCGCGCGCGCGTTGACTACGCCTAAAATCGCGCGATAGGTGCCGGGCTCGTGAATGTCGACAGTG
>DASZDU010000017.1:0-3385 GCA_035941655.1 Pyrinomonadaceae bacterium | reverse complement strand
CATCCACCGGCTAACGCCGGAAAGTCTGGAGGTGCTGCGGCAGTTGCGTTACCGTCATCGCCTGGTCCAAATGCGGACCCGGCTCTACAACTCTTTGCAGGCTATCGCACTCAGTGCGGGGATTTCGCTTAAAGCCAAACTGCGAAGCAGCAAAGGCCAGGAACGGCTCTCCCAACTCTTACTTACTCCAGCCTTCCAGCAGCAGCGGCAGGAGTGGTTAGCTTTGCTCAATGAACTCAACCTTCGTATTGAGCGGGTCGAGCAAGAGTTGGAACCGGTGGCTGCCACAGACCCGCGGGTGCAGCTAGTCCGCACCCATCCGGGGGTGGGTTTGCTAACCGGACTGGCGTTGGTGCACACGCTGTGTCCGGTAAGTCGCTTTGCCAACAGCCGGAAAGTTACAGCTTACGTCGGACTGGAGCCGCGCGAATATTCCAGCGGTGAAAGACAACGTTTCGGCGGTATCAGTAAAGCCGGTTCCCGCCTGTTGCGGTTCTTGCTGGTCGAAGCCGGCCACAAAGCTGTTACCCGGGATGAGCATTTGAAAAAGCTCTATCACCGTTTACTTCATCGGCGCGAACGCGCCAAAGCTAAAGTGGCGGTGGCGCGCCACGTTCTCATCCACAGTTACATCTTGCTGCGGGATGAGATTGACTACGCTGAGTTTCTCCGTCGTGGTGTCGCAGTTCGGTCGGCTCGACTGATGCATAGGCCTTCAATGCCTGACAAACTGATTGAGCGACCAGCCTCAGAGCAGCAGCCCAGTTAAGAGCTGCTGCTCTGAGTGTGGATTACGCCTCATGGGCATTCTGCTCGAATAGATGATTGAGCGCAGCATGTTCTGGCGCCGACTCTGAGACGGACACCAAGTATTCTTTTTTCGATGGTTGTTCTTAAGCCCGCTAGATTGCCATTACCAGAGGTGCCTTTGGCGCTTAAAGCGAATTGCGCCACTTTTTCGTTGACACCGTCACCTGCTTCATAGATGCATTAGTACTCAATCGTTCCGCACCTTGGGGTACGGAGTAGATCGCAGTTAAAATATGCCTTCGATTCACAAAACGTCTAACAACTCGTCATCATTATTTCGAGCCTTGCGCTGTTTATGAAGTTCGCGATCAGTCTCTGTTTTCTGCTTGCGTCCGTCATAGCTCTCTTTAGAACTAGTGGCGCTTCTACAGCTGCGCAGGCAGCTTCCAGCATTAGTTTTGGTGCCTCATCCTACACCGTAGAGGAAGGAGCGCGGTCCGTTCAGGTTGCCGTGACGCGCACCGGCGACATCGCGGGTGCAGTTACAGTTGATTACGCGACCAGCAACGGGACCGCCTCGGAGCGCACGGATTTCATCCCGGCGCTCGGAACACTACGCTTTGCGCCCGGCGAGACGACGAAGACGTTCACTGTGCTTATCACTGACAACTTCACACCGGAAAACAGCGAGACGATTGACCTCATGTTGTTCAACCCGTCTGGCGGCGCAACCGTGTCTGCACCCGATGCTGCGGTTGTCAACATCACCGATAACGACAGCACACCGCCTTCAGTAAATCCCATTGACGATACGCGCTTTTTCGTCCGCCAGCAGTATAACGACTTTCTGGTGCGCGAGCCGGACCAGGCCGGCTGGGACTTCTGGACAAACGAGATTGAGTCATGCGGCATGGACGCGCAGTGTCGCGAAGTAAAGCGCATCAACGTCAGCGCGGCGTTTTTCCTGTCCATCGAGTTCCAGGAGACAGGGTTCTTTGTGCGTCGGCTTTACCTCTTTTATTTTGCGGGGCTCTCGCCAATCTGGCGCGAATTTATGCGCGATCTACAGGAGGTCGGACGTGGCGTAGTGGTCGGTGCGCCTGGCTGGGAAGAGCGCCTGGAAGCTAATAAGAGCGCGTTCATCGAGGATTGGTATGCTCGCCATCGTGTCGTGCTGGAATCGCAGATCCAAAACCCCGCATTCCCGCTCACGGACGAACGATATGTTGATGGTCTATTTCAGAAAATCGGAATTACGCCGACAGCTGACGAGCGGCGCGCCTTGATCGACGGGTTAACGACAGGGACGGAAACGCGCGCTACCGTGTTGCGCAAAGTTGCGGACTATCCGGCGTTTGTGCAGCGAGAGTTTCGGCGCGCCTTCGTGATGACGCAATACTTCGGCTACCTTCGGCGCAAGCCGGATTTCGCTGGGTTCGAGTTCTGGCTGACTAAGTTGGACCAGTTCGGCGGCAACTACATTGAGGCCGAGATGGTGAAGGCTTTTATCAGCTCGACCGAATATCGGGAACGCTTCACGCAGAGCGACGCCCTGACTGAAGCTTTCTTCGAGTTTGGCGACTCATCCGGGCCCGACACTGTCGTCTTCAAGCTGAATGATCCGGCAAGGATCGCTGAGGCGCGAAGCCTGGTGGGAAAGTCGAAGATCGTCATTGGTACGGTTATCAAAGAACGGATTTACTACAATCGCGCCTGGCACTACCACCTTGAGCCCGCCTCGATCGTTTTCGCCGATGGCACGGTCGAAGTTTGTGACACGACGTTGAAGGCTGTGGAGAATGGACTTGAGGCTGTCGGCGGCTCCTTCCTGCCCGGGAATGTCATGTGCCCTTGGGCGTCGCGGGTTCTGAGAGAAGTGTCGCCGCCGCCTCACTAAAGAGTCGGTCGTCCATCGGGTTGAGTGACCTAGCCAACCAACATCTTCGGCATAATTGCTATCCTCGCTCGGACCAACGACTTGTCATGCGTCGTCTTTCAAACCCGGAAGTTCCATCTGAGTTTTCAGCGCCAAAGGCGCGAAATGTGAAAGCCTGGGCCAACGGCCCAGGTCGCTGACGGCTTAAAGTTCTTAAGCGCTGAAAGCGCGCAATGCATGCATCTGAGGCGAATGTTCAGTCAGTCACCGTGGTGTGATTCCCCGCTTTCAGCGCTATTAAAATTTGGGTTGCTATAACCTGGGGCGTTGCCCCAGGCTATTACATTTCGCGCCTTTGGCGCTGCGGACTGTGTTGCGAAGATTTCAGGCGGCGGATAAGAGGGCTTTCTCGGCCGCTTTCAGCAATTCGATAGGAAGGAAATAATCCTGCGGATAGTCTTCACCCGATTCGATTGCTTCTCATCAGATCTGCGCTTACGACTCACCAGATGTGTTTGCGCCGCCTCGAACTCGAATGTTTCCGACGAACTACTCTGCCTTCAGACGCCTCTTCATATCGTTGTAAGCAGTTTCGATTAGCTTCATCAGAGCCGTGGCATCGACGTCACGTTCAGGTCTGACTTTCACATGGCGCATGAACTTGCCTGTGCCTTCCAACAGGCGCTCAGGATCGGCAATCTCGGCGCCGCGAAAGAACCCGACATTGACGTGAGCTTTGAAGGCATTGACATAGGCGAA
>DASZDU010000016.1:0-2071 GCA_035941655.1 Pyrinomonadaceae bacterium | reverse complement strand
GCGTTGCGAAGTCGAAAGTGTTCATAGGCTATGTGGGCGGCTAACACCACTCCACTAATCACAAAGGCCGACAACCGCCAAAAGAATTGCATCTGACTCGACGCCGCTACCAGGGCAAGTTCGGAGGATGCAACACTAATGGCCGGGTAGAGCAAGCCGACGAGGATCGCCGTGCGGAGCCATCGTTGGCGGGAAGAATCGTTCATACGTAGGAGAGCACTGCGATTCACGAGTCGGGCGCATGCCGTCGTTATCGGGCAGCTTTGAAACACGCAGAGTTAACGATTTACGGATTTACGTCAATAAACGGCTGCAAGGTTGCTTTTATCAAACGTGATCGAATTAGTTCCTGCCTTAACATCGACACGTAGGTTCCAGACAAAATGCTGATTGCCGTAGGGCACGATCGCAACCAGCCACATCGTCTGCGCTGGAACATTGGCAAACGAAACATTGCCGTTGGGGCCGAGCTTGATCATCCGCAGGTAAGAATCCTTCATCGCATCTATCCCCTGCTTGCACCGCGGGCTTTGCGCTTTGCACATTTCACTCCAATTCGCGATCGCCGACTGTCGTCCCGTCGCATTCCCAAAACCGGTATTTCGCAAGATGTTTTCGAAACTCTGTTTCACCACGATCAGGGAAACATTGCCGAAACGGTTCGGGTTTTCGGCAAAGCCGTTCAATATGGCGAGTGACCCGACTGTCGATGGAGTGGCCGGCAACGCAGGTCGGGAATTCGTAACCGGGGACGTAGGGTTAGTATCGCGTCTAATCGCAGAGGCGACCGTGGTCGCGGAATTTTCTCCATGGGGCGTGAGCGTTCCATAAGCGCAGCTGTCTGAACTGGCCGCATAAACAGGATCGCCTTCCTGATTCTTGCCAACCAACTTTTGCCCATAGATGGGAATGGTCGCGCCGCTTCCTACCAGCGTGCCGTCAAGGTTTAACTTGAATGCCAGCGGAGAGCCGGCCCCCTCGACATTCACGATCACCTCGCCATTTCGGAACGCAACCGTGTATAGATTTTCGTCCCTCGTAACATGGCAACCGACGATCGCCTTGTGGTCTAGAAATTCGATGTTTGCTCCGCCCTGGCCGTAGTAAGTCCCCGCCATTCTGAGCCCGTTCGGCACAAACACTGCCTCACCCCCCAAGGCATCCGCAACGATCCCGATCAAACCGGTCGACTCTTCTTTGGGCGCGCTAGATGGTTTCGCGGCGGGCTCTGGAGTAATTGTGCCCGCCATACAGCGAACCGTTTTTGGAATGAAAGGCGCAGGAGCCGTTGTCGTGGTTGGCGGAGTGTATTCGGTTGAGGTTGTGGTTTGCGGAACGGTGTAGGTTTGTGCGCCGGTCTGCGTTGCATTCTGCTGTTGCCCGGCCGACATAACGTCCGTCCGGTTCATCTGCACTTGCGTGGTCGTCGTTACCTGACGCGCTTCGCCGGGTGTGGTTGTGGTGGTCGAACCCCCCGGCACGAATCCGTGAATCGACAACGGTCCGGGGCCAACCAGCGCCAGATCGGGCCGAAAGGCGAGGGTGACGGTGTCATCGTCGTTCTCGATGTGGACAAGGATCTGGCCCCCCTTCCTTTCCAGGCTGTAGGTAGAATTCCGATTGACGCCGGAGCAGCCGACCTGCATGAAGCGTTCGGACCAGAAATTCGCGTAAAACTTCGGCGTTTTATAGAAGCCCCGCAGCGAGAGTCCTGGAGTTACCGGCTCGGGCTCCATGCTGTTAGAAAGTTTTTTTAATCCCTTGCGAAGCAAATCCTCCACGCTCTCAGCTGCGGGTTGGTCTTTCGGACCGACGGTAAGCACAACGCCTTCGCTTTCTTTCCGATGTTTTTCGTATATTGCGCTACGGTTGTTATCGGACTTGAGCAGCAACTCGCGAAATCCCTTCGAGAAAAACTTTTCCATCATCTCGTCGTGCAGGTTCCCGTCGTGAATGTAGTTGTCGTTCTTATTTTTTGCTTTGTACCAGACCTCGGCATAGGCCTTCCAGTACAAGTCCTTGATACGGATTTCATCCGGCGTAGCTTTGTTTGGCATAAACCTGTGTTCGA
>DASZDU010000015.1:0-20681 GCA_035941655.1 Pyrinomonadaceae bacterium | reverse complement strand
AGCGCTTTCGTCTTGGGCGACCTGTCGCCCATGTTTTTTGCCCGAAATGTAATGAACCAATGGTCGCGACTAGTCGCGACCGACCAAAG
This sequence comes from Pyrinomonadaceae bacterium, assembly GCA_035941655.1. Lineage (GTDB taxonomy): Bacteria > Acidobacteriota > Blastocatellia > Pyrinomonadales > Pyrinomonadaceae > PSRF01. The sequence continues at coordinate 20,592 of DASZDU010000015.1, read as the reverse complement.
CGCTGACAGGTCAGCGCACTCCAAAAAGGAATGCAAGCTCGCCCCCGCTCTTAGTTTTTAATCTTATGACAACTGCAGTGCCAGCAATTTCAAACTTCGTTACCGAGCGCATCGCGGCCGGCGATTTCCCTTCCGCCGTTTATCTCATCGGGGAAAAACGCCGCGAGCTGTTTGCGGATGCGCTAGGCGATGCAGTCACCGAGCCTCAACGCATCGCAGCCACGCTCGACACGATCTACGATCTCGCGTCGCTTACCAAACCATTGATCACCGGGCTGCTCTGCGCGCGTCGGGTCGAAATGGGAGAACTCACGCTCGACGCTTCCATCTCGCACTATCTGCCGGAGTTTGATCGAACGGATAAACGCTCGATCACGTTTGCTCACCTACTGACCCACACTTCCGGCCTGCCCGCCTGGCGTCCTCTCTACCTGCTGGCCGAAGGCGAACGCGAGCGCACGCTCGCCGCGATTGCCAATTTGGATTTGGAATATCAACCGGGCACCCGCGTGGTTTACAGCGATCTGGGGTTCATCATTCTCGGCCTGCTGCTCGAACGACTCGCAGGAAAACCTTTGGTCGAGGTCGCACAATCTGAAATCTTCCAGCCATTAGATCTGAAACAGACGTTCTTCAATCCTGAGCTGGCGCTGCAAACGGGAATCGCGGCGTGCGAGATTGGCAATAACTATGAACGTGAGATGTGCGGCGGGGATGGCGGCAACACGGTGAGCGTTGAGCAGAAGAATTGGCGAAACGAATTAATCTGGGGCCAGGTCCACGATGGCAACGCATATTTCCTGGGCGGCGCCGCCGGACATGCAGGGCTTTTCTCAACTGCCAAAGAAACATTCGCGATTGCGCAACAGTTTCTCACCAACCAAAGTAAGTTACTTGAACCCGCAACCTGCGAATTGTTTCATAAAAATATGACGCCCGGATTAGAAGAGTCGCGCTCTTTTGGTTGGCAATTAGCGAAGACAAAAGATTCCGCCGCTGGATCCGATCTGCCGCCCGACAGTTTCGGACACTCCGGCTTCACCGGCACCAGCTGCTGGATCGATCCTGGTCATGAACGCATCTTTATTTTGTTAACCAACCGCACTCACGCGCGAACATTGCCATTCGTAAACATCAATAGCGTCCGCCGGCGTTTCCATAGTCTCGCTGTTGCCGCGTTTTGAAGTCGGAACTTTTGAAGGCGCCTCGGCGGCCTAATCAAGAATTAGTAAGACGGCTTTATTTCTCTGTGCTTCCTCAGTGTGCTCTGTGGCTTTGTGGTGGCATTTCTTCGAAATACATCCACCACGAAGGCACAGAGTTCACGGAGATCGCATTGAGACGAAATCTTTCACGGCCACTCCTCAAGGAACCGCACTTTCGGAACGTCCTGACGGATTCCGCGTGATTACAAACATGAACTTTCCAGTTGTTCTTCGCAAATTCACGAGCCTTTTTATCCTGTGTGCCATTCTTGGGTTCGCATCCGTTTGCTCAGCGCAAGCTTCCAAGGCCTCCGCGGTGAATGTGCGCCTCGTCACCGACGAGGCAGCCGCAGTGCTTGCCATTCTCGCGAAGAGGAAAACAAATCAACCGCTTACCGATGATGATTGGCAACGACTGTTTCAAAGTGAGGGCTACACTCGGTTGAAAAAGCGGGAGACTTCGATGAAACGCTCTTTTGAGGATGCGGATTTCAAAACCTTCGTCCTCTCTGACAAACTTGCGGAACAGCAGCAAGCGCTTGAACAGTCGCTCGAGCGATGGAAACAGGCTGATATTAGCGACGCGGCGCGTTTAGCGTTAGCTTATCTGCCGAAGCAAGCCCGAATCAGCGCGAAGATTTATCCGGTCATCAAGCCGAGGACTAATAGTTTTGTCTTCGAAGTGAAAAGCGACGCGGCCATCTTCCTATACCTGGATCCGACCGTAAGCAAAGAGAAGTTTGAAAACACGCTCGCGCATGAGCTGCATCATATCGGTTACGGGAGTGCCTGCCCGTCTAAGCGAATAGCCGCGAAACTGTCCAGGTTGCCGAACAACCTGCAGACCGTTATCACTTTGATTGGTGCTTTTGGCGAAGGTTTCGCAATGTTGGCTGCGGCAGGCGGCCCCGGCACGCACCCTCACGCCGTAAGCGATCAAGAGGAGCGTGCTCGCTGGGATAGAGACATGGCAAACTTCGGCGATGACCTCAAGAAGGTTGAAAAGTTTTTCCTGGACGTGTTGGCGAATCGGCTGACGGAAGATCAGATACAAGAAACAGTTTCTTCATTTTTTGGTGAGCAGGGTCCCTGGTATACAGTCGGCTGGAAGATGGCGTTTACGATTGAAAAAACTTATGGGCGACGAAAGCTAATTGAGTGCATGTGTGACCAAAGAAAGTTGCTCCGAACTTATAACCAGGCAGCCGCAAAATACAACCGTCATGCGCGTGAACCTTTAGCAGTGTGGTCCCCAGCACTTATCAAAAGCATCGCGCGTAGTTCGTAACCTCATTGGAAATGGAGGAAGACTTGAAGCTGGCAATTTTCGATATTGACGGTACGCTAACGAACACGAACAGTGTCGACAATGAATGCTTCGTCCAGGCTCTGTCTGAAGCCCATGACATTACCGGAATAAACACGGATTGGGCTACCTACCCACACACTACCGACTCCGGAATTACACTACAGATCTTTCAAGAGAAATTTGGTCGTGATCCTGAAGACCCTGAGTTAGACAAATTCAAGTCCTGCTTCGTAAATATGCTGACTGAGCAGTACTACTCAAACATATCAAGCTTTACTGAAATTGCTGGTGCTTCGGTTGCGCTAAGCAGATTGAAGCGAGAACCTGATTGGGCTGTAGCTATAGCCACGGGATGTTGGCGCGAATCTGCTTTGCTGAAATTGAGAGCTGCGCAGATCGACATTGATGGAATACCAGCCGCTTTTGCTGAAGATGGGTTATCGAGAGAGGAAATCTTACAGGCCGCGGTATCGCAGTCTTTGCAGCAGTATCGGCTGAGCGGCTTTGCCAAAACGGTGAGCATTGGTGATGGTCTTTGGGATGTCCGAACTGCACGCCGGCTCGATTTTGCTTTTCTCGGTGTCGCTAATGGAGAACAAGCGGCGAGCCTGGATCGAGCAGGAGCAAAACATGTAATTGAGGACTTTGCTGATTATGATCGGTTATTCACCTTGCTGAATGAAGCAGAAATTCCCAGAGCAGAAGGTCCTGGATAAGCGCGCCGCCGAAACAAGTTGGGTGAGTGCGCAGCGTTAATATGACTTCTCTAGTCAAAGATTCCGACTCAACTGAGGATTAGTCCATGTTGATTGCAGTAGCCGGCCCATATTCGGCAGAAACGCCTGAGCAACGTCAGCGAAACCTTGACGCCATGAACGAGGCAGCGGCCGACGTGATGAAACTCGGTCACATACCTGTGATCGGCGTTAACGCGGCATTACCGGTAGTGGCATGTCTGGGCCCGGACGCGAATAAATATGAGGCCTTAATGGCGATTTCGATTGCCCTCGTGGAGAAGTGCGATGCGATTCTGATGATTGGTCACTCCGCGGGGGTAGATCGCGAGCTAGCCGTGATCGAGGCTAAGGGTTTGCCGGTTTACTGCGATGTCCGGGACATACCGGCACCATCTTCCCTGCCAGTCGCCACCTAAGCGCTTGCAGCGAACAGGCATCAGCGTCTCTCATCACAACTTACCGTTAGTACATTGGAGCCCCGCTGCTGAAGCGCAGTGTTGTTCTCACGGAATTAATGAATCAAGGCTTCACTGGTTATGCGATCTCCAGGAATTGCGACAGCTCGACTGCGGCTGCGGCCATTTACGTTGGACGACGTAGACGACCTCCACCGGCTCTGGACTGAGCCCGGCGTGCGCCGATACCTCTGGGACGATGAGGTAATTCCGCGTGAGCGAACTAAGTCAATCATTGAAACCAGCCTCGCCTCATTCGAGACTCACGGGTTTGGTCTCTGGGCCGTGTTCCCTCAGGCGGAGGCGGCGCTGATCGGATTCTGCGGGTTCTGGTTCTTTCACGAACCCCTGAAGCTGGAATTGCTGTACGGCATTGCCCCGGCGTACTGGAACAAAGGGCTTGCCTCAGAGGTCGCCAAGGCGATGCTGAGATACGGCTTTGAAGAGCTGAAATTCGAGCGCATCGAAGCGAGCACGGACGCGGCGAACCTGGCGTCGTCAAGGGTCATGGCGAGGGCCGGCATGAACTTCTGGAAGCGTGAACTCACGAATGGACTGGATACGGTCTACTACGCCATCTCACGAGAGGCGTTTGAGCGCAACGAAACTTACGATCTGTTTGGCTGCCCGTCGGAGTGAAGGAAAGATGGGATCCAGCTAAAGCATAGCGTCGCAGGATTTCTTACGGCAGGTACGTCACGCGGCTGGAGGCGCAGTTCGTTTTGCTCGGGTGCTTTTGGGCAGGACGGTGAAATAGTTGAGACCGATGAAAACACGATCACCAGCCTGGAGTTTGACGTCCAAACTTTCTGGCTTAGGTCTGGTAACGATGATCGGTTTCGCGCTCTGACTTTCCGGAGTCTCAGTGGTTAGATAGTAAGGCGTTTCACCGCTGTCACTCGGTCCACATCCAGTCGGCTCCAGCCTGATCCGCAGCCGCTCATAAGCTCCCACAAAACTTGTTTCACTAACGACGCCGCTGCAAAAACAAACACGGCCCGCCGGCAATGCTTGCGTCTTCGCCAATATCACATCTTCCGGCCGAAAGACGATTTTTACTGTTTCACCATCTCTGAACTTCTCACCGTCGATGTTCGCGGGAACGGTTGCCGAACCGATTTCTACACTGTCCCTGCGTACAATTCCTTCCAGAATATTGGCCGCGCCGAGAAACGTTGCGACGTATTCGCTGGCCGGATTGTTGTAGACCTCAGCGGGCGTGCCGATCTGCTCGATGTGACCGGAATTGATTACGGCGATGCGATCGCCCAACTCGAGTGCTTCCTCCTGATCGTGAGTAATGAAGATTGCCGGCACGTTCACTTTCTTCAGCAATGCACGAATCTCGCGTCTCAGATGACTGCGCGTTTGTGCGTCAAGCGCGCCAAACGGCTCGTCGAAAAGTAATACTTCAGGGTTGTAAGCGAGGGTGCGGGCGATCGCGACGCGTTGTTGCTGACCGCCTGACAGCTGCGACGGATACTTCTTGCGGTGCTCTACAAGCTGTACCAGCTCGAGTAATTCGTTGACCGTTTTCTTAACTTCCCTTCGCTTCTTGTGACGAATGCGCAAACCGTAGCCGATATTCTTCTCTACCGTCATCTTGGGAAAGAGTGCGTATGATTGGAAAATGACTCCAACGCCGCGTTCGCGCGCCGGCAAGTCAGTGACATCTTTGTTATGAAGGATGATGCTGCCTGTGTAAGGTTGTTCGAGCCCGGCAATGATTCGCAGAATGGTTGTCTTCCCACTTCCCGACGCTCCCAGCAGAACGAGTGCCTCACCCTCGGCGACGTGAAACGTGATGTTCTCGAGCACACTCGCCTTACCGAAAGATTTGCTGATGCCCTGAATGCTGGCAGCGTACAGCGGTGCGCTCTGCCCGGTTGAGGGCGCCGACTCTTGTACCAACCTGGCTCGCTCTGCTCTCAAAATAGGCTCCTCGCGGGGCATCAAACCAAACTGCCGGTGTACGCAAACTTTAGCTTGCGATTGCAACCTAGGTTATTGCGTAGCACCCGGTACCGCAAACTAACAGTTTGCCTTACGGCTAATCAACATCCAGCCAGTCCCTGGCAAAAAACAACACGCTGAAAATCAAAAATGAAAATAACGCCAGCACGATAGCAATTGCGTTCGCCGCCTCAATTTGACCTTCGTTGAATTTAGCAAAGATATAGAGCGGCGCTGTCTGTGTCCTTCCTGCCAGATTGCCGGAGACCATGATTGTCGATCCAAACTCGCCCACGGCGCGCGCGAAAGTCAACAGCGCGCCGGAAACAATCGCGCCGCGTAACGATGGCAGGGTGACATGCCAGAATGTTTGCCAACGGGTCGCGCCGATAGTCGCCGATGCCTCTTCAAGCGAACGACTCATGGTGTCGAATACGGGCTTAATGACTCCGAATGCCAGCGGAAACGTAACAAAAATATTTGCCAGCACAATCGCACTGGCGGTGAACATGAGCTCAATTCCCTGGGGTCTCAAGAGTCGCCCCAACATTCCATAAGGACCCCACAACATCAGCAGAGCTACGCCGGCAACCGCGGTGGGAATGGCGGTGGGCAGAGAAATGGTGACGATGAGTGCGTTGCGTCCCCAAAAGTTGTAACGCGACAACACGTAGGCTGCGAACAGCCCAAACACAACATTGAAGACGGTGGCCCAAAAGCTGGTGACCATTGACAGCTTGAGCGCGAAGATCGCGTCTGCCGCAGTCAGCGCCGCCCAGAAACTTGCCAGCCCCTTGTTGGTGCCGAATATGAAGATGGAAAGCAGCGGCAGAAAAACCAGCGGCAACATCATGAAGACGAGCATGCCGATGCTCAGCGGGCGCGCGACATCAAAGCCCCGCACATGACGCATAGTTGGTACTAGTGAACTCATAAGGACGGTGAATAGTAAATCGTGAATCGTGAATCGTGAATAGTAGTCAAGTTGAGATACTCGTACGGGGTCAGCTTATCGGCAACGCTGAAAACCACAAACCACTATTTACGATTCACGATTCACGATTTACTACTTCCGGTTCTGTACACGATTCTTGAAAATTTGTTCGATCACTTCCGGATAGGCGCGCTCCCAGCCACCAAAGTAATCGATCGTGAACGGCATTGCGATATGCCCGAACCCCTTGTTCGCTTCGTTCAAGGCATTGTTCGTCACCGAGTAGAAGTGATATTTCACAAAGGCCTGTTGCGCTTCATCGCTCCAGAGGTATTGCACAAAAGCGTTGACTACGGCGCGTTTGTCTGCCGAGACGTTTCGATCAATGACGACGACCGGATGCTCACTGAAGATAGTCGCTTGAGGAGTAATAATCTCCATTGGCTTACCGCTTTCCCTCATCAGCAGGCCTTCGAGTTCATACGTCACCAGCGCATCGCCATTACCAAGTTCAAACGTTGTTCTGGCTTCGCGCGCCGACGCCGGAGTAACGAAAACATTCTTCCAGATCGCCTGAAGAGTTTGCAGCGCGCGGGCCGTGTCCTGTTCTCCGCTCTGTTTCTCGGACTTTACCAATTCCGAACCGTACATCGCGAGGATCGACCACTGAGCACCACCTGAGCTCACTGGATCGGGATGAATCAACTTGATACCGGGCTTGGCCAGGTCGGGAAAATCGTGAATGCCTTTAGGATTAGCGCCCTTAACCAGGATCACAAATGGGGTTTTGTTGACAATACCTTTGTAAGGTAATGCGTGCCAGTCAGAAGTGACGAAGCCTTGCTCCTTCAGCCGCTGCGCATCTCGATCAATCGAAAGTATCGCAATCTCGGCAGGCACGCCCTGCAGGATTTGGTTCGTCACAGTTTCTGAACCGGCAAAGGATGAGGTGAAGTGGACGTCCAGACCGTGTTCTGCTTTCCATTTGGCAATGAAACCCGGGTAGATCGCTTTCTCAAGCGATTCCTTCATGATCGAGAAGCCATAGACGGTGATATTGAGGCCGCCCCCTTCAATAGGCGGTTTAGGCAGGCAGCTGCTGCCGACGAGAATCAGCGTTACCAACACTGCAGAGAAACCGAACGTGAATTTGAAGGTACGTTTGCTCAAGAGCTAGGTCCTCTATTTACTCCGGTGCCATACTGCAGGGGCGGCGCGTTTACAGGGAATGAGGGTCTATACCATACCTTCGAGGGTTCTGGAAAGAATTAGTAAGTCTACCTATATGATTCGCGCATTAAATGTTTTATTTCAATGACAATCGTATCAGGAATCAATTCTTTGGAGTGCGCTGACCTGTCAGCGCTTTAGGTCCGCGGCGGCCTGGCGCCGCGCTTTGGCCAAGTTGGATTCAACCTCCCCAGTCTGCGACAGGCCGCAGACGATTTAAAGCGCTGACAGGTCAGCGCACTCCAAAAAAACCCGGTTGCGGAAACTAATGCTGCAAAAACAACTCCTCCTCGGTGCTTTGTTATTGATCCTTTTCATTGCTGCTTGTACATCTCATACAAAAAATCAAGTAGATGATTCGCAGTTGACGGTCGCGGCGGCGGCCAATCTGACGGAAGCGTTCGCGGAAATCGGTCCGAGGTTTACCGCCAAAACCGGTATTCGAGTGGTCTTCAGTTTCGGCGCCACTGCGGATTTAGCGAAGCAGATTGAAAACGGCGCGCCCTTTGATGTGTTCGCCTCTGCCGACTCCGAACATGTGGAACAACTCGAACGCAAAAATTTACTTACGCCTGGAACGCGCGCGATTTACGCGCGCGGTCGCCTGGTAATGTGGCTGCCGCCAAACAGCAACCTGAAGGCTGAGCACATTCAAGACATCACCGCCCGACAATTTGAGCGAATAGCGATTGCCAAACCTGACGTGGCTCCTTACGGACGCGCGACCGTAGAGAGTTTGCGCGCATTGGGGCTCTGGAGTGCGATCGAAGGGAAAGTGATATACGCGCAAAACGTTTCTCAGGCTAAGCAATATACCGCCACCGGAAACGCTGAGGTCGCTTTCATTCCCCTGGCGCTCGTGAAGCCGGGTGAAGGAAGTTACCTTGAAGTCAGCGATGAATTGCATCAGCCAATCAACCAGGCCCTGGCAGTTATGAAGGAATCGCCGAAACAAGCTCAGGCGCGGAGGTTTGTCGACTTTTTACTGAGCGCCGAAGGTCGCGATCTGCTATTGAAAAAAGGCTACAGTGCTCCGTGAATCATGAAGCAGTACAGCACGCGGTAGCACGTGGGCCGTTAGCTGGTACTGCATCCCATTTTTAGTTATCTAACCTGACCCACCCGCTACCCAAGCGCTGGTCTGACATCCATTGGCAGTGCAGCAAACCCGGTTCTTTAGACGAAACCGCCGCGCCGTGCTATCTTCCAGCGCTGTTACGGTTCGATTTCCGCGCTTTGGCTGTGTACGGAAGCGCACATAACTGGTATCCTGCTCCCGAACAAGTCGGCCCCGATACTGTGAGGAACGATTAACCCCGTTCGTTTCGCCCGCACTTTCTCAACCAAGAACCATTAGGGTTATTGCATTGCCCGTTTTGACCGGAGAAGTTTATGAAGATCCTACTCTATAACCCTGACAACGGTGTGACGCGAAACTTCATGCCCCACTTATGGATGTTTCTGCTTCAGGAACTCACTCCGCCCGGTCATGAAGTTATTCTGATCGATGGCAACGCGAAGGCGATGAGTGACGATGAAATCGTGGAATTCGTCAAACGCGAGAAGGTCGGCCTGGTTGGCATCGGGGCGATGACCAGAATGGTGGCGAAGGCGTATCGAGTTGCCACTGCGATCCGGGCTGCCGGCGTACCGGTTGTAATGGGTGGTCCTCACGTCACGGAGTGTCCGGATGAGGCGATCGGAAAAGACGGTGGTCCGCGCTACGCTGACGCAGTTGCCCTCGGCGAAGCAGACGAGACCTGGCCGTTGATTGTAGAAGACGCATCGCGCGGCGAGCTCAAGGAAGTTTACCAACCCGAGTGCGACGCCAAAGGCGTGGATCGTAAGCCGAGTCTCCAGCCCTATCCGTCGATTCCCTGGGAGAAGCTCGATCTCAATCAGTTTAGTCTGGTGCCGAAAATGTTTCGTTCCTTCATGTCAGGCCTGGGCGCCGGCTGGGGATCGTTTCATGTGGTGCCGATGGAGACAGGCCGCGGTTGTCCTTATGGCTGTGAGTTTTGCACTGTCACCGGATTCTTTGGCGACTCCATTCGCTTTCGTACAAACGAGAGCGTCGTAAACGAACTCCTGCGACTCAAAGAACGCGCGCGCAAAGAGCGCGGCCAGATCGCGGTCTTCTTCATCGACGACAATCTTGCCATCAACATCAAACGTACCAAGTCGCTGCTGCGAGACATCATCGCCGCTGATGCGCAACTCCCATGGGTGGCACAGATCAGCGCCAACCTGCTGCGTGACGAAGAACTCGTTGACTTGATCGCGGCTTCGGGCGGCCAGTGGGTCTTCATTGGCATGGAGTCGATCGACCCGGCGAACATGGCCGACGTGAATAAAAACTTCAGCAAGCCCTCTGAATACGGTGCGGTGCTGCAACGCTTAGCTGAGCGCAACGTTTACGCAATCACCTCGTTTATTTTTGGCATGGACAACGACACGGTCGGCGTCGCTGATCGCACGGTTAACGAGATAAATAGCTGGCCTCCCGGTCTCCCGGTCTTTGGCCAACTCACTCCATTCCCAGCGACGCCGCTTTACGACCGCCTTGCTAAAGCAGGACGACTGGATCGCCCGAAGCACTGGATGGACTTCGCACCCTTCTGGATGGCGCATTCGCCGCTTAAGATGACGATCCAGGAAGCGCGACAGGAAACAGATCACGCGTGGCGAGTTTCTTATAGCCCGGAAAGAAACGCAGAAGCGATTAACTCGATCAGCCACGCACCGTTTCGCTATCGCCTCAGTCATCTCGTATCACGCTTATTTTTCCGCGGCATCTATTTCCCACAGATGAATAAGCGCGCCTGGTTCAAACTTGTGTTTGAAAACCGTCGGCCGATCCTGAGCCTGACGAAAGAAGCCGTAGGCATGTGGCGCTCCCATAGAAAGAACAAACCACGGGCGAATGAGGAGCCGGCCACTGTGATGAACGAACAAAAGGCCGCGTAAACTAAAAGACCTGCAGTTCAGAGTTGCAGCTTTAGCTGCATTGTCGATTGACAACCAAACCTGCAGCCTAAAGGCTGAACTCTAAACTGCCGGCCTCAAAGCGCACCAGATCCGATCTTTATTGAGAGGGTGCGCTGCGGCAAACTTCCTTGTGACTCCGACCCATGAGCCCGTCAGCCTGCGCGCCAGGCTAACCGACTACCTCAGCCTCGAACGAAACGTTTCTATCGCATCGGCCGCGGTTTTTCTTTTAGGCCTCGGTGAGGAACTTTGGAAGAAGTTTCTTCCCAAATATCTTGAAGCTCTCGGCGCCAGCACACCACTCATCGGCTTGTTTGGAACCGTCGAAGATTTCTTCGATGCGATCTATCAATATCCGGGTGGATGGCTTGCGGATCACCTCGGCCGCCGCCGGGCATTTTTGATCTTTGTCGGACTCGCCTCTGCCGGATACGTCATCTACTTCTTCGCTTCCTCATGGCCGCTTGTCTTTGTCGGCCTGGCATTCGCGATGGCCTGGCAGAGCATGGCCTCGCCGGCGATCTTCGCCGTCATCGGCGATTCTCTCCCGCCCGAGCGCCGCGCAATGGGCTTCACTTTACAGTCGATCCTGAAACGCGTGCCGATAGTCATCGCACCACTCATCGGCGGCGCCGTGATCGCTTCTCTGGGTATAATCAAGGGCATCCATGCCGGACTCCTGATCACACTCGCGCTGGCAGCAGTAACTCTGCTGCTGGTTGCTAAAGTGAACATCGCGATCAAAACTGCAGAGCCCACCAGTATCGGCGGTGTGTGGCGTTCTTTTCATGGGGCGCTGAAGCGTCTGTTGATATCAGACGTGATCATCAGAATGTGTGAAGGCATGACCGGTGTGCTGACAATTCTTTACGTTACAAACGTTCATGGATTCAGCACTGCACGCTACGGAACTCTGATCGCGATTCAGATGATCGTGTCTATTCTGGTCTACATTCCGGCTGGAAAAATTGCTGACCGCATCGGACGCAAGCCGTTTGTGATCGTCACCTTTGCAAGTTTCGCTTTCTTTCCGCTGGCCGTCATATTCGCTTCAAACTTCGCGTTCCTCATACTTGCGTTCGTCATTGGTGGTCTGCGAGAGATTGGCGAGCCCTCGCGCAAGGCGATGATTGTTGACTTCGCGCGCGAGGATTTGCGGGCGCGATCGGTGGGGCTTTATTACCTGGTCCGCAGCCTTTCCATTACTCCCGCGGCAGCAATCGGCGGTTTGCTCTGGAAAGTTTCTCCACAAGTTCCGTTCGTGGTGGCTGGCATCATCGGTTTGATCGGCACTCTTGTTTTCACTTTAACTGTAGAAGAAAAATTCGCGGCCTAGCAGCAACTGGTTTGTTGACTAAGTTGTCGCGCTGGGAGCGCAGGCATCTTGCCTGCTTCAACGTTCGCGACCACGTATCCAGCAGGCAGGATGCCTGCGCTCCCAGCTTCATCGTTCCGTTTGCCCTGACCTGTAGTACTATGAGCCCGCGGTCGAGCCCCCAAGACTAAACCGCCAAGGATTTTCCGGTAATGCGTAATTCCCTTGCGCGAGGCGTCATCGCCCTCCTGCTCGCGCTTCAGGTGTTAAGTTCAACGTTCGTTTTTGGCCAACAGGAAGTTCGGCCAAGGCGCTCCCAACCGCCTAACGAGCCTCCGAAAACTCCTTCCCAAACAGCGTCTGGAGAATGGCGATCACCGGTCACGAATGTGGCTGTTACCGTCGACCAGTCAAGCGTTACAACGTCTCCGCAACTGGAACCTACCATTCGCGTCGCGCTGGCAACCGATGTGCGCTCGGCAACAATTTCCACCGCCGGCCGTTTGTTGAACGGCAATGACGAGGCCTCAACGTTTGTCCCGCTCGACGTCGCGCGCGTCCGCCTCGAGCCTCATTTGCTGTCACCCATCCCGACAACTGAGACCGATGACGCCGTTCAAATTCAAATTGCGGGATTGTCTGGTCGAGACGACGCCGAACAGAAAGCAAAAGAAGTCCAGGAAGCGACCGGGGAGAATTCAAAAATTGTCTACGACACTGAAACTGCGACATGGCGATTGTTGATCGGGTCGCGCCATCCCGCCGTTGAAGCCGAAGAATTGCGCGCCAGACTGGAAAGCGCGGGCTTGGATGCAACAGTGGCTCCGACCGGGAGCACACCTGCTTTAGGAAACCCAGCGTCGGGAGAGACGACTCGGGATCCGGGCCGTGTTGGTCAACCTGCTCAGTCAACTGCCGTCGCTCGATTTCCAATAAACGATAAGACCAACTCGCCCCGGCAAGACGTTCCGGCCACTCGTACCGTCCGACCCGCAGCGCGTTTCAGCATGCCAACGCGAGAGGTGGTTGCGTCGGCTCCGGGCGCGGGTCGGCTTTTCAGTTCAAGCGCGCCGGTAACCTTAGCTTCAGATAGTGAAACAACGCCGGTGCGCTTCGAAAACCGCCCCTATCGTGGGCGCATTGAAGTTTTCACAAACACGCGGGGCGCGCTCACCGTCGTTAACGTCCTCGGGCTCGAAGACTATGTGAAGGGCGTCGTGCCGAATGAACTTTCTGCCGGCGGCTTTCCTCTGATCGAGGCGCACAAAGCGCAGGCAATCGCCGCACGCACATACGCGCTGCGAAACCGCGGGCAGTTCATGTCACAAGGTTATGACTTGTTGCCTACTACGCGTTCACAGGTTTATCGCGGCCTCGTTTCCGAGAACGCTCTTTCCTCGCGTGCGGTCGATGAAACACGCGGCATAATCGCAACCTACAACGGCGAGCCCATCAACGCTCTCTATACTTCAACCTGCGGTGGCCGGACTGAAGATGCGGAAAATATTTTTAACGACGCTGTTCCGTATCTGAAGGCGCGCGAGTGTGCCGCCGAAGGCCGCGGCGCCCTGGCGAGCTTTACTGTCCGAACCACTCGAGAGCCTGCCGAGCTTAAAGAGGCGCAGAACGTGCCGCTTGCGCGCGATGTTGCCCTCCTGTCGCTGCATAACTTCTTTTCCCTGCGCGACAAAGTTTCTGATTCATGGCTGAAGGATGACGCGGAGATTTCCGAGGTTCGCAGTTGGCTGGCGTCGGTCGCAAGACTCACTCATCAGCTGGCGCCCGCGGTCACGGAAGACGTGAATAAACCGCCAGCGTTTGCAACCGCACTCAGCGCGGCAGCCTTTGGCGAGAGCCGCGCCGCCACCTTGCTCAACAATGCCGACGTTGAATACTTTTTAGCTATGCGCGACGCCGGCGACGTACCACAAGGCAACCGCGCCGATGTCGCCATGCTAATCCGCGACGGCTATCTTTCCGTTCTACCTGACGGCAGTCTGCATCCTCGCGAAGCGCTGTCGCGCGGCCGGGCGCTGCATTCGATTGCGCGCTTATTGGAGGCTAGAGGTTTGCTGCAACTTCAACGCGGCGCCGCGCGACCGACCGCCGACGATAACCTCATACTTCGCAGCACGAAAGGTAAAGACCAGCCGATCAAGGTTCGTGACGACACGTATCTTTTCCGCCAGATTGGCGAAATGACTTTTCCGGTTCGGGCAGTCGCGTTAGTCGGGGGCGAACCGGTTGTGTTTCATGTCAACGCCGCAGGTGAAGTTGACTATCTGGAAGTACGGCCCGCACCTAACGGAGCCGCGGCGGATCGCTTCTCGCCGTTTACTAACTGGACCACGGAATTGTCGCTGACTCAGACCCAGGCGCGATTGGGACGATTCGCGCGCGGCATTGGCTCGCTCACGGATTTGCGCGTGCTAACTCGCGGACGGTCCCGAAGAGTAACCGATTTGGAGGTTGTCGGTTCAGCTGGAACGCGGCACGTGCTCGGCGGTCGCATTCGCTCGGCTCTCGGCCTGAAGGAACAGCTGTTTGTGATCGAACGCAAGTATGACGATACCGGACGCGTTACCGGCTTCGCGTTTATGGGTCGCGGCTGGGGACATGGCGTCGGCATGTGCCAGGTTGGCGCTTACGGCCTGGCGAAACAGGGCTTCACCTTCGACCTGATATTGAAAGCCTATTACACCGGAATCGAACTCACGCGAATGTACTAACCGCGCCGTCCGCCTTTCAACTTTGTAAGCAGAATTAGCCTGAGAAAACAGACCGTTTCGTTTGATTTCGTGGTTTCGGTTTGCGCTCTTTTACGGAGAAGGCGTCCACGAAAACAAGTTCAAGAGTTCTTGCATGGGTTACCTTTCCCACTAACCGGTCTGAGCGTATTAACCGTCCCAACTTCTGTGATAAATTCCCCGCTGGATGCCGCTTAAAAAAGGATTCGTATGGCCTCGAAGATTGAACCGCTACTGACTGTCGCCGACCTCGATGCGTTCCCGGAGGACGATGGAAACCGCTATGAGCTCATCGGAGGAGTACTGTTTGTGTCTCGAGCTCCCGGCCTTACACATCAACTCGTATTGCAGAATTTGCAAGTGGAGTTCGGCGTGTATTTGAAAACGAATCCTATTGGCAGGCTTGTCCCCGGCGCCGGAGCGATCTTCAGCGATTACGACGCTGTGATTCCTGATTTGGCTTTTGTTCGTCATGAACGCTGGGAACAAGTTGTTACCGGTGAGAAATTCACCGGAGCGCTCGACATCGTTGTCGAAATCTTGTCGCCCGGTAGCCAGAATCGTCGGCGTGATCTCACCGCCAAACGTCAGCTCTATGCCCAATACGGTGTGGCAGAATACTGGGTTGTCGACTGCGAAAATCAAGCCGTGCTGATCTTTAAATTGCGCGAGCAGATTCTGGAAGAGGCGGCTACTCTTCATCAAGAGGACGAGCTTTCATCACCCATTCTTCCGGGGTTTCGCCTCAAACTCAGCGACATTTTCAAGCTCTAGCTTGAAACATCTTCAAGTCAACCCATGACGAACAAGTCAACACCGAACCTGGTGACCCTTTACGTCGTTCCGGATTGTCCGCTCTGCGAACACGCGCGCAAGTGGCTCACGGATCACAGGATTATTTTCGTCGAGCGTGACGTGAAACGTAACTTCGGTGCTCTGCGTGCGATGTATGAGTTAACCGAGCAGCGACTCGTACCGGTATTTGAAGCCCGGGGTGAAGCGCTGGTTCGGCCGACGGATAAACAGTTAGCCGACTTCCTTTTGTGAATAGACTATGCGGTTCTCCCGCAATCAAATAATCGGCGCCTTACTTCTTCTGACACTCCTCTGGATGCTGGTCATCGTCCGCATGCTATCCTCTCGCGCGTGAGCGCACACGAATCGATACAAGACAAGCGGGACCCTCGAAGCGCAATTGCCATCGCTGGTCCAACGGCCTCCGGCAAGAGCGAACTCGGGATCAAAATTGCGCTAGAGCTCAACGGCGAGATAGTCAATTGCGACTCAGTCCAGGTCTATCAGGGAATAGAGATCGCCACCGCTAAAGTTCCACTTGAGGAACGGCGGGGCATTCCTCATCACTTGATCGACTTCGTGTCGCCCCACATAAATTACACCGCCGGTGACTGGGCACGGGAAGCCACGTCGGTTATCAAAGCCATACAGGGCAGAGAACGAGTACCGATACTGGTTGGCGGCACAGGACTTTACCTGCGCGCACTTCGCAATCCATTCTTTGCCAGTCCAACGACAGACGAAGAACTTCGCGGCAGACTTAACCAGCTGCGCGAACATCGTGGCGCTGAGCATCTGCATCGTTTACTGCGACGCATCGATCCGCAAAGCGCTGAAGAACTCTATCCACGCGACTGGCCCCGCGTGCAACGCGCGATCGAAGTTCGTTTGCAGACGGGCCAGGCAATGTCACTGCAGAAAGGTATGCGGCCAGAGCCGCACCAGAGTGCTCTCGGTCTAAGTCTAGTAGTCTTGAATCCTCCGCGTGACGCGCTTTACAAACGGATCAACGAGCGTACGGAAAAGCATTTCGCTGAGGGATTGGTCGAAGAGGTAAGAACGTTGCTGGCCCAGGGAGTTCCGGCGGCTTCGAATGCGCTCGGTGCCCATGGCTATCGCCGTGTTGTTGAGTATCTGCAGGGCAAACGCAGCCTCGAGAGCGCCATCGAGCAGACGAAACTTGACGTGCGTCATTACGCCAAGCGCCAGTTGACCTGGTTACGCCGGGAATCGGGTGGCCAGTGGTTTGAGGGTTTTGGCGAGGACGAAGAAGTGCAAGAGGCCGTGCGAAACGTGCTATCCGGCTAGCTCCCGCCATATCACCCAACGCATAAGTTGCGGCGGGTCAGGGAGATAAAAATGTGACATTAGTTCGCCTTCAATTCTCTTGTCACCAGTCAACCACTGCGGTAATCTGGCATCAGCCCCCGCCCTCCAGTGCAACAGTTCTTCCAGGTGTCATCATGTCAGACGGAAAGCCTGCGCCCCAGAATATCCAGGACGCGTTTCTAAATACGGTGCGTCGGGAAAAGACCACGGTCATGATCTATCTTGTGAACGGAGCCAAGCTCATCGGTCGCATCCGGAGTTTTGATAAGTTTTCCATTTTGCTGGAATCAGGACCGCACGATCAGTTGATCTTCAAACATGCCATCTCAACCATCTCGCAGACAAGACGCACCAGCGGAGACTTGCGAACGCAAGCGGTAGCGGACATTTCTGCGAGCGAGTCCTCCTCTCAAGTTGTGAATCCAGTTCCACAGCCAGCCGCTACGCAAACGTTCGAACCGCACGACTCGCTCGAATCCTGACATTCCTTTAAACTCTCCTGAGAATTTTGTTTATGGTCCGCGATCGCGGACCTTTGAAAATAGCCCGGCTATTTATCGCTGGGAAATGAATTGCACTGCTCGCCGTCGGTGAAACGAACGAGTGACTTCGAATTGTGGTTAAGTATCAGGTAGATATCCAGAACAAAAAAGTGACAGGAACTTTCATAACTTTCGAAGGAATCGACGGCAGCGGCAAGTCGACCCAACTGCGGCTGCTGGCGGACTATCTCGAGCAGGCTGGTTGCGACTTGCTGTTGACGCGCGAACCAGGCGGCACGCCTGTGGGCAATCGCTTGAGAGCCGCGTTGCTTGATGCGCAGGAAGAAGTCGACCCATTAACCGAGCTACTCGTTTTCGCGGCCGACCGCGCGCAGCACGTGCGTCGCGTGCTGCGTCCGGCACTCGAGTTAGGTCGGGTTGTTTTTTCCGATCGCTACGCTGATGCGACCGCCGCTTATCAGGGCGCAGGTCGCGGCTTTTCACCGGAATTGATTTCAGAAATCATTCAGCTGGCTACCGAAGGTCTGAAGCCCGACTTGACTCTGCTCTTCGATCTTTCAGTTGACGACTCGACATCGCGCACGCGACGGCGGACCAACGGCAGCCAACGAGGCGATCGGCTGGACTCCGAAAATGCTGAGTTCTACACCCGCGTGCGTGACGCTTATTTGCAGCTGGCAAAACGAGAGCCGGAGCGCATCAAGGTGATAAAAACAAATCAACCACTGGAGATGACTCACGAGCGCGTAAAAGAAGTAGTCGTTCCCTTCCTGCGGAACAGAGGTCACATTCTCAACCAGGAATTCGAGGCGAGCAGTTCAGAGTTCAAGCTCTAGCTTGCGTTGACAATTGACAGTCAAGCCCGCAGCCTAAAGGCTGAACTCTGAACTGCTGGAATCAAACTGCAACGGTTTTGTCTGCGTCGAACAAAAAATTTCAATGTTGGATCAACTTACAGGCAACGAACGCGTCAAGTCTCTACTGAGGCGGATACTCGAAGCGCGCCGTGTTCCGGGTGCAATGCTTTTCACCGGTGAAGATGGCATCGGTAAGAAACTGTTTGCGCTCGAGATCGCAAAAGCTCTCAATTGCCGCACCCCTCAGGGCGTGGAAGGTTGTGGGCAATGTCCTTCGTGCGTCCGTATCGCGAAATTCAATTACCCGCAAAGCAGCGATTCCGAAGACTGGAAAGGAATCATCTGGACAGATCATCCCGACGTGGGAATGGTGGTGGCCCCCAAGCGGGTGTTGCTCGTCGAGCAAATGCGGCTCATCGAACGCGAGGCGAACTATCGACCCTACGAGGGTCAGGCACGGGTGTTTCTGATTGAAGACGCAGACAAACTGAATGAGGCATCAGCAAATGCGCTTTTGAAAGTTTTGGAAGAGCCGCCCCATACTTCGCATATCGTTTTGCTGACCTCGCGTCCGGCAATGTTGCTGCCTACAATTCGTTCGCGCTGCCAGATGGTGCGTTTCTCTCCGGTGTCGTCAGCAGAGATCGAAGCCCACCTGCTGCAACACAAAATCGCGAGTGCCGGCGAGGCCCGCATTCGCGCGCGCGTTGCGCGTGGGAGTTTGGGCCGCGCCATCGACGACAAGTTTCACGATTACCTTGACCAAAGAAAGGCAATGTTGGCGGTGTTGCGAGCGCTGGCGGTCAACGACGATCGAGTGCAACTACTGCGATCAGCTGAAGAGTTCAACGATGCGCGGCACAAGGACGAGTATGAATCGCGTCTCGATATTCTTGAAGCCTTGATTCGGGATGCCTGGATGCTTGCGCTTCAGACGCCGGCTGAAAGCGTCATCAATGAGGATCTTATGCCTGAGTTGCGGAAAATCAGCGAGCATTTGGATGGCCGCCGCCCCGCCGATTGGATTTCGCAGATCGAAGAAATGCGCGAACAGTTAATCGTGAACATTAATCGCAAGGCTGCCACTGATGCTTTGTTACTCACCATGGCCGCTGCCGCACCGCCACTGGAACGCCGCCGCTTCGTACCTAAATAACGAAGCAACGCAACGCAATGATTGCAGCGAGCGCGGCATTCTTTTGATCCTTTCCCCATGGCGCACCGACGCTCTTACCGAGCGTCATCACTTCCTTCATGACGTCTGCCAGCGGCGCTGCTAACTTTTCTTCCGCGTGCTCGCTCAGTAGTTTTTCCGGGATCCTAACCAGATTCAATCCGCATTCATCAGCACCACGTGCGAGCGCATCCGGGAACAAGACGCCCTCGGCTTTATGCATGCGAAAATGCACCGCCAGAATTTCCGCGGTGCTCCAATCAGGCATCGGATTGGCAACCAGCACAGCGCAAGCCAGCACATCGTGCTGCTGCTCACGCAAGCGTTTCACCGCCAGCTTTATTTCTCTTCGCGCGATTTGATATGCCGCTTGAGTGCCACGCTTTACAAGTTCGCGCGCCTCTCGCGGGTTGAGGCGCTCGGCTGCGTGATACGGTTGCTTCGCCCACGCCGCACCTTCTTCGACAAGCTCGATACGCCGCCGGTCGATGACTTGCAGTCCATCACCTGCACTACCGACAACCACAAGCACTGCCCAACCGGAATGAGCTTTCAAACCGAGAGCAACTTTCATTGTTTTGATGTCCGATAAGCTTCAGCTTGTCGTAGCGCCCGACAAACTAAAGTTTGTCGGACAATTGCAGCCACTGTCGTTAGCGCTAGCTGATCGAGACGAGTTGAGGTTCTTCGATCGCGTGAGCAGTGGACTTCTTAGCTTCGATTTCGGCGAGCAGCTTTTCAGTTTCCATCACGAAAGCTTCGACAATGTCTTCGCCCGCAACTTTACGCATAGGCACGCCGTCTTTGAATATCATGCCGACGCCGCGGCCGAAGGTAACGCCGAGTTGGGAGTCGTGAGCTTCACCGGGCCCGTTAACCGCACAACCCATTATCGAAAGATGCAGCGGCTCTTCCACGTGGGCCAGGCGGCGTTCAATCTCCGTCACGATCTCCACGAAGTTGTCGACGTCGAGGCGTCCGCAGGTTGGGCAGGCAACCACGGTAACACCACGCGTGCGCAGTCCCAGCGACTTCACAATCTCCCAGGCGACGCGGACTTC
>DASZDU010000014.1:0-28267 GCA_035941655.1 Pyrinomonadaceae bacterium | reverse complement strand
GACACGCAAGAACGCTCCTGGCGGTAGAGGACCTCGCCACCCAACGCCGAATCGCTCGAAAGATAATCGACCAAGATCTTTCAGTGAGAAGCACGGAGCGGCTAGTGAGGTCGGCCGGGAAGGCCGTCAGCGGCCGGCGAGCTGCGGCCTCAGTAGGTGCTGAGGATGCCAATACCAGAGCGGCCGAAACCAAATTGCGGCGACAGCTTGGAACAAAGGTCAGGATCCTCCAAGCACACCGTAACTCACCTGGCAAGATAGAAATCGAGTTTTACAATGACGCCGACCTCGCGCGCCTTTTCGACTTGCTAATGCCAGCCAGCTGACCAGCTGTATTATGTACTGCCGAGCTTCCCCTGCAAGCATGGTAACTTGTACAGCCGAGGAACGGCTGGTTTAAGGTGCGTTGACGGTTGAAGGGCTGACCGCTTTCTGAAGGCTGTGGTTGCTAGCGGCCATGAGTTCGGATTTTGCGCCGAGAACTAACAATGGGTCGCTTGACCCCACTTTAGGCGGGTGCTATGCTCCGACGCTTTTGAGTTCGAGCGACTTTGCTGGAGGGGTTGGCGTGATTGCCCTAGCGTTCGCGGGTAGTGCAATTCAGTTGGTACCGGATGGAACGTTACTATTCCATTTAGGGCTGATCATCTTGATGGTGAGCCTGCTGAATGCGACCCTGTTAAAGCCGATAAACCGAGTTCTGGCGGAACGTGAACGTCGCACAAAAGGTAGCGCTGCGGAGGCACGGAGTATCTTAGCAAGCGTGGACAACAAGATGCGTGAGTATCAGCAGCAGCTTCGTGAGGCTCGAACAAAAGGCTATTCGCTCCTGAACGATGAACGGAGGACGGCGTCGCGAGAACACGAGCTAAAGGTCACTGAGGTTAAGGCGGAAGTGGCGCGTTGGGTTGATTTGGAAAAGCAAGCTCTCAAGAGAGACGAAGAGCAGGCGAGATCCTCTCTCAAAAAGGATGCGGAGGGGCGAGCGTTTGAAATTGGGGCTCGAATTCTCGGACGTTCCATCGACTCCCGGTAATACCATACAACGCAGGTGCGAAATATTTTGGGTCTACTTTTCCGCAACACATTTGCCTTCGATTTCGTTCCGGGTTGGCTTGAACCATGGCTCAATTATCCCGGGTTGGAGCTGTGGAAGTTCGTAAACCTCATAGTTTTCATTCTTTGCGCGCTTTATCTGCATCGGAGGTTTGGAAGGCCGATACGCGAGGCACTTAGATCTCGTAGCGAGGGAATAAAGCGTGAGTTGGAAACGGCGCGGCAGGAACGAGATCAGGCGTTGGCGAAATTGACCGAGGTTGAAGCCGTACTCTCAAATTTGGATTCGGAGGTTGCGAAAATCAAGGAAAGCGCGACCATTGAGGCCGAAGCGGAAAAGCATCGGCTGAGCCTTGCAACTGACCAGGAGGTTGTCAAAATACGAGAACAAGCAAAAAGGGAAATAGAAAGTTACGGCAAGATTGCAAGGCAAAACCTGCGCAGGTTCGCCGCGTCGGAGAGTGTTAGGTTGGCAGAGGAGATCTTGAAAAGAGAAATGCGCCCCGAGGACGACGCGCGGCTGACGGATTTGAATGTGCAACAGTTGGGAGGGCGACGAGCTTGAGTTCCCAAACTGCCGCAAGGCGTTATGCTTCGGCGTTAGCTGACGTAATCATCAAAGGCGGCGAAGAGCGTGTCGTTCGAGGCGAACTGGATGAATGGGAACGGATGATTTCGGCGAACGACGCTTTGCTCGAGGCGTTTAGTAATCCAACGGTTGGCTATGAACAAAAGCAATCTGTTCTGGAAGAGTTGATAGCTCGGACCAAGATCCAACCGACCACTGCCAATTTTCTACGTATCCTTTTGAAAAATCAGAGATTGGCGGAACTGCCTCAGATGAACGCCAAACTGGATCAGATCCTGGACGAACGAACCGGCATCGTCAGCGCCGTAGTAATATCCGCTCGGCCGGTTCCTGATGCTACCAAGACCTCACTTGGCCAGAAGCTCACTCAGTTGACCGGAAAGAAAGCCCGCTTAACTTTTAATACTGATGAATCGCTTTTGGGTGGAATGGTTACACGAATCGGCTCTACTATTTACGACGGTTCGATACGCAATCAGTTGAATCGACTTCGCGACGAGCTCGCACGTTAACGCAGAGGGGAAAGATGGAACCAATTAGAGCGGATGAGATCAACGAAATTATTCGAAGGCAGATTGAGCACTTTGAGACTGGGGTAACGGTAAGTGAGGTGGGCACAGTTATCAAAGTTGGCGACGGCATTGCCGAAATCCACGGCCTCGAGAAGGTAATGGCGGGCGAGTTGCTCGAGTTCCCGCACGAAGTTCGCGGGCTCGCATTAAATCTCGAAGAAGACAAAGTCGGGGCCGTGCTGTTCGGGGAATACCAGGCGATCAAACAAGGGGATCTGGTTAAGCGAACCAGCCGCATCATGGAGGTTCCCGTAGGAGACGCGATGGTGGGTCGCGTCGTGGATGCGTTGGGTAATCCAATCGACGATCGTGGTCCCATTCTTACCGATGAATACTATCCGATCGAGCGAATCGCTCCTGGTGTGGTCGATCGACAGCCGGTGAAGGAGCCGTTGCAGACGGGACTGAAGGCGATCGACGCTATGGTGCCGATTGGACGCGGTCAGCGCGAGTTAATTATTGGCGATCGGCAAACAGGAAAAACGGCGGTTGCTGTTGACGCGATAATCAATCAGAAGGGCAAAGATGTAATTTGCATTTACGTCGCGATCGGACAGAAAGCCTCCACAGTGGCCCAGGTGGTAAAAACGCTTTCAGATTTCGGTGCGCTCGAATACACGATTGTGGTGAAGGCTACCGCATCGGATCCCGCGGCGATGCAGTTTCTTGCGCCATATTCGGGAGCCGCCATGGGTGAATACTTCCGCGACAACGGCCGACATGCTTTGACAATCTATGACGATCTTTCGAAGCAGGCTGCAGCTTACCGCGAAATATCCTTACTGCTGCGCCGGCCTCCTGGCCGCGAGGCGTATCCCGGAGATGTGTTCTATCTCCACTCCCGCTTACTTGAGCGCGCTGCAAAAATGTCCGACTCAAAAGGCGGAGGTTC
This sequence comes from Pyrinomonadaceae bacterium, assembly GCA_035941655.1. Classification (GTDB taxonomy): domain Bacteria; phylum Acidobacteriota; class Blastocatellia; order Pyrinomonadales; family Pyrinomonadaceae; genus PSRF01. The sequence goes on along the minus strand of DASZDU010000014.1, from coordinate 25,158 downwards.
ATTGACGAGTTTGCCGATTATTGAAACCCAGGCCGGCGACATCTCGGCTTACATTCCGACGAACGTCATCTCAATTACGGACGGGCAGATATTTCTTGAGGCGGATCTCTTTAACAGTGGTATCCGACCGGCCATCAATGTCGGCAACAGTGTCTCGCGCGTTGGTGGTTCTGCTCAGATCAAGGCGATGAAGCAAGTGGCAGGAACACTGCGAATTGATTTGGCGCAGTTTCGAGAGTTGCAGGCCTTCGCTCAGTTCGGATCGGATTTGGACAAGGCAACTCAGGCGCAGCTCGCGCGCGGCGAGCGCTTGGTTGAGATACTAAAGCAGCCTCAATACCAGCCGATGAACGTGGAAAGTCAGGTGCTGGTAATCTGGGCCGCCAGTAACGGATACGCTGATGACGTGGCTATTGAAGACGTGCGAGCCTTTGAAGGCGCGCTGCTGAAGTTTATTGAAAACTCGCATCCTGGGCTGCTGCAGAGTATTCGTGAGAAGAAAAGTTTGACTGAAGAAATAACCACGGACCTCAAACAACTGCTATCCGATTTCAAGGACAGTTGGAAGGAAATGGCAGCGGCTTCATTAGATTCCGAGGCGCCGATGCAACCTGTTACTGTGGGAGCGTAGTTCTAAAAGCATGCCCAACCTTCTGGACATCAGACGGCGCATTAAGTCGGTCAAGAACACACAGCAGATCACCAAGGCCATGAAGATGGTCTCGGCGGCGAAACTAAAACGTGCACAAGATCGCGTCGTTACCGCCCGTCCGTTTGCGAATAAAATGACAGAAGTTCTCGCTGGACTCGCCGATCGCACCGATGAGGACTTTCGCCATCCGTTGCTCGACGCGCGGGGTGATCAACGTTATCTGCTGGTACTAATTACCGCTGATAAGGGTCTGTGTGGCGCGTTTAATACAAACCTCATCAAGGCGGCCCAGACATTTGTGCGCGACCACGCGGGCAAGCAAATCGAGATTCTGGCGGTTGGCCGCAAGGGCAGAGATTTCTTCCGCCGGCGGGGTGCTGACCTGGCTGGCCAGTACATCGGGGTAACGGGCAAGGGGCGTGTCGAGTTTTCGGAGGCGCTCGAGATTGCTCGCGATGTGATTAAGCGGTACACCGAAAACAAGGAGATTGATAAGGCGTTTCTTATCTACAACGAGTTCAAGTCAGTGTTGCAGCAACGAGTGGTGACCGAACAACTCTTGCCCGTTTCACGCAATGCCGGGGATTCAGAACCATTGGCTGCGGACAAGGTCTTAACACTGGTCGACTATATATATGAGCAGCCTCCTGCTGAAATCTTTGCTCGTTTACTTCCTCGCCTAATCGAAACGCAAATCTTCCGCGCACTGCTCGAATCAATCGCATCTGAACAAGGCGCCCGCATGACCGCGATGGACTCCGCTTCCAAGAACGCGCGCGAACTAATCGACTCGCTGACCCTTAACATGAATCGCGTCCGACAGGCAGCCATCACTAATGAAATCATCGAGGTAGTCTCCGGCGCCGCGGCGCAATAGTCGGCAGCGTATAACACGTGCAGGAAGGGAAGCAGCGAGCGCAGCTTCCCTTTCTTGTTTCCAACGCTAATGATCAACCAAACTTCCTCTAGGCGCGGGCGGTTGTGGCGATATGGCCCATTAATCCTCTGGATGCTTTTTATCTCGTTCGCCTCAACTGCGGAATTCTCAGCCGTCAATACCTCAACGATCTTGCGTCCATTGGTTCTCTGGTTCGTCCCGACGCTGAGCGAAGCGCAGGTGGCCGCCATACACTTCCTGTTACGCAAGCTGGGACATTTTACGGAGTATGCCGTGCTGGCGTTTCTTGCCAGGCGGGCGTTCATAACATCGTCTCGCACGCTACTGCGGCAGCACTGGTTTCAGTGGGCACTGTGGCTTGTTGTGATTTACGGCTTGCTTGATGAGTTTCATCAGAGCTTCGTTCCCTCACGCACCGCTTCTGTTTATGATAGCGCTGTAGACGTCGCGGGCGGTTTAACTGTTCTGCTGCTCTTCAAGCTTCGCGATAAGGCCGGCCGAACGCAGCAAGTGGAGATATAGAGGAAGAGGCAGGTCGCGAAACTTCTTCCCCGAAAGCAGGCTTTGTGCAATTATTTGTTGGTAAACGCGTCAGCGCGAACTAAAGAAACGCGCGCGCCGTATTAATCGATTAGCGCTCCCGCGCCAGAGGAGAGACACATGGGAATATTAGACGCCATACGCAACCAATTCATTGAGGTCATTGAGTGGCTCGACGATTCGGGCAACACCTTAGTTTATCGCTTTCCCGTTCACGGTCAGGAGATCAAGAACGGGGCTCGATTGACTGTACGTGAATCGCAGGCCGCGGTATTTGTGCATCAGGGCCAAATCGCAGACGTGTTTGGACCAGGCTTGCACACCATCGATGGCGGCAACACGCCAATTCTCACCAAATTGGGTGCGTGGATGCACGGCTTCAACTCTCCTTTCAAGGCAGAAGTCTATTTCGTCAACACCAAGCAATTTACGGATTTGAAGTGGGGAACATCCAACCCGGTGATGATGCGAGATACAGACTTCGGCATGGTCCGTCTGCGGGCTTTCGGCATCTACTCGATTCGCGTTACAGATCCCCAGGCACTCATCAAGGAGATTGCCGGCACAAACGCACACTTCGTAACCGAAGATATTGAAGGACAGCTCAAACGAACTCTGGTCAGCGGCTTCAGCGATGCACTGGCCGAGTCGAAAATTGCCGCACTTGATTTGGCGTCGAACTACGATGAACTCGGCGGCTTCATTCGCAGCAAAATCACGGACGACTTCAAGCTATTTGGACTTGACCTGACGAAGTTTGTAATTGAAAACATCTCGCTGCCGGCAGAGGTGGAAGCCGCTATGGACAAGCGCACCTCGATGGGCGTTATCGGCGACGTCGGACGATACGCGCAATTCCAGGCCGCAGATGCCATGCGCGATGCAGCTCAAAACACTGGAGGTGGCGCCGGCACCGGCGCCGGACTCGGAGCAGGCTTCGCGATTGGAAATGCAATGGCTGGTGCGATGACAAACGCCATGAATCAATCGAAAAGCGAAGTGGGCGGTCCGGCGAAAACCGCATGTCCAAAATGTGGCGCGGCAAACCTCGCGAGCGCGAGATTCTGTAATGAGTGTGGGGCTAAAATGGAAACGGCCTCGCAAGCGGTTCCCTGTACAAAATGCGGGGCACAACTGCAACCGGGATCCAAGTTTTGCAATGAGTGTGGCACGAAGGTGGAGTAACGCGCAGAATCGCCGCTACTTAAAGTCACGCATTTCAGAGCACGAAGGCACGCGACCGACTGGGGCGGAATCTTCGTGCTTCTGTATCTCACTCCAATCTACATGCTATTCTGGCGGCAAGCCCGACCTTCTAATTATCAGGATCCACTCTCATGCTCAGGCAATTCAAGCAACCTCGCCGAGTAGTAATCACTGGTATGGGGTGCGTCACACCGATCGGCATCGGCCGTCAGAACTTTTGGACCGCGTTAACTGCGGGCGAAAGCGGTGTCCGAAGAATCGAATGCTTCGACGTTTCAAAATCGCCGGTAAAAATTGCCGCTGAAGTTCGCGACTTTGATTGGGAAGCCCAACTCAACCCGAAAGATCGAAAGCATGTCCCCAGAACCGTGCCGCTCGCGTTAGCTGCGGCAAGAGAAGCAATTGAAGACGCCGCAATCTCACCGGAGAATCTTACTTTAGAACAGCGACGTTCAATCGGTGTGGTGTTGGGAACCGGCGGCGGCGGACTCGCCTTTACTGAACGACAGTACGCTTACTGGTACAACGGTCCCACAAACAAAGCGAGCGTTTACACAATTCCGGCTTCGACGCATGGCGGCTTATCGAGCGAGTTGTCGATGGCCTTCGGACTGCGTGGCCTGTCACACATCGTATCCACCGGTTGCACCAGCTCCACGGACGCTATTGCCTATGCCGCTCAACACATCGCGCTGGGCCGGCAAGACATGATGTTGAGCGGAGGCGTAGATGCGCCCATCGCCCCGGGCATTTTGGCGGGGTTCAACCTCATGACTGTTTTGACCAGTGATTGGAACGATCAACCGCAACGTGCATCGCGGCCGTTTTCGCTAAACCGTTCCGGGATCGTATTGGGCGAAGGTGCGTGGATTTTTATGTTGGAAGAATTGGAGCACGCTCGCGAACGCGCCGCGAAAATTTATGCGGAGGTTACCGGCTACGGCGCCACTTGCGACGCTTATCATCGCGTGCGTCTGGAGGAGTCTGGTGATGAACCCGCCCGGGCAATGAAGCTGGCCCTGCAAGACGCCGGGCGCAATCCACAGGAAGTCGACTACGTAAACTTGCACGGAACGTCAACCGTTCTTAACGATCGCATTGAAACGAGCGCCCTTAAAATCGCTTTGAATGGCCGGGCAATCACCACGCCAATGTCAGCAACCAAATCGCAGATTGGCCACCCGCAGGGCGCCAGCGGAGCGGCAGGGTTGGGAGCGGCCTTATGCGCAATGCACACGGGAATGATTCCTCCCACGATCAATCTTGACGAGCCCGATCCCGAATGCGACCTTGATTACGTGGCTAACACTGCCAGGAAGGCCGATGTGCGCGTGGCCCTGTGCAATTGCATTGGCTTCGGATCGAAGAACAGTGCGCTCGTAGTTGAGAAGCTCGTGCAGTAATCGGCTAATTAGTACCGAAGTCAGAACCCCGACGCCCCGGGGTAGCAACCGGCCAGGGACTCAACAGTAAAATGCACGCAATCATTAGAAAGTTTTTAAAAACCTTGAGTATTCCGCCTGTCCCTACCGCTCCCGGTTCTGATTTTGTGTTGGCTTGCTAACCTTATCCATAGTTGCCGGCTTGAGTTCAATACTGAAACTGTATCAGTACCAGGTCTGCAGGTGATTTGCGTTACCCAAATCAATCAGCTACGCTTTTGAGTTCAACCGGACTCGATTTCTAAATCCTATGCAACCACAAATAACTGAACAGTTAGTTTTAGACGCCCTGCGACAGATCCAGGATCCCGATCTTCATAAGGACATCGTTACGCTTGGTTTCATAAAAGACCTAAAGATCGATGGCGGAGTTGTTTCGTTCCGCATTGTTCTAACTACTCCGGCGTGTCCGGTGAAGGCGGAAATGGAAGGCGCGGCGCGTGAGCTTGTGGGTGCTTTGCCTGGCGTCACTGCGATTGCTGTCACTATGGACGCCGAAGTGCCGAAGGGCCGGGGGATCGGCGACAAGATCGCGATCGAAGGCGTGCGAAACATTATTGCCGTTTCCTCCGGCAAAGGCGGGGTCGGTAAATCGACCGTAGCCGTTAACCTGGCGGTCTCGCTTGCGTTAGACGGAGCACGCGTTGGCGTGATGGACATGGACGTGTATGGTCCAAACGTTCCCATCATGTTGGGCGTTGCTCAATCTCGTCCTGAAGTCGATGTCAATAAGCTCATTCCGGTTGAAGCGTACGGCGTTAAGTTGATCTCCATGGCGTTGTTGCAGCCCGGCGACAAGCCGATGATCGTACGCGGTCCTATCCTGCATGGTTTAGTAAAGCAGTTTCTGACGGACGTGAAGTGGGGCGAGCTGGACTATCTGATAGTTGATATGCCGCCGGGAACTGGGGACGTGCAATTATCACTGGCGCAGTTGGTGCCGGTGCAGGGCGCAGTCCTGGTAACCACGCCGCAGGATGTCGCGGTGGCGGATGTACGCCGCGCGCTGCGTATGTTTGAGACGGTCGCTATTCCAATCCTCGGCATCATCGAGAACATGAGCTACTTCATCGCGCCTGACACGGGCACCCGTTACAACATCTTTGGCGAAGGCGGAGGAGCGAAACTTGCCGGGATGTATCATGTGCCGTTGCTTGGGACCGTGCCGCTTGGACTTGAGGTCCGCGCTGGTGGTGATACGGGTGTGCCGGTTGTTATTAGCCATCCGCAATCGCCGCAGGCCGTTGCATTCAGGCGCGTGGCAGAGGAAGTGGCGCGGCAGGTCTCAATTGAGGCCATGAAACCTGAACTTGTCGTTTTAGGTAAAGGACAATAAGATTCAAAAGACGGTCTTTGGACACGGGGTCTTCGGTCTTGGTATTATCCAAACACTGAAGACCAAAGGCCCAGGGCCAAACAGCTATTTAACAGGAATAATTGAGAATCAGGAGTTAATAACAGATATGTCTACACAAACCACCTCAACTGCCCCCGGCGCACCAACCGCTGCGCCCGCGATGACGCTGGACGTTACCGACAGCGCAGTGGTCGAGATCAAGAAATTTATGGCCAGCGAAGAGGGCCTGCCGGAGACCGCCGGTCTTCGCGTACGCGTTGTTCCGGGTGGTTGTTCGGGCTTCCAATACAGCCTGAACATTGAAGAGGATTCGCGCCAGGGAGATTTCATTCTCGACCAGAGCGGAGTGAAACTTTTTGTCGATATGTTTAGCGCCCAATACTTAAACGGCGTCAGGATCGATTACGTCACCGGTGTAATGGGATCCGGCTTCACGTTTACAAACCCTAATGCGACTGGGAGCTGCGGTTGCGGCACCTCGTTCACAGCATAAACAGTTGGACAGACATTCTTGTCTGTCCGGAACTTACAAATGACAGACAGTGTTGTCTGTCCTATTTCAAAAGCGCGGTGCGCGATTGGGCTCGGTAGTCTTTCAGGAGACGATCGAGCCCTTCGCAACTGCGCTTAATGTTTTGCGCCATGAAACTGATTCAAGCGCAGTCGGCTGACGAAATCGACCGCGCGCGCGAACTCTTCAAGGAATATGCAGCGGGGTTGGGAATCGACTTGTGTTTCCAACACTTCGATAAAGAACTAGCGCTGCTGCCCGGTGATTACGTACCGCCAACTGGTCGCTTATTTGTGGCGATGGAAGAAGACACCGCAGTGGGCTGTGTCGCATTGCGCAGGATCGCCGACGGCATTTGTGAGATGAAGCGCTTGTACGTTCGTCCTGAGTTTCGAGGAACAGGCTTGGGCCGCATACTGGCGCAGAAGATTATCCAGGCAGCACGCGAGATTGGCTACGAGCGCATGCGACTCGACACCTTGCCAGGCAAGATGGAGCGCGCGATTGCGATGTATCGCTCACTCGGCTTCAAAGAAATTGAACCCTACTACGACAATCCCGTAGCAGGCGCAGTGTTCATGGAACTGTATCTGAATGAGGCCAGTACCACCGCACGGTAGCGGGTAGGTCGGTATACCGACGGCTCTACTTGCGTTTCGACAATTCTGATTCAAAAAGGCGACCCACCCGCGACCGCGCGGTGGTACTGACCTCATCCGCCACGCGCATCCGAATCATCTGAATCTTGTTCAGTTGCTACTTGCTCAAGTGTTTCAGTTATGCCAAATTCATTGTGCAATCCAAAACCAAATACGGAGTAATAACTAATGCCGAAGATCGAAGCAATAACTGCAAGCGGCCCGCAAACCATCGAAGCCCCTGAAGGAAAGAAACTGGTCCTGGTGATTGAAGATGCTGGTATCGACATACTCCATCGTTGTGGCGGCAATGCCCGTTGTACTACCTGCCGTGTTGAACTTCTCGAAGGCAACGCGGGCGAGATGGGAGAGCTGGAGCGGAATCGACTGGCAATGGAAGCAGAACTCGCACCGAACGTGCGCCTCTCGTGTCAGATTCGCGTTCATGACGATCTGAAGGTCAGGGTGATTAACCAGGCCAGCATTAGAGGAATAGACGCTGGGCCGCGTCCCTTTGACGAATAATGTCCGACAAACTTTGGTTTGTCGCGGCTGTACGACAAGCTAAAGCTTATCGGACATCAAGCTGCTCTCCCCTGTCCGACAACCTTATTGCGTCACACGTGTCCCAAGGTGTAATCTTCGGGCGTAATCAAACAACCAGGACAGACATTCCTGTCTGTCACTCAAACGATAGCGGATCAGGACAGACAGGAATGTCTGTCCCTACAGCAACACGGAGGTTTCCGAATGTTAATCGAGTCAACTGTTCATCTCCCCGTCAGTCTGGCTATGTTTCAGGAGCTGTTTCATCCACCAAACGCCGACGCTTTTCTCCGCATTCTCTTGCGATGGTCACACTTCGTGGCCGGTATCACCTGGATCGGTCTGCTCTACTTTTTCAACCTTGTAAATGTGCCGGTCCAAAAATCGCTCGATCCGGACACGAAGAAAAAAGTAAATCCCGATCTGCTCGGACGCGCGTTATGGTATTTCCGCTGGGGCGCAGTGATAACTGTGCTCTCGGGCCTCGCGTATTTTGCGATGTACATTCTTAAAGCTGATGTCACGAACGCAAATACACTCGGTGGGGGCAACGTAAATCTTTGGTGGGTACTGTTCGCCTGGCTTACTTACCCGATCGTTCTGTTCATCGTCGAGTTTGCCATCATCAAGAAAGTGCCGGCGCTCACAAAAGACGGGCGTGTGTTCGCGGTGGTCATGATCATCCTGGTTGTTTTTGTTTCCTGGGGACTGATCAAGTTCTTCGATGGCATGCTGACAGTCGGCGGTCAGAGCTATGCCAGTAACAAGGCCTACTCGATCGGCCTCGGCGGCGCTTATGGACTGGTAATGATGCTCAACGTATGGGGCATCATCTGGCCAAACAACAAACGCATTCTTGCGGCTACTGCCGGCACCGGTCCAGCTGCACCGCCAGAGCTGGCACGCCAGGCATTTATAGCCTCGCGCACTAATACCTGGCTTTCACTTCCCTTGTTGCTCTTCATGGGAACGTCCCACGGCGATTGGGTGATATTCGGGAAATAGCTTTAAAACAGTGAGCAGTGGGCAGTGGGCAGAAGGAGACGAGTAGATAGTCTGCCCTCTGCCTTTTGCTTTCTGCCTACCGCCCACTGCCAACTCCTACTGCCCACTGCCCACTGCTCACCGCGCTTCTTTCGCCACAGTAAATCCTCAGCGTCTTAACGTATTCGCCATACTCACCAAATACCCTGATTGGTTCATCAAGGACATAACGGCGCAACTATTAGCGTCTCCCTAACTTAATAAACGGAGGTGAGGCATGAGTACGACGACTTCTTACCAGGCACGGGAATTTAACCTTGGCGGGCTCAATGGTATCTCGGATCAAACTCTTGAGATGCATTTCAAGCTCTACGAAGGTTACGTGAAAGAGACAAACAAACTGAGCGAGGCGATCTACAAATTCATTCAGGATGGCCAGGTGGACCAAGAGGAGATGCCGGCTTACTCAGAGCTGACGCGTCGGCTCGGCTTTGAATACAACGGCATGGTGCTGCACGAATACTATTTTGATAACCTGAAGAGCGGCGGTGGCACGGGAGACGCCGATCGCACGGCACAGTTTACCAAGGCGGCTGAATCCAGCTTTGGCAGCTACGAAATCTGGAAGGCCGACTTTGTCGGGATTGGCAAGATGCGTGGCGTCGGCTGGGCTATCTGTTATCAGAACCCGACAAACGGCCGCTTATCAAACCACTGGATCACACTTCATGAAACTGGAAATGTGGCCGGATATAATCCAATTCTGGTAATGGATGTTTGGGAGCACGCATACCTGCTCGACTACAAACCAGCTGAGCGTCCGAAGTACATAGAAGCGTTCTTTTCTAACATTGATTGGACCATGGTTGAGAATCGTCTGCAGAAAACTTCAGGCGTCCGGACCGCCGGCGCGTAGCGCGGAAAGACAGTAGGCAGTAGGCAAAAAGCAAAGGCAGAAAACAGAAGCAAAGCATGAGCGCCCGCTTTTGTCTTCTGGCCTTGTATCTGCCTACTGCCTTTTGCTTAATGCCTTCTATGCTTGCTAGTCATTGGCGAACTGCTTTTCTAAGAGTACACTTGTCCAAAATTTATTGTTTTGTCATATCATTTTCGGAGGAGACACATGCGTCAAAATCTAAGAATTGCTTTATCGTCATTCTGCGTCTCGATGATCGTCGTATTACTCAGTTCATGTTCGGCGGCAATTGACAACGCCAGTACCACGGCAACGAGCACGGTGACACCGCCGCCTTCACAAAAGTTGTCGGTGCTGCCGCGTCCGCAAAAGATTTCAGACATGATGACTGCGCGAGGCCAACAGGATGAAGCCAAGCCAGTGTTGAAGATCATCTCGCCTGCGAAAGACGCCGTCATTAACGGCTCGAAAGTTGAAGTCAAACTGGATCTTAGCGGGGATTTGAAGGGGTACATGCCACACAAGGATCCGGCGAGCGGCAAGGGCAATCACATTCACGTTATCTTCGACAACCAACCTTACGAAGCGTATTACGAGCTGGGCCAGCCATTTGAACTGCGGAACGTCATCGCGGGCAAACATACCCTGCGAGTATTTCCGTCGCGGCCGTGGCACGAGAGCTATAAGAACGACGGTGCATTTCAAACGGTTACCTTCACTGTCAAAGGTGGTGGCGACGCTTCCAAGCCCACCACCACAAACAGCGGTCAGACACTGGCGAACAACAACAGCAGCCCGAGCAGTAGCCCGGCCGCCCCCGCGCGCGAAGGCAAGGATGTCGCGCCAACCACCGCCGGCGAGGTCGACGCGGCAAAGCCTTTACTGACCTACAGCCGTCCTAAAGGTGAATATAAAGGCGAAGACTCAGATCCGATCATGATCGACTTTTGGCTGACGGGTGCAAAGCTGCAAGGTGATGGTGGAGAGTATCGCGTCAGGTATATTGTGGACGATGACGACGCAAAGTTTATCGACAAATGGGAGCCCATCTGGTTGAGCGGTTGGATCAATGGCAAGCACACGGTGCGGCTCGAGTTGTTGGACAAGGATGGCCGGCCGGTTGAAAACGGTGGCTACAATACAACGAGTCGCGAGATTACTGTGGTGAAGTAGCTGGCCGTAGTTCAGAGTTCAAGCTTTAGCTTGTCTTCACGGGATCAGCAACCCAGAGGTTGAACTCTAAACTGCTTGTGCGAAATGTAAGTTCCTCGCGGAGACTAAATAGTGCGACGACGCCAAATTGACGGTTGCCCTATTTCCGGCGCGCTGCAGATGATTGGCGACAAATGGACCTTGCTGATCGCGCGCGACCTCGCCGCCGGTCCGCGTCGCACCATGGAATTGCATGCTGGTCTTTTTCCCATCAGCAGTCGCACGTTGGTAGCGCGCCTGCGCGATATGGTGAAAGACAAACTCGTCGAGCGTTTTGATTACGGCGGCAATCCTCCGCACATCGAATATGAGTTGACTGAACGTGGTCGCGTTTTGCTGCCGCTGGTTGAAGCACTGCGAGTCGTGGGTCAAACGCTGGATTGTAATCAATGTGAGGATCGCAAAAAGCAACTGGGGTTTTACTGCGAAGCCTGTCCGCGGAACTTTCGTACTCCTGAACCCGAACCCTATCAAAGGCCGGTTCCTTCACGGCGTCCTCGAGCCGACGATTCGATTGTTTTGTTGTAATTATTTGGAGTGCGCTGACCTGTCAGCGCTTTTTTCTTGGGCGGCCTGTCGCCCATGTTTTAGCTGACAATCGAATTGACCGCTGGTCGCGACAGGTCGCGACCGACCAAAGCGCTGACAGGTCAGCGCACTCCAAAAGAGCTTCAGTCTTTCTCCGCCGCCATCTCCGCCGGTTGGTTGGGGATCATGCTGCCGTCAGGTTCAATGATCGCTTTGTGATCCGGTGTGATGTGTTCGCCCTCCATCGTAATTTCATCGCCTTCGAGGGTCGCTATCGGTAAATGATCCAAAAATCGTTCCGAATCGAGCGCGGCCATGCAGCCGGTTCCCGCGGCCGTTACGGCCTGCCGATAGGTGGCGTCCTGCACATCGCCACACGCAAACACGCCCGGTACATTTGTCGCGGTTGAGCGGTGCGAAGTTTTGATGTAGCCAACTTCATCCATCTCCAACTGTCCTTTGAAAAGATCGGTGTTCGGCTTGTGCCCGATCGCGATGAAGACGCCGGCGCATGGAAGCGTTCGCTTTTCGCCGCTTTGCAAATTGTGCAGTCTCACACCGGTTACACCAGTTTCCGCGTTACCCAAAATCTCTTCCACCGCTGTGTTCCAGACAAACTCAATCTTGTTATTTTTGAACGCCTTGTCCTGCATAATCTTCGACGCTCGCAGTTTGTCACGACGGTGAACCAAATAAACTTTCGACGCGTAGCGCGTCAGAAACGTCGCTTCCTCCATTGCCGTGTCCCCGCCGCCAACTACCACTAATTCCCGGTTGCGAAAACCAGGCAGAGGACCATCACAGGTTGCACATGCCGACACGCCATTGCCGCCAAAACCATTCGGCACTTTGGCCTCGCCGGGTATTCCCAGCCACTTCGCAGACGCGCCCGTCGCTATGATCAGGGTGTCGGCATTAATGATGTAGTTATCCGTCTGCAGTCTGAAAGGACGCTCGCTCAAATCCGCTTCGCTGATCCATTCCTCGAGAAACTCGGTACCGAAGCGTTCAGCCTGCGCGCGAAACTGCACCATCAATTCTGGACCCTGGATGCCGGAGGCAAACCCGGGATAGTTTTCCACGTCGGTCGTAATCATCAGCTGCCCGCCGGGCGTTGTTTGCTTTTCCGCGTCCGGAGGCGCATCAATTAGCAGTGGTTTCAGGTTGGCGCGCGCGGAGTAAATGGCGGCGGTCAGGCCCGCAGGCCCTGAACCAATAATTACCACCTCTCGATCGAGCGTTTGCAGCGGCATGGAGTCTTCCGTCCCTTTTTTGTGAAGTGAAAAAATGCGACTAAATGCCCGAAAGTATAGCCTTTTCGGTTAGGCGTATAGTATAACTAGCCATACTAGAGTAGTCGAATTCAAGCTCCGGCCCAACTGGCAGAGACTTCTCAGCTTTACCGAGAACAAAGGTAAAAGATTGAACGCAGGCATCGCCCCGCAAAGCATTGAAACGATCGGTGTCATCGGCGCCGGCACCATGGGACACGGTATTGCGCAGGTGGCGGCCGGCGCCGGTTACAAGGTTCTGCTGCGCGATGTCGATCGCGAATCGCTCGCGCGCGGCATACAGGCGATCGAACGCAATCTCGCCAAAGGAATACAGCTCGGCAAGCTCACCGAAGACGATCGCGATTCAACCCTGCAGCACATCCGCGGAACTACCCGGCTGGAACAGATCGCGACTGCCGATTTGATTATTGAAGCAGCCCCTGAACAACTGGAACTGAAGCAGGAAATACTTCGCGACGTTGAAGGATATTCGGACAAGCCTTTTGTGTTTGCGACAAACACCTCATCACTGTCGATAACCGAAATTGCCAAAGCTTCGGACCGGCCCCAGAATGTAATAGGCATGCACTTTTTTAATCCGGTTCACCTGATGCGGCTGGTTGAGATTGTGGTCGGAAAAGCCACCGGGGATGATACAGTGGAGACTGTTGGCGGAGTTAGTCGCAGGTTGCATAAAGAAGCAATAGTCGTTCGTGATGTGCCGGGCTTTGCGTCCAGCCGTCTCGGCGTCGCGCTGGGTCTCGAAGCCATGCGCATGCTCGAGCAGGGTATAGCCAGCGCTAAGGATATCGATACGGCTATGGAGTTGGGATACAACCATCCGATGGGTCCACTCAAGCTTACCGATCATGTCGGGCTGGATATCCGGCTAAACATTGCCGAGTATTTGTATCGCGAACTTCGCTCGGAAACATTTCGCCCGCCGGAAGTTTTGCGGCGCCTGGTCAACGAAGGGAAGCTGGGCAAGAAGAGTGGCGAAGGCTTTTACAACTGGAGCAACTCAAGTAAACAACAAACAGCAAACAGCAAGCAGCCATAGCACTCGGAAGTATTGCTGTGCTTTTTGAAATTCCTTTGCGATGGATGTTTTTCTTGTATCGCTAACAGTTCACGCGTTCTACTCATTGCTGTTTGCTGTTTACTGTTCACTGTTCACTAATTACTGATTTGATGAACCCGCCTAACAATAACGAAGAACGGCGCTTTGCATTACGCATGGCTTTGCGTCTGCCGATAGTCATTTCAGGTCGCGCTGAAGATGGCTCGGCCTGGAGCGAGCCGACCGAAACCGACGACATCTCAACCTCGGGCGCGCTCTTTCATCTCAATCAAAAAGTCACCCGCGGTGAGCGCTTGTATCTTCGAGCTCATCGTCCTGACGGCGCACCCATCGAAGTTACAGCCATCGTCATCCGCATTGCCCCGGCGATTTATGGAACTGCTCGCGTGGGGGTACAGATTGCGGAATCAGCCGAAAACTGGCTGCGACTCTTCGTCTCCTGGGTCGCCGATGACCAACCCGCTAACGACGCCGCTGCTGACTCAGAAGGCGCTCCCACCGAATAAATCATTGCCGTCTGGAACGCGCAGAAGTCGACTTTCTGAGCAACACGCCATTTATCCACCAGGCCCGCCGTAATTCTCATTGTCTGTTCTGTCCGATCTGTGTAATCTTATTAGCGAGCGGAACTCTCACAGACCACATTGCCGAAACGGCCACGTCTTACTAATCCGCGCCCCAAACTACAATTCGGATCTATTGGAGAGACGCCATGAAACTCTGCCCACAGTGCGATTTTATTTATGAGGACAACCAGGGTTTCTGCGATATGGACGGCCAGGAACTCGTCCACGATTCGGCAGCCGGCGTAGTTGATCAAACCACGCCGCCGGAAATGAGTACGAGCCTGCCGGCGCGATCGCGCGGGAAGCGCTTGTCTGTTCTGTTTGTAGGTGCAGTTGTATTGACGACGCTTCTTTCTGTGATCTATCTCGGCCAACGTCAGTCACGAACGACTTATGCGGCTATTCCGATTCAATCTTTACAGCAGCCGCCGACGAGCGACTCGAACCGTCGGCCATCGCAAGTCACTTCCACCTCGAATACCGCGACTGATGCTTCGCTCACAGTAGAGTCTCTCGACCCATCGTCTTTGCCCGCCGGGACCGCCGCAGCTTTGACGGACGCTTCAAAAACACAAGCGCCATCTACCCATGCTACTGAGGCGTCTGCTGACGCTGCCGCGGAGGCCATGGCGCCTAACCAATCGGCGCCGGTGATCCTGCGGCTTACTAACGGCTCATTAATCAAAGCTGACGACGCCGGTGAGACGAGAAATGGCGTTTGGTATCGGCAAGGGGGGATGGTTACAGTTCTTAAACGAAGCCAGGTGAGAGCGATTGAACGACGGCGCTCTTCATCGCCGCGATCAACCATACCTGCCACCCCAGCGGCAGGCGATGCCGCTGCAAGGAATCAACTTCGCCTCAGGCGACTCGAGCCAGCCATCCCCAAGCGACAATCCCGGGTGACATCATTCTTGAAGAAGACTGGCCAAATCCTAAGTAAACCTTTCAAACGTTAAGTCAGAACAGGCAGCGGCATCGACCTGGCTCCTGGTGTCTCATCAACTATTGGACAGGATTTACCGCCGCGCTCTGATTAGTTGTCGCAACGCTCTCGTCCAGCTGCGCTTCCGCTGTTGTGGTCGCTCAGAATGCTCCGCGGTGATAGTTACCAGGCGCGCCCACCAACGTGAGGCGAAAAGATTTGCAGCAGGCACAGACGGTTTTTGTGACATGTTCGCTCGACCCTCTACTCCTTGTATTACTGCCGCCGAATGTCGGCATCTCAGCAAGTGAGATACCAACACGAAGAACGCTCAAATCCCTCCAGTTCAGCTCGCGGATGTACGTGTGTCATACGTCTCTCCTGTAACCGCTGTCTGTTTTCCAGTTAATCCGGTCTCCTTCTGACTCGCACTATTCCCACTTTGATTGCGGGACTGTTTAGGAGAAGATGATGAGCAAAACAAGTCGTTGATATTCATCCCTGGCTAAAATCGAATTGCGTCAAATGCATAATACAAACCGTCTCTATGCCGTCTCCTCCGCCTTTCTTTTGCTGGGCTGTTTCGCAATCACCCCGGCCGGCAACACACAAGACCAGACGACTCGCCCCAAAAAGCAAACAAATCCCAGCCAAACAGCTGTCGTCGAAACCGTCCAAAAACATTTCGGCGCGGCCGTGGAAGTAGTAACGGCGTTCCAACCATTCAATGTCGTGGGCGATTTCAACGGTGACGGCACAGCGGACATTGCCGTGGTGGTGCGTATAAAGGCTCGCCGCAATGCACTGCCGACGAACGTGAAGCTACTAAATCCTTTTGAGACTCGCGGCGCCATAAAGTTTCCAGCCAGCCCAGACAGCGAAAACAAACTCGCGCTTGCCATAATTCACGGCTGGAAAACTGAGACAGTCGGGAAGTTTTTGCTCCTGGGCGAGTCCCCGGTTCTCATAATGCAATACCCGCGAGCGGCCTCAAACGAACCAGACGACAAGCAGAATTTGATTGGTCTGACGAGCAAAGGTGGCAAGCGGCCCGCGGGCGTAACGCTACCGCGTGGAGCGAAGGGCGATGTGATTCTGCTCGCGACGGAAGTTGGCGGCGACAGTTTGCTGTATTGGAACGGCCGAACTTACCTTTGGCAAGATGTGGCCGAAGATTAGGGAGTCTCTCCAGCGCCAGGGGCGCGAAATGTGAAAGCCTGGGCCATCGGCCCAGGTCTATGGCCCTAAAGTCTCCGGAGCGCTGAAGGCGCGAATACCATGCCGCGCTTTTAGCGCTTTGACGTTTAACTTCTCTTTGCCTGGGGCGTTGCCCCAGGCTTTCACATTTCGCCTTTGGCACTGGGAACCGCGAGTTTCACACGTCTCCCCGTCGTTCGGATTTTTCCTCCTCCGCACTTTGAATAAATTCTTGCATCAACTGAAAAAGCGTCCCCTCGCCTCATCTCTGGACTACAGCTAAAGGTTGTGCAAAATCCTGTCCAGCTACTCGCCTGAATCTCCCACTCGAGGTGCACTGATGAGCGAAATCAAGTTAATTCTGGTTGATGCCGAACGAGTTGTTCACGGCACCATACACGGCTCCGTCGCCGATAGATGTGTGGCGGCGCTCTCGGCGGAACCGGAAAGTATTGCAGAATTGGAAGCCGCTCTCACCCGTTACATCAAACTGCGGGATGACGCCAGTTGTTTCGCGTCATTGCGTTCCGAAATTTTTCCGGCCAGCGCTCCGTCCGATGCAGTTGCCAGTTCCCGATTCTCTTTTGATACGGAACCCTGGGACGCCGGGATCATGTCGATCGATCTCGCAGCACGCATCGTTGCCTGTGAATCATCTTATTCCCAACCTGGTCCGGAAGGTGAGGTTTCCTACCATGATGGCGAAGAGTCAACCGACGTCCCCATCTTGTATCGAGTGCCGGAAGACTGGTTGTTTGTAAGCTCCATCGATGCGTGGCAATGGTCGCGCGAGCGGCGTATTACCGAGCGAGCCGCAAATCCAGCCAGCGACGCGCGTCCTATCTTGTTTGGCCGGCCGCTGCTCCAGTTCATTGTGAATGCCTGCCTATCGCTGCCAGACAATTCGCCACGAGTCGCGGATGCACAAGCGTCTGCCGGCGACGACGAAAGCGAGCGCTTTTTAGCTGAACAGATCAGTGGTATTCACGCGCGCTGGCTTTTGACGCCCCGGGAAGATCTGCGTGGAAAATCACCGAGAGACGTCTTGCTTGCGCAACAAGACCACATCGACTTCGACTTGCACACACGCTCGCTGCAGTGGAGTCTGCAGAACGAAGGACCGCCGTGCTTAAACGTGAATTCTTTTGCTTACCGCTGCGCGGGTTTTGGCACGCATGAGTTTGTCATCTACTACGACTTGATACGGCATTTGATCGGCCGCCTCCTGGATTTGCTTCCGAGTGCGACAATCCGAGCTGACGTTCAGGACGTTGATCAACTCATCGCTACGCTTGAGCACATGAAGGTCGATTGGCTAGAGAATCCGCAAGCAGATCTCGGAGGCCGTATTCCGGCGATCATTATCGACAACGAGCGCAAACGTTTGCCGCAAGCTTTGCGTCCGTGCGATATGATCGTCGATGACGACTGTCCCGTGTGTCAGATGTTTGGTGATGAAACCAGTCCGCTCGGCATGGGCGTAGGGTTTTGGCATCTCGACGGATCGCACATGGACGACGAGTTTGCCTTCTCGCATTACAAAACGCGCCAGGAGTGGGAAAACGAAAAGCGGCGTCGTGAGGAGTTTAATAGAGAGTTTGATCGGAGGTGGGAGGAAAGGCAGCAGCGCATTGCTCGCGGCGAACCGATTGAGCGGGACGCGTTTTTCGATCCTGAGCCATTCGAGCTCGAATTGGAGTAGCGGCCGCGTTCGCTCGCGCGCGACTCTGCCGCGAGGACACTCCCGTATGACCTTATTTAGTGGCTGAAAGAAGCCCCAGGATCGCGGCGACCAGATCCTCCGGCTCGACGGGTTTAGCGATATGCAGCTGATAGCCTGCGGCCAAAGCGCGGTCGCGGTCCTTGTTGGTCGCGTAGCCCGTCAGAGCGATTGCTGGAATCCTGGACGGCAGAGCTGTGCCCTCGACGTTGAGTGAAGACGCCGAAGTAGTTGATGGACTTTCGGGCAGCAGTGAGCCCTGCACCGGTAACAGTCTTAACTTGCGGAGCAGTGCGTAGCCGTCTTCTTCGGCCATGCCGATGTCGCTTATCACCACATGAGGTGTTTTTTGCACGAACGCGTTCAGCGCTTCCGCCGATGAAGACGCAGACACTACGTCAGCACCGTAGCGCTGCAATATCAGACTGAGCAAATGTCTTGAGTCGTCGTCGTCCTCAACCAGCAGTACACCCACACCCTCAAGGGGCCGTACACCTAAGCGACTGGCGCTATCGCCGGGTGCGCTTATGACGCGTTTTGCAGTGTCAGCAACGCTGCTGATCTCGTCACCTGCAACCACGCCGTTATCGCTGTGTCTCCTTGAAAACGCGTCGCGTTCATCACTCGCATCGGAGCGCAGTGCTTCGTCTTTTGGAGTTTCTCTGCGATCAGCCGCGAGCGGAAGATCAACCGTGAAGGTCGAGCCTTTCCCGGGCCCGGGACTTTCAGCATTAACACTGCCGCCATGCAATTCGACGAGGTGACGCACCACTGCCAACCCCAGACCTAGACCACCAGCCTTGCGTGAAATCGATCCTTCTTCCTGGCGAAACCGATGAAACACGTAAGGCAGAAACTCAGGCGTGATTCCATCGCCGTTGTCGCTAACGGTTAAACGAACGAAGGAACTCAACCCAGAACTCGGCGAGAGCGAAACGGACGGGCGACGAGTGGGGAAGCAATCCAGGCGCAGGTCTACCCGCCCCCCGCGCCGCGTGAACTTGATCCCATTCATCAGCAAGTTCCAAATCACCTGACGCAACCTGTTCGGATCGCCGCTAACCAGGCAGCTTTGTGGTTCCAACGCGGTCACGATTGAAATACGTTTCGCGTCGGCAGCCGGACGCAGCGCGTCAATCGCGGTCTCTACTATCGGCGCCAGATTGATCGGATGCAGATCCAGTTGCAGATTGCCGGTGATTATCCGGGAGACGTCCAGCAAATCGTCGATGAGTCGAGCCTGTGAACGGGCGTTGCGTTCAATAATCTCGAGCGCGCGTTCGAGGTTGTCTGTTCGGTCCAATTCGCCGGTCCGGATTAATGTGGACCAGCCCAGAATAGAAGTCAGCGGAGTACGCAGTTCATGTGACAAAGTGGCGAGGAATTCATCTTTCAGTCGATCTGCTTCCTCGGCGTGTTTGCGCAGATCGCGTTCGCGCGCGAGCAGGGCGGCGCGTTCTTCCTCCGCGTGTTTGCGCGCAGTGACGTCGAGAACCAACGAGAGGACCGAAACCAGTTGGCCGCTTTCGTCGTGCAGTACCGAGTTATACCACTCGCAATAAAGTATGGAGCCGCTTTTTGTATAGTTGCGGTTATGCTGTACGCCCAGAAGCTCGGCGCCTACTCGTTGCCTGTAAGTCACTTCCGCCACTGCGTCTGCGTCTTCATCAAAAACGAAATGCCACTCGCTGACGTGCTTGCCAATCACCTCTTCGGCCTTCCAACCGAAAAGCCGCTCGGCGGAAGCAGACCAGCGCGACACGCGGAAGTCGCTGTCCCACTCGATTACAGCGAGTGGTGTGTTCTCCACGTGAAAAAGCAAACGCTGGTGAGCTTCCTGCGCGGCTTCCCTCGCGCGTTTCCGTTCGGTGATGTCGTGGATGATGGCAATGCCGCCGACAATATTGTGTTCGGTATCAAACAACGGCGAGTAGTGACCCTGGAAAAACCCTTCGCGTCCAGTTTCGGGAACAATGTAAGGTCGGTTTTCAGAGGTCGCGAGCTCTCCGGCCAAAGCCGCGAGTAAACATTTGTCTTCGCCGGTCTCTTTTAGGAAAGGAAAAACGTCGAAGGCGCATTTGCCCAGTACGTCGGCGCGCGTGAGGCCGGCGATTCGTTCCATTGCTTTGTTCCAGGCGGTGTAGCGGCAGTCGCGGTCAAACGCAAGGATACCTTCAACGCTCGCATCGAGCAGTTGCATTAGGAACAAATCGCTGTGTAAAGGTTTTTCGTTCAAGGCTTGAAGTTAGAGTATCAGCAAACAGCAAGCGGTAAATAGTAGCAAACGCAAGAGGAAAAATGGGCAAGGGTTGAAAAAGTAGCACACCCCGCAGTGCAAAATGGAATCATAAGGGCTGTGTGCGGGATACAAGTTACGCGCAGGTTGTTAAAAGGCAAAAATTCTGTGACCAAAAGACTCAGAGTCATACGCAACAGCTTTCTTGTTGTCCTCCTGTCACTTGTGGTCGTGGCCTGTCAATGGAATGGCAGCGGCAAGTTGCCTCTGGCTTCAAGAGCTCAGGCGAATCCGCAGCCCAACAACGAGTCCGCGGCTGCGCCCGTTACAACCGCCTTCACTGACGCCGATTTCGCGCGGCACGTCGAATTGCTCAAACGCGAGACTAAAAAGAAACTGGCACTGTCGGGTTCGCGTGCGGCCGCCGAGTTTTCTTTTGTTATCCAGCGGCCATTCGTGGTCGTTGGGGACGAGAGTAGACAAGCGGTTCAGGAACACGCCGAGGCTACAGTGAAGTGGGCCGTGGATCGGCTCAAGCAGGATTTCTTCCCGCGCGACCCGAAGGAGATTCTCGACATTTGGCTGTTCAAGGACGCGGACTCTTATCAGAAGCACGCGGCGCTGTTATTCGGCGACAAGCCGACAACGCCTTACGGTTACTATTCCTCCACTCACAAAGCCCTCATCATGAATATCTCGACTGGCGGCGGCACGTTGGTGCATGAGATTGTGCACCCGTTTATGGAGGCTAACTTTCCCGCCTGCCCGCCGTGGCTCAACGAAGGATTGGGGTCTCTCTACGAACAGTGTGGCGACGTGAAGGGGCATATCCATGGGTTTACAAATTGGCGACTGCCGGGTTTGCAAGCGGCCATACGATCGAAACAGGTGCCGTCATTCAAAGAGCTGACGGCGCTGGACAGTAATGCTTTCTACAATGAAGACAAAGGCGTGAATTACGCGCAGGCCCGTTATCTTTGCTATTACCTGCAGGAGCAAGGACTGCTGGTGAAGTATTATCAGGAGTTTCAGGCGCGCCAGAAAGAAGATGCCAGCGGTTTCAAAACGCTTCAGCATGTTTTAGGCGAAGCTGACATGGATGCGTTCAAAACAAAGTGGGAAAAGTATATTCTTACTTTAAGACAGGGGTATGAGGTAACCGTGGTTCCGTAGGTCAGACCGTCCTGTTGCTGTTCCGGCTTAGCTGAAAAGTGCGGTCTCATTCACACCGCGGCTTCAGCCCGGTGACTTTGAGCTGGGTGCGAATCGGAAACCATTTTAAACGGTTTCAGTCTTACACCGGGTCGGTTATCACCGGGCTAAAGCCACGGTGTGAATAAGACGTTTGCCACTTATCATTGCCTCGTCTTCCAGGCAACAAGTTATCCCGTGTCGTCCCAGGGATTCAGATTTCAGCGGATTGGCAATCGGTCATCGCGTTGACGATTGCTTCATCAACCCTTAGGATTCCAGCACAAAATACCAACCGCTAACGGAGAAGTAATTCATGTCGCAAGCAATGCCACAAGCTTATGAAACGCTGCTGCTGGAACGACGGAATCGCGTTGCCCTGATCACGATTAACCGTCCTGATAAAAGGAACGCACTAAACATCAAAACACGAGAAGAAGGTGCAGCGTTGCTGGAAGAGTTGCGCAACGATCCGTCAGTGGGCGTTGTGGTTATTACCGGTGCGGGTGACAAGGCCTTTATTGCCGGAGCGGATATCGCCGAGTTTGCCGGACGCACGGCGATGATGCAGCGCGATGTGATGACCGCCCGCTCGCTCTTCACGGCCATCGACACGTTTCCCAAGCCGATCATCGCAATGATCAATGGTTACTGCCTGGGCGGCGGTTGTGAGTTGGCGCTCGCGTGTGATCTCCGCATTGCCGGCGAGAACGCGTCGTTCGGACAGCCTGAAATCAATCTGGGCATTATCCCGGGTGGCGGCGGCACCCAACGTTTGACCAGGCTCGTCGGCGAAGGCAAAGCGATGGAGCTGATCCTGACAGGAGATATTATCGACGCGAAAACCGCGTATACGATTGGCCTTGTCAACATCGTGGTTCCCGCCGATCAACTGGAAGCTCAAACGATGGAGTTGGCGAACCGCATTGCCGAGAAGAGTCCCCTCGCCCTGGGCCTGGCCAAAGAGGCGATCAAACTCGCGTCACGTTCCAATCTCGATGAAGGACTGCGGCGTGAAGTTGATCTGTTTGCGCTGTGCTTCTCGACTGAGGACAAGAACGAGGGCGTGAGCGCATTTCTGGAGAAACGCAAGCCGGCGTTCAAGGGGAAATGAGTTTCGAGTTTCAAGTTCCAAGTTCCAAGTTCGGAGCAAAGGTTCCAATAGGAACTTTGGATATACTTGTGAAGGCCGTCGCAGCGAGTTATTAGAAGACACAGTTCCTGAGTTCCGAACTTGAAACTTGGAACTTGAAACTTGGAACTTTTACTTATGTTTCGTGCAATCATCGTAGTTTTCGGAATTGTTGTTGCTGCCATTGGCGGTGTCATTGCCTACCGCGCGTATTTCCTCGAACCCACTGCTGCGATTGTCATTTCCAACGAAGGTGTGCGTGAACTCCCCGACACGTTCAGAATTATCGGCGGCATCACACTCTTGATAGCTGGAGCCGCGGTAGCTTTTTTCGCGGGAGTTAAGCGAACTAGACGCTAGGGAAGCTAGTAAGTCGCAACGCACGCATCCCAAAACTCGCCATAGTCATGCTCTGGCCTACAAGTTTGTAACCAACTGGATTGGCGGCGCTGAGCACATACTTGGCGACTGCCGAACCTCGCCCCTCCCACGAAAAACGATCCCAAAGCACGCCACACCCCGCTAGCGAAAAATCAAAAGCCACGACCCCAATCAAGGTTTAACGAGTTTGGCAATTCCTATGTACTCGACAAGCGAGCAAGCTGGCTCTACAGTATTTCTAATCCGCCCGTGTTGTGGCGCATCCCCCTCGTGACCAACCAGAGCAAGCGGGACGAACTCCCCAACGAAGACTTTTGAGGCTCTGCTCCCACTACCTGGTGGCGCGCATGCGATGAATCGCTGGAGGCGAACACCATGGCATTAGAGTTACGGAAAACCGGTCTTAGCGTTCTCGGAAAAGTACCTTGGGGTACGCACTTCTGTCATTTCTACGAGAACAAACAAGATCTGCTAGACACTGTAGTTCCATATCTCAAAACGGGACTTGAAAGCAAAGAGTTGTGTTTGTGGATAGTATCGAATCCTCACCCAATCACCATCGATGAAGCCAGGCGGGCGTTGGCCCAAGCTGTTCCCGATCTTGACCGTCACTTTTCGGCTGGCAACATTGAAATCCTCGATGCACTTGATTGGTACCTCGAAGACGATCCCTTCCGCCTCGAGAAGGTGATGAATGCGTGGAAAGCAAAACTCGAACAAGCATTGGCTCTTGGCTATGAGGGACTGCGAGTTTCGGGAGATACGTTCTGGTTGAGAGAGAAGGATCGGAAAGATTTTTGTGCTTACGAGAAACAGGTTAATGATTCCCTCACGCAGCGGCGCATAACCATCCTGTGTACGTACCCGCTGGCAAAGAGCGAAGCTGCTGAGATCCTCGATGTTCTGAACGTCCACCAGTTTGCGACAGCAAGAAGGCAAGGTGAATGGCAGGCCATTCAAAATCCGGAGTCGATCCAGGCCAATGTCGAAGTTAGGCGACTCAATGAGGAGCTCAAGCGAATCGTAAAAAAAACGCCACAGCGGCCTTTAATTTTGAGGTATGGCGTGGCTGTCCTGGCAGTTACGGTTGCGCTGATCATCAACCGGCTTCTGCAGCTCCATCTGGTGGGTGCGCCTGCCATGCTGTTTCTTTGTGCCATCATGTTCAGCGCCTGGTATGGCGGAGTCAAACCGAGTCTGCTCGCGATCCCACTCGCTGTCGTCGCTTTCGCTTACCACTTCGTGACTCCGATCAATTCCTGGTCTGTCGACGTGAGGGAGCTACCGCGACTGCTCCTTTTTGTAATGTCCGCTCTTTTTGTCATCTCGTTGAGCGCCGCGCAAAGGCGCGCAGCAGAATCGCTT
Organism: Pyrinomonadaceae bacterium; assembly: GCA_035941655.1. Lineage (GTDB taxonomy): Bacteria > Acidobacteriota > Blastocatellia > Pyrinomonadales > Pyrinomonadaceae > PSRF01. The sequence goes on along the minus strand of DASZDU010000014.1, from coordinate 660 downwards.
AGACACGCCCGCGATGTTTTAGCCGGAACAGTTGAAGAGCTTAAGCGCAGCAACCAAGCCTTGCGGAATGAGAACACCGAGCGCAAGCATGCCGAGGCTCGACTCCACGCAAAGGAGCAGGAGTTTCGGGCCATTGTTGAAAACGCACCCGATCTCATTGCCAGATATGACAGGGAATTTCGGCGAACTTATGTCAATCCCGCATTTTACAAATTATACGATCTGCCCACGGAAGCTTTGATCGGCAAACCCATGTTTTCCATTATCCGTGATGCAGGACTTGACGTAAAAGAAGACAAACTGGCGCAGATCCGGAAGGGGTTCGCAACTGTCTTCGACACCGGTAAATCGTATGAGTTTGAAATCACGTTGCCAATTCCTTCGGGTCGCCGGGATTACAGTGTTCGCGTATTCCCTGAACTTGATCTTAACGGTGCGGTAAACAATGTCCTATCAATTGCGCGCGATATTACAGAAAGCAAGCGCGCTGAAGAGGAGCTAAAAAAGGAGAAGGAGGTCCTGGAGAAGATATTTGAAAATATCCCGGTAATGATCGGCTTCGTGGGTAAAGACGGGCGCATCAAGCTGGTTAATCCGGAGTGGGAACGCTCAATGGGATGGACGCTGAAAGAATTACAGGATCAAAATGTGGACATATTT
>DASZDU010000013.1:0-23466 GCA_035941655.1 Pyrinomonadaceae bacterium | reverse complement strand
AGCGTCCGACGCTATATTGTTCGCACCCGGCCGGACCTGAGTTCGATGAGTAAGCAATCTGCGCCGAAGATTGCGGTCGTCTCGTCCGTGCGCGTGGCCACCGGGCGGAACCAGGAGGTCGAAGACTATCTTAAGAATGATTTCGCGCCGGTGTACGCCAAGGCTGGAGTTAACTACTTTGTTTCGCAGACCATCTTTGGCGGCGACGCAAATGAGTATGTGACGCTCGCAATGCGCGACAGCTTTGGGGATCTCGACAAGGGACCGGTTCCAACACAGGTGCTGGGAGCAGAAGGCGCACAAAAGCTGCTCGCAAAGCTACCCGCCGGTGCAGTCACTCACATCGATCGAACAATTATGCGGCTAGTGCCGGAGTTGAGCATTATGCCGGCGGAAATGCCGAAGGCGGTCGCAAAAGATGACCGATGACCGATGACCGTTTGTCAGGCCCTTAGCGTGAAGAAGGTTTTGGTTTGAATTGATGTCCGATAAGCTTTAGCTTGTCGTCGACAAACTGGAGTTTGTCGGACATTGACCGCCCGTTTTGGGTCGAATTGATCCGGCTGGGTGGCGCGCGAAGCGCGCTTACCCCCGGCTACTCTCTGCCACCGCTACGCGGTGAAGAACTCACGTCCGATAAGCTTTAGCTTGTCGACCACGACAAACTGAAGTTTGTCGGACATTTAAGACTCTGACTATTGCTTAGGAACTGCGGAAATGTGGCCGGCGACCATCTGCCATTGGTTGTCGCGCCTGGTAAAGATGATGGTGAGTCTCAACTCACGTTTTTCCCCAGACTTCTGTACGCCGTGAGCAGTGACCACGGCCGTGTCGCCGAAGAATCTTACCTTCATGTCCGATGTGGTAATGGAAAGACTGCCGGCTTCAGCGCCTGACTGTGGAACAATGTCTTTCTTAACAACCGTGGTTCCCCTCGCCGCTGTGCCCTGGAAATCGTCGGCAATAATCCGCTGAAGCGTCGCTCGATCATGGCGCTCTTCAGCGTCAAGCCATTCACGTGTCACTTTCAGCACCGCTTCCTCAACGTTGTCGGCTTTGGCTGGCGTTTGCGAGATCGTGCTCGCGGTGAAAAGCAGGGTAAAGATCAAGGCTAGTATTGGCATGGTGGCTCCTCCGGATTGTTTAGTTTTGACCTAGACACCGGTGTAGGAGAAAAGTTCCAGGAGGACGGACGACGACCGTAACACTGGAGAAATTTTTCAGAGGAGAGTGATTGATTTCTGATTCTTTCGACACTTCAGGGCGAAGAGGATTTTTTATCCGCGTGATCCGGGGGTGGCGTCCCGATACATCGGGACTTACCACCGGCTACTGTCTATCACCGCTACGCGGTGAGGACCCCCCGGCTATCGCGTGTCACGCCTTCAGCGTGAAGCATACTGCTCACCGCTCACTGCTAACGGACTCTACCTCCTCTTACCCTTACCTTTTTGCACCGTGACGGTGACTGCGCCGGTCGAGCTACTAACCAGGCAGCCTTCCGGTGCGCAGATTGTATAGGTGAACGTATCAATACCAACGTAGCCGGCAGCGGGCGTGTATGTGAGCGTGCCGTTACCGTTGTTGACCACACTTCCATGCGCCGCTGGTCCCACACTCGTCACCGTTAATTGATCGCCATCGGGATCAGTGTCGTTGGCAATCACGTTGATGGTCACCGCTATACCTTCTGCAGTGACCGCGGTGTCGTTTGCGGCCGTCGGAGCCAAAGCATCCAGCACCGCCGCGAGGGCATCGATGCGGCCCCAGCCGTAGGTATTGTTAGGAACGGCCGTGGGCGAGTCGCCTCCGCAAGCCTCGGTCGTCGTCTTCCGCACCGCTGTTTGCTCGATGATGTCCTCGAGACGATCGATCATGCCTGCCAGTCTCGGATTCGCTGAGATTAACAACGCCACCAGTCCGGCCACGTGTGGGCCAGCCATGCTGGTGCCGCTGAAGCTCGCATAACTACCATCGCGCACACTTGATCTGATTCCGGAGCCGGGCGCGCTGATGTTGGGCTTCACCAATCCCAAAGGCGCCGTGGGATCGCCGAGCACGGAACCGCGGCTGCTGAAGTAAGAAATCTTATCGGTGCGATGATCGGTGGAGCCAACCGTAAAGGCCTCGGGATAACGAGCCAACGGCGCGAAGATTGAATTACAGATGACTTGCCCGGAATTAATTACGCCCAACGGACTCGAGCCATCGTTACCGGCTGATACGGCGTAGAAGATTCCGGCAGCGCGGCTCGCACGAAGCGTGTCCTGCAGCGCGGGTGGTGGACAGCCTTCCACGCACCCCCAGGAATTGTTAATTACATGCGGAGCTTTGGCCGGATTCGGATTCTGGTTGTCAAGATTGGTGGGAGCTATGAACCACTGCATGCAATCGAGGTAGGTCGGGATAACCCCGGCACCCTGGACCATGTTGCGGCAGGCGATCCACTTGGCCCCCGGGGCCATGCCAATCCGATTGCTGGCGCCGTCATCGCCAACCATCGTTCCGACCGTATGAGTGCCGTGATCGTGATCGTCGCAAGGCTCGCGGCCGATGGTTGTTTCACAAGGTGTGCCCGTGCCGTCGTGCCAGTTGTAATTATGATCAGCCTGGCCCGCACCGCTGTTCCACCCGCGGTACTGATTCTTGAGCGCCGCGTGGTCCCAACGCACACCAGTGTCGGAACCGGCCACCACTGCACCCTGACCCAATACTCCCGTGGCCCAAACATCATCGGCGTTAACGTTGATTAAATTTGCTTCAGGGTTGGGATCGGCTGCGAGCAACGTTGACGTAGAAGTCGAATCGCTCGAAGAGAGCGGTTCATTCGCCGGGGGAACTTCCAGGCGACCGCTGCCGCTCGCGTAGATGTAAGCAACTTCGGGCCGGACTGCGACAGCCTGGACGACAGCCAGATTGCCTTTGGCCCAGATAGCATTGGTGACCCAGAAGCTTTGAGATGTCGCGCCAAAAAGATCGAGGGTGTGTTGCACTGCCGGCTGCGTGGCAAGAGCAGTCGCCGTCAAGCGGTCATAAACAAACTGCCCTTTTTCTTCTTTCGTGGACAGCGACTGGGCGCCACTGAGGTCTGCTTGCGAATTCAGGTAGATAAGAAACTCGGCCTGGCCCGTTGAAGCAGCGCTGAGCACCTTGGGATCGACCTTGTCTTCCCAGCTCTGAGTTTGGGCGGCGCTGGTGTTAATCAAGGACCAGCCGCCAACGGCCGAGGGCAACGTCGCGACACAGAGGGCAATAACGGAAAAACCCGTCAAAGACAACAAGGTGATGCGAACTTTCAATCGTTTCATTTCATTCTCCCTTTCGCAATTTGGCGATCGCGTTTGCTATCAGCCGACCTGGGCCGACTCGCCCTTCAAGTTTCTCAACGATGACAGGATAAGAAACAGACTTGAGAAATTCTTGAGGGAGGCGGGAGTCTTAAAGCGGGTGGCAAACGCAATCAAAACGAATGCTTTTTGCAATGCGAAGACCACGACGGACGACCGACGACCGACGACCGACGACCGTCGGTTGAGAGAAAGGTTTTAGCGAATTGAACTATTGCAGGAGCAGGACGCGATTGTAGCGGTCGGCGGTCAGTGGTCGTCGGTCGCTCGTCATCTTCCGAAGAAGCCGGGGTCCATCAGGTACCAGTTTACCAAGCCCGTCACTAAACCGATTGCGAATACGATCAGCACCGTGACCTTGTCCATTGTGGTCGCGGGTTTTCCCGCGCGCGCGGGAAATATCAGGAGATAGAGTCCTCCTATACCGATTACTGGTCCAAAGGCCGCCAGCTTCATTGAGTAGCTGCCATCTCGCAGCAGTTGCTGCCAGTTGTAATAAACGAGGCCGATAGACAGGACAATCAGCACGAGGGCGAGCAGTCGCGCTTTGAGGTGATGCATGGGGGAATTGTCCAACGTCCAATGTCGAATGTCCAACGCGTTTGGAGTGCGCTGACCTGTCAGCGCTTTGGTCCGTGGCGGCCTGGCACCACGATTCCGTTCGACTAAGGCAAAACCGCTGGTCGCGACAGGTCGCGACCGAATCAAAGCGCTGACAGGTCAGCGCACTCCAAAGGGCAGGACATTGGACGTTGGACTTGTTGTCTAGGGACCAAAGCGTTGGCGGTATTCGATTGACACGAGGAAGGCCTTCACCATCTCGGCATTGATGAAGTTGCCGTCGAAATCGTTGAGCTTCTTCAGCCAGTAGTCATAACCGGTGTGGTCGCTATCTTGTCCCGCGTTCGGATCTCGACGCAGATAACCAAAATACTGCATCAGCACGAATGCTTTATTCTTTTCCTGCTGCTTAAGCACCGTGTTCTCCGCCACCCGCCGCAGTGCGCGCGCTCGTGCCGCTGTGTCTGCGCTGGTTCCCGCGCCGCCAAACTCATTAATGATTGAGCTGCGTTCGTCGGCTGTTGGTGTCACGCCCGCTTTCAGGAACAGCGCATCGACAAATTCCGCCGGCGTCATCGTCGTTGGATACGCTGTCGTAAAACGTGTACGCGTAACAAACTCCTGCGTGAATGCCACCTTGTTATTCTCGAGTTGCGTCTGCCAGTCCCCGACCTGGACGATAACGTTCTTTCCGATCTGCTGCGTGTCAGGCAGAAACTCGTTCAACCTGATGATCGGCACCTTTATCTGATGAGCCGTTCCCCCCAGCACCGAAGTACCGTCTGCATCGCCGTACGCAGATTTGTAAATGCGTTCAACCAAATATCCGGTTTCCTGAAACTCGATTGAGAGGAAGAACGCGCCTGACGTGTTTATGCGCCTGGCTTCGAGGCAAACCAGGTTCGTGCCACACTGCATGATGTCGTTGGTCCAAAAGTTAAGACCGCTATCATCAGGTTCGCGGCTGAGAAAATCTCGATAGTGCTGGGCCACAAAGAAGCGCGAATTGTCGATCGCATTGTCGGAGCCGATAAACATCGGCGTCGGCTGCACGTATGGAGAAAGAAAAACCGTCTGGCTCGCCGGCTCAAAAAGATAGTTCGTCTTTGATGGCGTGATTGTGTAGTACTGTCCCGAAGTCACATCGCCAAACGTATAAAAGCCATTTGCATCCGTCAGAACTACGACGGGTGGAGCCGCACTCGCGTATGCAGTCATGCTCATGGAAACACCGGGGACGCCGTTGTTCCCATTAGTGACTCGCCCAGTGATGCTGAGCTTCACTGCGGTGGCCGTAAAATTCGCAGTCTGACCGGCGCTGAGATTCAAGAAGGTGATTGAAGCAGGCGTGAAAGTGTGCAGGCCGCTGGTCGGGGTTACATGGTAGTCCTGACCTTTCGGAAGATCCCATGAGTAGTAACCGTTGATATCAGTCGTCGCCGGTAAGATTGGGAGATTGCCTGATGGGGTCACTGCACCGGGTACCTCCACGCGAACGCCAGACACACCGTTACCGCTTGTGTCTGTGATACGACCACCAACCCGGTAAGTCTGAGTCACGGTGCGCGTGAAGTTGGCAGTTTGATCGGCGCTGAGACTATTAAAGTTGTACAACGTGGGAGAGAACACCATCGAAGGTTGAAAACTGGGGGATACGGTGTAATTACCGCCGGCCGGCAAATTGTTGAAACTAAAGTTGCCGTTCGCGTCGGTGCGAGCCATCTCGCTGCTCGTACCCGAGAGGAAAACCTGGAGGTCAACAACAGGGCTGCCATCAGGATCTGCGAGGCGACCGCTAATGGAGAACTTCTTGAAGCCGCCGCCCGTGCGATTAATGGAATTCGCGATATTGAGCTTACCGAAACCGAGCCGCGGACTCCATGGGCCCTGTCCGGTAAAAATGTCCAGCACAGCATAGGTCGTCAACAGGTTCTTGATCTCGTTCGCGAACAACGCGGGAGAAGACTGAATTAATAACGCAACCGAACCGGTGGTGACTGGCGTCGCCATGCTGGTTCCCGCGAGACCGGCGTAATGGGTGCTATCGGTTGACGCATTTTCACCGGTACCGAAGATTCCGAAGTTTGGATCCGTGATGTCCGTTGAACGCGACGAGTAAAGGTAATAACCCGGCGCGCCGATATCGGGCTTTTGACGGCCGTCGGCGGTTGGGCCAGGGCTGGTAAAGGAGGCGGGCCCCCCAATAGTTTGCGTGGTCGCGCGCGTAACAAATGCACCCACCGTAATCGCACCGCGCGCGGTTCCGGGTGAAGCTACCAGATGCGAATCATTGTCGACGAAGGTGCTGAAGTAAACGCCTTCGCCTTCAGTCCAGGCATCGTATGACTGGTTAGCGTTTCCATCCGCGTCGGTCAGGGTAACTTTCCACATGCCATCAGGAGCCGCGGGCTTAAAAAGCACAACTATATCCGGCTGGTCGTTGGCGGAATCCGCATCGCCCTTGTCGTCGTTCGCGTTGAATATTTGGACGTATTGATTCGAACCCTGACCTGCAGGATCAGTAAATCCGTTGGCATCGTAGGCCACCGGGCCCAAAGTAACTCCGTCGGGACTGGTGACGGTAACGCTGAATCGATCTGATTTGTTTTGATAGAGGTCGATAACGTAGGCCTCGCCGTTGACGTTGAAGTCCAGCGTTTGACTGCCTCCGGCCGGGACGGTGCTGCGAGCGTGAATGCTCGCACCACCTTCGTTGCCGGCCGCCACACATACCGCGCGCCCGGCGCCACCATTCACCAGATTATCAATGGCGCGCTCATCGGGGGTGGTGCCGTCGTGTGCACCAAGCTGTCCACCGATGCTTAGGTTAATGACAAAAGGCTCGCCGAGTTCCGCGGCTTTTTGTTTAATGAACTCCAGGGCGTTGATTACGTCGGTAGTATCAAAGTCGGCATCGCCGTCATTTTGCCGGCTGGCTTTGACGATTATCAGATCTGCCTCGGGCGCCATGCCTGCGTAAGTGCCGGGTGTTGGGGACGAGAGTCCGTTGCCGGCGGCCGTGCCGGCCACGTGCGTTCCGTGGCCATTCTTGTCTCGCTGTCGAACCAGGTCGGCGTTCTGATCCGAAGGTTTCGGAATTTGGAGTGCGGAATTAATGTCTGCTTCAGTGTAGAGATGGCCGATAACCGCGGACTGACCGGGCAGCGAATAGTTCCAACCCGGATCGGGCGATTGCGCGCCGTACTCGGTCATGTCCAGCATCGCTTTGATTCGCGTCTGATGTCCGCCGCTGCCGGGCACGGTGAAATCAAGATGGCGAAAGTCGATTCCGGTATCGATGATACCCACGACTACACCGCGGCCTGTCTGAGTCACCAGCCTTTGTCCTGAACTGTTATCGATACCTGCAGACTGCCTGGCTCTATCATTCAACGGATGCCTAACGACGGAGGCGAAAATCTTCCTCACACTTTCGAGAGCGGCGAGAGCGTCCAGTTGGTCCACATCGAGATCGAGTGTGGCCACATCGCCGACTCGTGACTGGACCTGAAAACCCGCAGCCTTGAGTTCACTTTCCGAGTTGTCCCTGAGCGTCACGGCGACGTTTATGCGAACGTTCTCATCGGAATGCCGTTTGACCTTTGCGATGCGGGAGAGGCGTTTGACTGCCGACGTCTCACTTCTCAATTGGCCCTTTTGCGCAGCCCTGCGGTCTTCCTCGACTGCCTGGCGGACAATTTGAAGGACCTTATCGGCTTTATTGTTAAAGGATTTTTCGCGGGCGTTTCCCTGCGCGCTGGAGCGAAGACTCAGGCTCCCGGCAATGAATACTGACAGGACCAACGCGGTCGCCAGACTTAACAGAGCCCGGCGGACATTCTTGCGCAGACGCGACTGAGGGAGAGGGGAAACTCGGTAAATCAACCTGGACAATGGGAACTCCTGGGTTTGGAAATAGTCGCAGGGGCAACGCCTCGAGGTCTGCGAAATATTTCGCTTTGGGTTAAGGGTAAATCTGGGCTTAACGTTCGGGTGATAAAGCTACCAGACAAAGCGAATTAGTGGCAATTCGGGGTGGAAAAGTTGCCTAAACACCGGGGTTCGAGGGGAATTTTTTGAGGGGTTTTAGCCTGTGAATGAGCCGTTTAGAACCCCGAGGCTTCGGGGTTCTGATCCATGTGAGGAATTTTGGATAGTGACCTGATTTGAAAGTCTCTGTGCGTCCTCTGAGCTCTCTGTGCCTCTGTGGTTAGTTTTTGTCGAGTAAATTCACCACTGAGACGCAGAGGACACAAAGGTGGCACAGAGAAAATCTGGAATTAGTCACTACCAAATTTTGCGGAAACGGCGCGGTTCATGGGCCGAAGCGCTGGCGATATTCGATCGATGAGATGAAGGCCTTGACCATTTCGGCGTTGATGAAGTTGCCGTTGAAATCATTCAGCTTCGTCAACCAGTAGTCGTAACCGGTGTGGTCTGTATCGGGCGCTGCGTTTGGATCGCGCCGCAGATAACCAAAGTACTGCATCAGCACGAAGGCTTTATTTTTTTCCTGCTCCTTAAGGACCGCGTGCTCCGCCACCCGCCGCAACCCTCGCGCGCGCGCTGCCGTGTCCACACTCGTGCCCGCGCCGCCAAATTCGTTGATGATTGAGTTGCGCTCGTCGCTGGTTGGCGTCACGCCCGCTTTCAGGAACAGCGCGTCGACAAATTCCGCCGGTGTCATAGTTGTCGGGTAGGCTGTGACAAAACGCGTGCGGACAACGAAGTCCTGCGTGAAGGCCACCTTGTTATTCTCGAGTTTTGTCTGCCAGTCTACTGCTCCGACTACCACGTCTTTCCCGATCTGCTGCGTGTCAGCCAGGAACTCGTTGAACGAGACGATCGGCACTTTGATTGTGTGGGCCGCGCCTCCGTTGGTAGAGGTGCCGTTTGCGTCGCCGTAAGCAGATTTGTAAATCCGTTCCACCAGGTAGCCAGTCTCCTGAAACTCAATCGACAGGAAGAATGCAGCCGAAACGTTGATCCGCTTGACCTCAGTGCATTGCGGCTTCGGCGTGCAGCCCTCGATCTCAGCTATCCAAAACGCCAAGCCGAGCGCATCCGGCTCGCGATTTAGGAAGTCGAGGTAATGCTGGTGCACAAAGAAGGCGGTGTCATCGATCGGGTTTGTGCCATTTGTGGAGTCGTTGTCATTGATGGTCACGATGATACTGGCGGGTGAACTGAGCACGACGCCAGTACCGCCGGCATTGCTAAGCGCGACGATGAAACTCTCGCTGCTGCCTTCGGCATACGAATCGTCAATGATTGGAACTGAAAAGCTTGCCAAGGTTTGGCCCGGTGCGAAGTGAAGCATTCCGACCTTGCTTTCGTAGTCACAACGCGAAGACGCGATGCCGGTGTTGACGGCGCTGCAATCCGTCGGGGCATTAGTATCGACAGTGGCGTAATTCACCTCGGCAGCGCCGGACGTATTGCCGCTGCGGCTCACAGTCAAGGTTACGCTTCCCTCACCTTCGCCGACGCCGAGTTGCGTGGCGTCGAATTGAACGGTGCTGCCCGCTGCCGAAGTTTGAAACTGCCCGCGAATCTCACCGTTAGGAAAGTTCGTGCTGTGAACGTTGACGTACCAAAGACCGTTCTTTAAATCCTGAACCTGCGCCGATGTGAGACTGATTCTGAAGTCACTCACCTGCCCCTCTGGTAATCCAAAAATCGGCGCCGCCGTTGCGCCCGCCGGAGCTGGACCATGGATATGAGCGACCGTTTGCGCGCTGGATAAGCCGTTGAAGTTGAGTGACACGGTCGCGCTTGTTTCGTCGGGACTCAATACGACGGTCGCCGTGCCTGTGGCGGTTGAATTTGTTGGCGGCACCTCCTGTGCTCCGGTCAAGTTCGCATAGAATACGGTGCTGGGTTTCGACTTGATTTCGTAAATCGCTCCGTTAGTCAAAGAAACGACAAACACGTTGCCGTTGGGAGCGGTTTGAATATCGGTAGACACACCGAAATCTCGGCCTGCCAACAGCGTTTCGCTTTCCGTTAAGTCAAACTTGTCAAGGTTGTCGGCCACGCGATCGTTAAGCAGCGGATCGGTAAACTGAAAGTGTTTGCGATCGGGCGTTAACCGGAAGCGAAACAGATAGCCGTTGAGCAGCGTAGTTCTTGAAGCACCCACCAACAGTTCGCCTTCAAAGTTCGTCCCCAATCCTCTTCCCTTGATGAAACCTATGCCGGCGGGCGCCAGCGCATACTTCCAGCTAAACTCCGGATCGGTGTACTGCGAACCTGGCAAAACGAATAGACGCGCCAGCGCTGCCTGAGGCGTGTCGGCAATATTGCTCGGCGGCCAGCGCAGTTGTTGCAGATTACCGGCTGCGTAGTTCATCTCGATTGACTTGAATTCAGCAATGCGACTGAGCGGCCCCATCGCCTGAATCCAACCGCCGTTGAAGCCGGCGCTCACTCGATTCATTTCATCAAACGCATCGTCGCCGTTTTCCTGAGTCCAGAGATATCCGGCCAGCGGGTCGAAGGCCATGCCGAATCCGTTCCGAACGCCGTAGGCAAAGATCTTCTTCACGTTTGCCGCGGCTTCACCTGTCAAAGATGTTGCCGCATTGAAAAACGGATTGTCTGTCGGTGTAGAGCCGTCGTCATTCAGCCTAAGAATGACACCGGTCATGTGCGCGTCGTCCGGTTCCGGTCCTCCAAATTGATCGTCGGGAACTGGCCCACCGGTGGGCAGGTTCTGAAGAAAACCGCGCCGGCCGTTGTCACCAAAAATGATGTACAGCTTTCCATCCGGCCCAAAGCGGATTACGCCGCCATCGTGATTACCGCGCGAAGGTTGGCCACTATCCTGCTGCAACGAGCGCAGCTTGATCAGGTTTTTATCGAACGTAAGAACTGAGCCGTCAAAGTGGAAACGGTCGACACGATTGCCGAGCAACGCGATCGAGTCGAGGTTGGCTGTGTCGCCGCCCGTATTACTCTCGCTCCAGAAAAGGTAGACATAACCGTTGGTCGCAAACTGCGGGTGCAAGGCAATGCCCAGCAGGCCACGTTCGGAGGCGGAGTTGACGGCGAGATCCAGCACCGGCGTCGAGGTAACAATGCTCGTAAGCGGGTCGCGCAGCAGCCTTTGGACTTTTCCGGTCGCTTTCTCGAGCACCAGGAAATCGTTGACTCCTAAAAAAGCAATGCTGACCGGTTGATCCAGTCCGGTCGCAACTGTGCCGACGGTTAGATTTGCATCGAGCATTGAAGGCGCGACAGCAGCCGGCTGAATTTGCGTGGTGATTGCAGCGGTGTTGTTGCTGTTGTCGTAGTCCGTCTCGCTCGCGCTAACGGTCGCTGAATTGACGACCTGACCCGCCGTCGACGGAGTAACGACGATGATCACGACCGTCGATGCGTCCAGCGGCAAACTTCCGATTGCGCAAACTACGACGGACGAGCCGGTACATGGAATGCCGGCGGTCGAAGATGCCGAAACGAAAGCGACGCCTGAAGGCAAGGTATCGGTCACGCTCACATTTGTAACCGCGGCTGGTCCCCTATTAGTTACCGTAACGCGATAAGTCAGGTTCAACCCGACCTGGCCCGGATTCGGTGAAACGGATTTAGCGGCGAACAAGTCGACACTCGAAGGGCTTATCACCTTCAAGGTCACCTGGCGTGCGTGCATGAGGCCTGCTGATAACGCCTCGACTGTAATTGGATAATCTCCCAGAGGAGTGCCGGAGTCCGTTGTTATGGTTAGCGTCGAAGCGGCGCCTGAGGCATTAGTTATGTTGACGGAGGAGGGATTGAAATTTGCCGACGCACCGGCAGGCAATCCGGTCGCGCTGAGATTTACGACGCCACTGAAACCTGCAGAAGGGGTGATCGTTACCGTGTATTGCGCGCTCCCGCCGGGGACAATGGCACGCAACGACGGCGTTACGGCGAGATCATAATCAGGCGTCGCCGAGAATGGCGCAGACGTCACCAGAGTTTTGTAGATGTAGTCGCCGGAAGTGTTGCCGTCGTTGTTGGCCTGATTCCCGGCCGCATAAAAAGTGACAACACCGACGTCGGTGGCCGGCGCCGTCCAGTTGAAAGTCCAGCTCGCGCCGTTTTGCTGCCCAATAAATGTCCCGGCCCCGCTGTGCTCGATGTATTGGCGAGCGCTGTTTGGACCGGCGTTGTTAAGTACTTGTGTTAGTCCGTCTGTGTTCTGCAGATTGCCGGCTTTTTCATCTGACGTATCAAGCACTGTCAGTTCAAAACCCCAGCGCATTCTGGTGAGATCAGCATTGGTGTGGCTTACGGTAATTGGATACGTTTGGCCGGGCACATACGTCTGTGGCGCAGTTATGGAAATGTGGCCGGTACCGGCATCCGCAGGCACGTGGCATTCGGCACAGGCTTCCGGTTCTTCTCCGGGGGCGGCGGTGTAGCCGGCAGGTGGACCGGACGAGAAAGCATGAACGGAGCGCGTAGCGTTGTTGCTTGATAACAAGAAACCGAGGACGGCGACAAGCAGCGAAGGAATTATTATCAGTCGCGCTTTTTCAGCCCTGGACATGAGTGGGTTCTCCGGTCGTCGCGATTAGCCTGCGAAGCAGGCGGTAGCGTAAAGCCTGGGGTGGAGCGTAGCGCAACCCCAGGTCAATGGACCAAACACAATGCCAGCCCGCGGAGTGGGCGACAGCGACTTGATGAGGCTATCGTCCGCTCCGCGGGCTCTTGTCTGTCAATTTCCCACACCTGGGGTTGCGCTACGCTCCACCCCAGGCTTGATGCTGTCGCCTGCTCCGCAGGCTGATTAAGCTAAGAATCCGAGGTTCGGAGTCGAGAAGCGACTAATCAACGGAAACACTGCCGAAAGATCTGCCGAAGACAATCCGTACCAGGTCGCGAGCGTGGCCGCATACTGCTCAACTGAAGTAGTTGGTATCCAACGGCCGCGCGGACTGCTGCCACCGTCAGTATCGTCTGGTCCACCAAGAGTGAGATTAGGATAGGTGCCATACAACGTGTGTCCCAACACCGCACCGCCGACAATCAGGTGGTGATTTCCCCAGGCGTGATCGCTGCCAACCGCGGCTGTGCCCGATCCCGCCGGCTGAAGCGTGCGCCCGAAATCAGACATCGTGAAAAGCGTAATCTTGTCCTGCAAACCGAGCTCGACTGTCGCGTTGAAAAAAGCATTGATGGCCTGACTCAATTGTTGCAGCAAAGTGCCCTGGCCATTCAGTTGGGCCGAATGGGTATCGAAGCCACCAATCTGCACAAAAAAGATTTGTCTCTTCATGTTAATGCCGGCGGCAGGATCCGTGCTCGCCTTAATGAGTCTGGCAACCTGCAGAAGCTGGCGGCCTATCGACGTGGTCGGATTGGGAAAGGCCGTATTAAGGACGGGATTGACGTTGGAGAGCGCGTTGTCCGTTGCGATGGCGCTCGAGCGAGTATCGCTCGCAGCTTTTATCAGTTTGAAGTTGTGATCAAAGCTGCGAATTTCGTTGAAGGCAGCGAGACGAGAATTAATCTCCGCAGTCGTGGGACCGCCCGGCGCGTTGCTAAGGACCAGCACATTAGCCAGAGAAGTGTTCGAGTCAGCGACAGCCAACTGCCGGGTGTCTACACCAGTCAGAAAAAGATTAATGCCTGCGATCGAGACATTACTTGGAAACGTAGCGACGCCGTTGAGTATTGCAGTCTTGTCAGCCAGGCGGCCTCCCCAGCCCGTTTGACTCACCGAATTGGCGATCGAAGTCTGAAAAAGCCCAACCTGATCAGAATGTGAAAACAGTTGCAGCGGCTTCTTGCCGGTGCCGTTTTGATAAGTGGTACGCGTCAACGGCTCGACCAGCGGACCGTTGTTACACAGCACAGCGAGTTTCCCCGAATCGAACAGAGCCTTCATCTCCGGCATGTTCGGGTGAAACCCGTATGAGCCGCCGCTAACCGGTGAAACCGGAAGTAAACTCGCCTGCGCCAACGCAAGCTGAGCTGCGCTTCGGGCGTTCGAATACTGCGTGTACTGATCGAGCGAAACGAGCATGTTGTTACCGTCGTTTCCGCCGTTAAGGAAAACGCAAACCAGCGCTTTGTAGTCAGTCGCAGCCTGAGGCGTAAGCGCGTGAACGATACCAAACTTCTCGATCTGGGAAGCGAACGCCATGCTGCCCAACGCGCATGCGCTCGTGCGAAGAAACTGTCTGCGTGTTTGTGACATGATAAATATCTCTCGTCGTTATCTCTGGATGTCGTACTGCGATGATGTTGCGGCCAGGTAAACTGCGACACGCGCGCGTTTCTGATTGCGAGTGGAAACCGTGGCATCGTTGATTGCGTTCATCGCGGTGATGATCGAAGTGCGCACCTGAGTTGACATAGTGCCATGCAGAAGCAGTGAATTGAGCGCGTCTGCGACGTCGCCGGGATTGCCTGCCAGTGCTTCGAGACTTGCGATGTCGATGGAAGTGCCGCGCGGTCGATCCGGACTGGCCGCTGTCGGGCTGGTGTTCGGAGCTACGCCAGTGTAGACGAGCGTGTTGATATCATTTGCGCGTCGCAGCGTGGTGGAGGTTGAAAGGATCCCGAATGCCGGGCCAAGTATCTTCGTTCCCGGCACCTCATACGCTGGTTGGTAATAACTGAACACCGTTGGCGGTTGAAAGATTGGTTGATCGAGAGTGCCGGTAAAGTCAGGCGCGGACCGGTTGCCTAACACGCCGTCGCTGGTCGTGGTCTTGTCAAACGACTTTACGTTGAAGGCGCGCAGGAACCCGTTAACGTACTGGGCTGGCTCGCGAAGTTTGCCGTAATTCGGATCCGTCTTTACATCCCCACGGGCTTCCGGATCCAGCAGTATCGCCTGCACCACCAGTTTGAGATTGCCGCGAACGTTTGCACAGCCCTGCGGGTACAGACCTGAACAGTCGTTGTTGAAAACTTTGGCAACGCGTTCGACATACGCGGGGCTGGGGTTGCTGGTGACAAGGTGTTGGATCAGTTGCTTGCTGATGAATGGGCCAACGTTAGGATGATTGAAGATATTATCGAGCGCAGCTGTTAGATCTGATTGCGCACACGCGATATTCGCCGCGCCGCTGGCGCTTGAACACGCAGTGGTAGTCAATCCATTCAAGAGCGTCTTGGCTCCGAAGTCGTGGCTAGTGCCGCCGCGCGGAATCATTGGATCGCGCCAGTTAGCGGTCCCTGCTGCAATCGTACCCGGCACCAGGTTCCAACCTGTAAACACTCGAGTGAATTCGTTAACGTGTGTTTGCGAATACGAAGCCACCGGTATTCCTTGCGCATCAAGTTGCGGGGTGCCATCTGCGTTGAGCACCGCGGTTCCAATCGAAAAAAGCTGCAGGATCTCGCGAGCAAAGTTTTCGTTGGGACTGGTACGCGTGCTGAGACGCATGTCGAGATACTCGCCCATCGCTGGAGTGAGCGTGATTTCCTGCAACAGCGTGCGGTAACTACCAAAGGCGTTGCGATCGAGCGCTTGCAGGTAAATCGTCATCCAGCTCGGCCGGTTGACTTCGCTGGCCGCCGAAACTACCAGAATCTGGTGCAAAGCAAATGCGACTCTCTGGCGCAACTGGTCTGGACCATACAGGGCATTACTGAAGAATGTGCGGTGAACCGGGTACATCGAGAAGTTGTCCCGGTTGCAAACATTTTGGTTGTAGTTTGGGTCTGCCGGATCGGTAGTTGGACACTGGCTGCCGTCCTCGGCGGGAAACGCGAGGTCCGGAAAGTTTGAGCCCTTGGCCACATTAGTCACCGGAGTATTGAACTGCTCGTTCAGGTACGCAAGAAACCCAACTGACTTGACGTGCGCAATGTCAGCAGGCGTCGGTCCCCAGGTAGCTTGCTCCAGGAAGCGCACTGCATCAGCGTCACTCGCCGGACCGGTGAACGAATCGGGAACCAGGGGTGGATCAGCCGGGGGCGGGGTGGCGGGAGCCGGAGTGGCAACAGCACCCGGATCGTCAGCAGGTCCGCCACCGATGTGGCCGATTGCCATGCGGACTCGGTTGCTGGCCATGCCATGCAGATTCAGTCGCAACAGCACATCGCCGGCGTCGCCGATATCATCGGCCAATCTGACAATGAACATGGTGATGCCGGGGAAGTTCGGCACCTGTCCCATAAACTCGACCTGCAGTGGATGTAGCTTACCGCCCGCGTCCTGAATGTCTGCGGTAAAAGCATTGGCGCCCTCACCCGGCAGAAGCTCGAGGTTCATAGCGAAGATGCAAATGCGAGTTCGCGTGTCCGAGCTGAACGCAACCGTGGAAGTCAGCGGAAATGGTTCGCCCTTGAACGTCACCGATTCCAAAGCGATCGCTCTGGTTGACGCAGCCTCGCTAATCAGCACCGGAGCCTTGGCATTAGCCGCGTAGGTCGTGTTAATACCGCCGCAGAATGCGACCAGGAGAATAAGACTAGAGAGCAACCTCTGCTTGTGTGAGCGGAACGGGAGACTGATTTTCATACGACGACGCTCCGTTTACGGATCCTTAGCGAGATATCTACGAATGCTGATTCGTTTGAACTATGAGGTGTTTTCCAATTCGATTGGTGGAGGGGCACCCAGCCAATAACCCAGGGCAAGAAACTATAACATTTTCGCAGAAGCCTGAGTCAAAAAATTAGACGAGCTAAGGCGCAATAAAGCCGAAAGAAATTTTGTCAACTGCGGGCGACAAGCTGCCTCGTTTTGGAGCGCGCTGACCTGTCAGCGCTTTAGTACGGTGACCTGTCGCAACCTTTGACATTGCATCTACTCCGAAAGGCTGCGACAAGTCGCAGCGGACTTAAAGCGCTGACAGGTCAGCGCACTCCAAAAAAGCAGCTCGCCCATGGAAGTTAATCGATACTTAAGTTCCGTTGGTTTGACAGCGGATCGCTGCTTCCCTATTATCGCTCTACTTGTCGGGGCGTGGCTCAGCCTGGTAGAGCGCTCGGTTCGGGACCGAGAGGTCGGAGGTTCGAATCCTCTCGCCCCGACCAAAACCTCAACCCCCATCAATAACTTAAAGAGGCGTGACGAAACTAGTCCGGTTTTCGACGTGGCCGATTTGTGTCCGAGCCACGAAATACTGCGCAAGCTTAAAGTTGCTCGCGCTGGTCTTAGTGTAGGGGGTGCGATTGAGAATAACTGGAAAGCGTCCCGGCGTTTTGGGCCGGTATACGTCGGCTGATAGCTCGGTGCGGTCGCGCATCGGGACCCGACGATTGAAATCTTTTGCGACTTCATAGGTCTGTTGCGCTGATCCGATCTGCGGATGTGGCGAAGGTGTGACTTGCTGGCCGAGAATCGCCAGAACAAAAGTGCAGGATAAAACCGCAGAGATGAATCTGATATACATATTTTTCAAAGCAACTTCCCATGCCGGAGCAAGAAGCTACGGATTCTTAAGACCTATTTGAAGGAAGCGCACATTGCCGATGCGGTACCTCTGCCAATCCTTGTAATCAAAATGCCACCACTCGGCTTCGTATACCGTGAAGCCTTCGGCCTCCATTGCGGCACGCAGGAGATCACGATGCCAGCGTTGTAGCGAAGTACCACCGGGATAGTTTGGGTAGGCGCGGTCCGTCGTCTCATCATACGTACTTACCATTTCCACCGGTTTGCCACTCTTCAGATCGTAAAGCGACAGGTCAACCGCACAGCCGCGGTTGTGACGCGAACCCTTCGAAGGATCAGCAACAAAGAGCTTCTTGTCGGCTGGGGTAGCGTCCCAAAACACTTTAGTCACATACCAGGGCCGGTACCCGTCATGGACCAGCAGACCATAACCGAGCGGTTTAAGTTTTCGATTAACGCGAACGACGGCTTCTGCTGCCGGACGCTGCAGGAACGCTCGCGCCTGGGAATAGAAAACCGTGCCGAACAAATTGTTGGTAGTGGCGTAGCGGATATCCAGCTTGATCGTGGGATCAAGTTTCCTTAGTTCGACCAGGTCAGTAGGCAGAAAATCTCCGCTTTCGTTCGGAGGCTGGGCTGTAAGAGCCTCTTTAATAAGGATGGGTACCGGGCGGAGAGGCTGCACTTTAAGTTGATTCGCGCCCTCCTCGGGGCCGAGAGGCTTGCGGTTGTACAGCGATTTGCCAATGGCAACTCGCGCCACCCGTCCGCGGCCATTGCGCGAAAACAGAACGCGCTCGCCTTTACGACTCGTAGAGGCGTCAAACTCAAACGAATTTGCGCCGCGCTCGCGTAATGGCGCGAGTTCACTTCGGTTGAATAAGACGCAGAGCTTTCCGTCGCTTTCGAGAATGATAAGAGGAGTCTCGTTGTCGCTAACATACTCGCCGATCAAAGGCCGCCATTGGGCAGGAGCGGGTGGAGGTTTGGGCCTGCTTGCAACTTGCAGGAGTCCGACAATCGCCGGCGAAACTTGATAGCTTGCCGTGAAGCCAATCCAGACTACCGGCGTTAGGAGAATCGCAGTTAGCAGACCTATTAATGATAGTCGCCTCATGGCTTTGCCCTAAAAGTCGCAAACACTGAGTGCGACGCGTAGCGTGAATTTAGCCCAGCCTTTCAAGGCTGGGGATCGCGTCGTCGCCTATGCTATGCGTCGCGTCAGCGACGCAATGAAGATAATCTCAGCAATTTCACTCCGTCGCTACGCGACGGACGTTGTTGGGTTAATTATTGTTCCCGGCCCTTGAAAGACCGGGCTAAATTCATATCGACGCTACGCGTCGAACTCGCGATGCTATTAATACGTCGAGCTGAAGTGTAAGAGATTTCCAGCGAAGCAGAACCACAGCACTCCAAGACATGCGAGTAGCATTATGGTTGCTCGTAATTTACCCCAAATAGTTTTTCGTTTGCTCATCCATGCAAGGCGCCTTTGCAGATAGCGATTACTGGAACAATTACATGCGACTGTGCATTGCGCGTGAAGATAAAGTATTGCAAGGCGCTCTAGATAGACTTCAAAACGCCCTCGTGCAAACATCTCGTCGGTAAAGGAAAATGTACCTCTCCTCCAACTTGTTAAGAAAGCTGTCGGAGGTATTGGCCTTAGACTGGCGCTTGTACCCAACCCTTACACTTTCATCCGATGCTCATGATATGGTCGGTTCTACCATCGAATTAACATTGATTTAAGCTGCCGTTCACGCAGGCTTAAGGTTAAACTTCGATTCTGATTCTTCTAAAACGTCATCTCTACCACAAAGGAACACGAGCCATGCTGACAAAATCTGGTTCGAATTTTGCGAAGGCCTTCGTCTTGGCCCTCGTCGCCTGGTCGTTCTTTGCACTGAGTGTCGCTGAAATTCGCGCACAGAACATCGCTCAACCTAATTCTGGAGGTGGATCAACCGCAGCTGTGGATTTGACGAGAGTTGAGCCGTCGGCGCCTAAGAAGCCGGAAACCCTTGAAGAGAAGTTGAGTGCACTGCAACAAAGTCTGGAGCGACTGCAAAAAACGGTCGAGCAACAACAAGAGACCATTCGCTTGCTGGCTCTTCAGTTACACCCGTCTGACTCTTCAACCGTTACTGCGGCCATTCGCGTCGAACCCATTTCGGACGGGCCTCAAACTCCCTCCGTGGAGGATCGCTTGAAGAAGGTTGAAAGTAGCGTCTCGCAATTAGGCAGCATCAAGTTCAGTGGCGATATCCGTTTAAGGTCTGAATCAATTTTCGGGCAATCAAACATGTTGGCCTCGGCGGCTAATCCATTGGCCTTCGGTAACGCACTGACACCGCGTCACCGCATGCGTTTACGGGCGCGTCTCACCATGCGGGGAAGTGTTAACGAAGAGTTTGATTGGGGGTTGCGCCTCGCCACCGGCAGCATGGCGGACAACATCTCCACCAACCAGACACTTACCGATTTCTTTAATCGGAAACCATTCGCTCTCGATCAGGCATTCATCACATACAAACCTCGGAAGTTACCGGGACTGCGCTTACAAGGCGGTAGGTTTGAACCCCCCTGGACCGCAACTGAAATGACTATTGACCAAGACCTCATGGTCGATGGCTTCAACGAGAGCTATTCACTCACTCGCAAACACTCCGTCTTAAAAGACGTGACCTTTGTTGCCTGGCAACTTCCAATGCTTGAGAGAAATTCCGCATTCGTGAGAAACGCGGACGGGACAGTCAATGTTGAGCAATCGCGTCGTGGGGGACGCGATCTTGCACTTTACGGCGGACAACTCCGTACCCGATTCGAGCCGAGTTCAAAGGTCGCCTTGAACTTATCGATTGCGGACCTTTATTTCTCCGGCACGCAGTTGATTTCTCCGGTACAGGTCTTTGGAAGCTTGTTGCAGCTTCCGGTAATAGTTTCGCTTCCGGGTGGGGGTACTGTTACGAGTCAGGCTTTGATTCCGAGAGACTTGCTAGTTGGCGGGAATGGCAACCTCGGTCTGACGACCGCCAGTAACAACGCTACTAACCGCGATGGCCGTCTGTCATCGGGATTTAATTTGGTAGACCTAATCGCCCGCCTCGAGTTGAAACATAGCAAGCGTTTTCCGGTGGCCGTTATCGCTAACTTCGTGACTAACACACAAACGCATGACGTAGTCACTGCTTTAGGTACTACTGAAATTATTTTACCCAACCATGAGAACAACGGTTTATGGGCGGAAGTGCAGGTGGGAAAAACCCAGGCGAAGGGTGACATGCAGTTTGGTTACACCTTTATGCGCATCGAAAAAGACGCAGTGTTGACGCCCTTTAACTTTTCTGACGTTACGCAGCAGTCCGACATGCGCGGTCACAAGTTTGGTTTTTCATATGCCGCAGATCCGCGCGTGGTCTTCACTGTTACCGGAATCATTACGGAGCGATTGAGAGGCTTACTCGGCCCATTCGTGCCAACGCCTCCAGGATCTTTAAATCGGCCGACAACGCGATTGCAGCTCGATACGGTGCTTAAGTTCTAGCGTCTAGGTGCTTGCTATTCTGAAGGATTTAGCGCTTGCTCTTTTTCTTTGCGCAAGTGGCCCACGTGTCGCCAAATCCACCAGCCGGCCAATAAGACGCCCGCGATTCCGATCAGGAAATCGAAACGATGAAACCAGGTCTTAAGTGTGTCGTCCTGATTCCATTTCTCGCCGAGTTTCTGTCCGATGTAGGCGAGGCCGAGACACCAGGGCAGCGAGCCGGCGAAGGTATAGATAACGAATCGCTTTAAGTTCATTCGCGCCACACCCGCCGGGAAAGCTATGAAAGTGCGTATCGCCGGCAACAGTCGACTAACGAACACGATAATCTCGCCGTGGTTAGCGAACCAACGGTCGGCCATGTCCAGGTCATGACGAGAGATGAGTACGTATCGTCCATATTTCTCGATCAGCGGACGCCCGCCTTTGCTGCCAACCCAATAAGCGATTAGTGAACCGAGTACGCAGCCGACAGCGCCGGCGATGCCAACCAGCCAAAGATTCATTTCACCGGTTGACACCAGATAGCCGGAAAACGGCATGATGATCTCGGAAGGCAGTGGTATGCAGGCCGATTCGATGGCCATGAGCAAGACAATTCCGGAGTAGCCCAGCAAGGAGATGGTGGCGACGATGAAGCCGGATAAGACTTCAATTATGCGTGCGATCATTTGAATTCAGTTTCGAGTTTCAAGTTTCAGGTTTCAAGTTCGAAGATGAAGTCAGTACCACCACGCGGTAGCGGGTGGGTCTGCTGTTTCATCCGACAATCGTGCGGCAAACGTATGACCCACCCTCTACCGCGTGGTGGTACTGACCTCATGCTCAAGTCTCACAGATGACCCGATAACCTTGATTCGACTCGGAATCTCAAATTCCAAACTTGAAACTCGAAACTTCGTTTTACGTCGACCAGCCATGCTGACCTATCAATGGAACGAACGCGCAGGCGCCGTGGTCTTCTTGTTTGTACCCGACCGCATCCTTAATAACTCGAATGAGACGCTGCGACTCGCGTGTTTCACCAACGGGCAAAACCAAACGGCCACCGACTTTTAACTGCGCCACCAGCGGCTGGGGAACTGTTGGGCCACCGGCCGCAACCAGTATCGCATCGTAAGGCGCGTTTGCCGCCCATCCTAGTGTGCCGTCAAAGCACTTAACGGTTGCGTTATAGATGTTCAGTTGTCTGATTCGGCTTTGTGCTTCCCGCGCCAGGCTGGCGATGCGTTCGATCGAGTAAACCTGCCCAGCAACTTTCGCCAGCACCGCAGTCTGATATCCTGACCCGGCTCCAATCTCCAGCACCCGACTGTCAGAGTCGATTTCCAACAACTCTGTCATTCGCGCCACGATATACGGCTGCGAAATCGTCTGGCTGCCGCTAATCGGCAGCGCGTGATCGCCATACGCGCGTGCCTGCAATGCTTCAGGCACAAATGCATGTCGCGGCACCGCTCGCATTGCATCGAGAATTTTTGCGTCACGAATCTGATAGTGGTCGCGAAGCCGCTCGACCATGCGTTCGCGCGGGATGGAATAATCCTGACTTCTATTCGCGGGCTGTTGACCAGTAGTTTGCACGAAACTTCAAGTGTGCGTGATTCAGCGTGCCTAACCCTTGTGGAGCAGTTCTGAATCTTTTAGATAACGCCAGCTCTCAATCGCTGTCAGCGCTCGGTGATCTGTCATATCACTCTTCAACGGAGTAACAGAAATGTAACCTTGATCAATCGCATTGTAATCAGTTCCGGCCGCGGCACTGTTGTTAAAGTATTCTTCCCCAATCCAAAAATACGGCTTACCGCGTGGGTCGATGTGTTCGGAGATTACCGGTCGAGCATTTTTGATTCCCTGGCGCGTAACTCGAACGCCTTTGATTTCCTTTGCAGGGATGTTGATGTTAAGCAAAGTACCTTCGGGCAGTCCTTCCGCTAACACTTTCTGCACTGCGGTTACTGCAAACTGCGCGGCTTCGCGGAAGTCGAATCCCTCGCGCGCGACCAGACTAAACGCGAGACCCGGTACTCCCAGGATGGTGGCTTCGAGGGCGCCGGCCACTGTCCCGGAGTAGGTCGCATCGTCCCCAAGGTTACCACCGTGATTGATTCCTGAAGCACAAATATCCGGCAAGTCGTCGGGCGCCAGAATCTTGTTGAGAGCGAGGGTTACGCAATCGGTAGGCGTACCGTCAACAGTCCAGTGTCTGTCATCAATTTGTCGAATGCGCAGGGGTCGCGCGAGTGTGAGACTGTGAGAGGCCCCGCTCATTTCCGAAGCTGGGGCCACAACGTAAACATCGCCGACTTCTCTGAGAGCCTCTTCAAGCTTGATCAGACCGTTCGACTGAATGCCGTCGTCGTTTGTCAGCAGAATTCTCGTCATGCGAAACTCGTCTCAATCCGGCCGTTAGCCCTCGCAACCAAAGATCCAATCTACACACCGAGGGCGCCAAACTGATCTGTGAGTGCTGACGGCTGGGGAACGCAGCCTGCCGTGCAGGCCGCGAAGATTGGCTCTACTAATCCGGTTAGTCTCTGGGAGTAGTGCGCATGCGGCCTTTTTTCTTATTCCGCTTGCGAGCAAGAGCAGATTTGAGCTTGGCCTTCTGGCCGGGAGGAATAAAGAACGCGTGCTTTTTCGCATCCTTGATGATCTCTTCC
>DASZDU010000012.1:0-8425 GCA_035941655.1 Pyrinomonadaceae bacterium | reverse complement strand
AAGATCAAAGTGTGGTGAGAACCCTCCGTTGATTGGCGTGAGTTGTTGCCTTACAAAGGCGGGCACATTGATTTGCGCCTGACTGGGAGCAGTCTTCTTACCAGTGGGCAATTCCAGACCAACTCGCAGGGCCGCTTGTCGGTCGCCGTAGGTTTTGACCTTCCGGAAGAATCGATACTTTGCCCATCCTGTAATGTTGCCTAAACCAAACCCCGAACCGGACGTAATGTTGTCGTCGTAAGCAGCGCGCGAGAAAGGTGCTTCTACTTCTAACTGGAGCCGTGGAGATGGGGTGTAGGAAACGCTCAAGTCAAAGACCTGACGATTCACTGCTAGAGATCCCAAATGTTGCTTGATGAAGTAGAGACGCGGCGTCACCGCGCCTCCCTTGTAGACGGTCAGACCGGGTGACGTTACACGGATCGGTGCGGCAGGTTCAACGGCGTCACGAATAGCTAACCGATTAGACGGCTCAAATGAAGAGTTCTTCTCTGTAAAACTTACCTTCGCGAAAATCGGGAATCGTGGGCGATGAAAGTTCTGCCGGACGTCGGCACTACCCTTGAGCCCCGCCGGCGATATCACTTCATGCGCCGTAGCGCCGGCGCCAATCGTCTTCCAATCGCCAGTTATCTCTAGTTCTTCTCCGGCAACGGCGCCGGCCAGAGCCTGATCAACGTTCGAGCCTTCGAGCGCCAGGCGTTGGCCGGAAGTCTTGACGACGATGGCCCATCCTTTATCGTCTTTAGCAAGCGTTCCCGAAACCGTTATGTCCGCTGCGTCGAGCGTATAACCGGCTTTCTTCAATGTCTCTTTAAGCGCTGCAAAAGAGACGGGCTTGTCGGGCTTGGGCGTGAACACTCCCAATCCCTTCTGTATGTCAGTTACTTGAATCTCTTTGAGCTTTGGTGCGTAGTCTAGACGGCTCACGGCCTTCTGAATGTTGTACACTCAATTCCCGCAGAGATAACCAGCGATGTGCATTTGCACCCGCTTTACCTGCGCCGTCGAACTCGCAGCGCTTCCAAACAATTGAACCAAACCAAGCACTGCCAAGAAGACATTTCGTCTCATTTTGCCTCTCCTGATCTGTCTGCGGTTAGAAAGCCACACGGATGCGGCTTTTGGAACGATGCAAGAGCACTCGAATAGAAAAGTGTTCTTGCAGTAGACACACTTCGGCCCTGTGTCTATTAGATCAGGAGTGCGAGATGTTGAATGTACTTCGCGCTTGAGTCGTGAGAATTGGGCCTTGGAGCATAACGACCTGACAGCATTACGTCATTGAAGGGTGCTGGGTTCGGTATCACCGCCGCGTTCGTCGCGGTGCCCTGCTGGAGTGAGAAACTGGAAACGGTACTTGTGCCGCTGCTGCCCGGCTCGGAGCAATTCAAGTTGCAACAGAGCCTCGCCATTGAAACTTCGGGAGTCGGCCTTGCAGACTGCGCCTTCTTGCAACAATCTGGCATGTTCGACATCGGGCAAGAGCCTTCCTGCTCGTGCGCACGAACGCCCACCGCGCCACCAAGCATGGCCGCAACCAGGATGAATGCTGTAAGCCACTTCCTCATTGTTGTGTCGACTATATTGAGTGACTTCTTTGGGTGTCAAGCGCCTCGGCACACTCAGGAGCTCCTTGAAACTAGCTGTATCCTAAGGATTATTAACCAACGAAGAATATACTCTGCGGCTACCTCAGCAACAGACTCGACACAAGTCGTCAAAGCTCGGCCATGCGTTCTGATTAGACCAGCAGGTTGGAGTGTCCCTTGATATTAGCGAGAGGTTGTGGTGCGCACACCTTAAGCAGCGTCCGTGGTCGATACATCTCCGGATCCTTTTTAAACAATTGAGAACAAGGCCAAGTGCTGAATGAGCTGTGAAAGTGTAGAAGATCGGCGCTCATTGAGGACTGTGAACGCATGCGAAATTTTCCTATGCAGCGCACATCAAAACACCTGACAACTTCATTCTAAAGCCTGCGCAAGATCGTCCAGTATGTCTTGAATATCTTCGCAACCAACACTGAGCCTAATGAAGCCTTCCGGTATTTCATCGCCTCCCCATCGCGCTCGGCGTTCAGCAGTAGTATGCACACTTCCAAAACTGGTTGCTTCAATTATTAATTTGCATGCGCTCAAGAATTGCTCAGCTCGCCTTCGGTCCGCCAATGCAAAGCTCACCACCGGACCAAAAAATTGCATTTGATGTCGCGCAACTTCGTACGCTGTATCACTCGAAAGGCCAGGATAGCGTAGACCGTCAATTTCGGGTCGAGCAGACAAGTATTTGGCGACTTCCAGAGCGTTGTTGGATTGACGTTCTAATCTCATCTCAAGAGTTGCTAACGAACGATGGGCAAGCCAAACCTCCATTGGGCCAGGTACGGCTCCGAATTGACTGCGCCACGCATGTAACTTATCTGCCAGAATTTGATCGCGCACTGCCGCGTGCCCGAGAACGAGGTCAGCATGACCAGTGAGTGCTTTGGTGTCCGATGCAACAGAGAAATCTGCGCCCAATCCTAGAGGGCACTGACCGATCACCGTTGGCGTAGTGTTATCGACAGCAACCAGCACACCTTGTTTGTGAGCCGCTTCAACAAGTTCCTCGATGTCGCACACATCAAGCCCTGGATTGGTCGGTGTCTCAAGCCAGAGCAGTTTAGCTCCGTCTAAATGTTCTGCTTGCGCGTTGCCTGCGGTGGGTGCTTTCCGCACCTTAACTCCTATCTCTGAGAAGAATCCGTCAGTAAGCAGTCGGGAGGTGTAGTAACTGTCAGACGGCATGATAAGTACGTCGCCGGATTGTAGAGTGGTGCCGAGAACTGCCGCCACTGCCGCCATTCCTGAAGCGAACGACAACGCAATGCCGCCCTCCAATTCACTCAAGGCACTTTCATATTGTGTCCATGTCGGATTGTGATAACGGCCATAGGTGTAAGGACTACTCGCAGGCTCACCAGCAGCGTAATAGCTTCCGGCAAGAGTTATACCAGCTGAGAAGGGCTCTCCTTGAGTGGCTGGCAACATACCGGCACGAATAACTTTAGTTCGCGTCCTCATTGGATATTACTTGGCCTCCAAGTACTTGACTGCCGAAATACTAATCGCGCGCGCGAATCGCTTCCTCAGAATCGCCGGCTAAATTTTCTCTTCAGCATTTGTATTGAAGCTCCTCAAAAGGAAAACTCCTAACCATCTAGCGCACAAACGCGCCGAAATGATTAGGAGTTATCAACCCTATGGGTGGTTTTATGGCGAACTCCATCGCCGTCTAATCATTCTACCCGATTATTCGGATGCTGAGTGAAGTAGTTTCTAACTCTCCTGGTCAAAAGATAAAGGAGAATCGCGAGCGCAATAGGAACTCCGACAATTGCTCTTGGCTCGATTCCTAAAACCGTATTAATAAGATCGCTCAAGAGATTTACAGCTATTAACGTGATTGCGAGCATGTGTCCCCAACGAGTGCGGCACCAGAGTCCAACTGCCGCGGCAGCGCAAGATGCCGAAGCTGCGAACAGGAGTCCGACGCCCCAAAAGCCTATCCGAAGCAGCCCTTCGTGCCCATGAGGATTGACTCGCCACATCGCTTCGAAGAGGGCGGACGGGAAAAGAAGTGATAGTCCTGCTAGGAAACTGATCAGCGTACCCACCAGAAAGAAAATGATGAGCGCCGTGATGCCAGTCGGACGCAGCAATTCTCTAGTCATCGACGTGCCAAACTTGTCGAATCGAATTAAGCAAATTAGGAGGGCAATGGCAATGACGGCGAGAGGAATTGAACCCTGACCTCCGCATTACGAGCGCGGAGACCTGGTATCTCACGATGCCAGCTCAAACGCTTCATGCGGAGAGAAAAAAGTCTTCACATTTTGGCACTTGGAAAATAGAGCGATGAGGGTTAGTGTCACTAAATATTTGATAACGTGAGAGTTGGTGGAGCAGAGGGGAGTCGAACCCCTGGCCTCCGCATTGCGAAACGGACTCTCGCCAAAAACGTAAGTAAGCGTGAGTTAGATGTAGGAAAGTTGTCCAAACCAAAACGTCCAACTCACGCCTGCCTGGCCTAGAATCTGAGGCGTTGCGCCGTGGCCGCGAAACAACCCCCAAAGATTACGTTGCCGCCCGGGTCGATACCTTCAAACGTGCCGTTTTCGGTGAACGAATTTCCGTCCCCACTGAGCGTTAAATTTGATCTTTGTTTGATGGTAAACAAGAAAGTTCCCCCCGGGTCGAATGCAGAATGCAAATTGACGTAGGTGTAATTTCGCCCCGAAGTGCGTTTCCAAATGCCGCCGCCGGTGGTTCGATACCGATCTAGCGAAAGGGTATCTTCTTCGTACATCGTTCCGCCTTGATTAAACGTGTACGCCACGTTGATGATCGGACCAGGCTCGCCGGTTTGACAGTCAACGAAAGCAGGCACTGCGACCTCTTGCCAAACGCCTACCAAAGCGTTTACTTGTTCTTCTGTGGGCGAGGCAGCTGATTGATTGTCGCCCTTATTCTGAGCAAAAACCATGGAGGGGACGATTGCCAGAGCCAGCATCATCGCCAATGGGATGACTAGAGTTTTTTTTGTTGTATTCATCATTTCTCCCTTTTCCTT
The DNA here is from genome assembly GCA_035941655.1 of Pyrinomonadaceae bacterium. Classification (GTDB taxonomy): domain Bacteria; phylum Acidobacteriota; class Blastocatellia; order Pyrinomonadales; family Pyrinomonadaceae; genus PSRF01. Next base: position 3,811 of record DASZDU010000012.1, on the reverse strand, counting down.
CGAATTTAGATTTCTTAGCCTCTATTAATTCAGGCGACAGCCGAACCAAAATCGTCTCAAAAAACCCGATAATTATTCTTGAGTGTTTTCAAAAAGCTATAATCTTTGGCCGTGAACAAGGGCGATCCAAAGGGAGCGGAAATCACGCAAATGCTGCGCGAATGGAGCGACGGCAAGCCGGAAGCGTTGGAAAGTCTAATGCCGCTCGTTTACGCGGAACTCCACCGGCAAGCCGCGAGTTTTTTGCGAAAGGAACGTCCTGGACATACCTTGCAAACCACAGCGCTTATTCACGAAGCGTATCTGAAACTGATTGACCGGCGGGAGGTCAATTGGCAAAGCCGCACGCATTTTTTCGCGATTGCCGCGCAAGCCATGCGGCGAATTCTGGTTGATTACGCAAGAGCAAAACACAGAGAAAAACGCGGCGGCGATAACATCAAACTGTCGCTCGACGAAGCGACGCTGGTTGTGGCGAAAGAACAGGGCGTTGATTTAATTGCATTGGATGAAGCTTTGAACAAACTTGCTGACTTTGACGAACAGCAAGCCCGCGTTGTCGAGCTTCGTTATTTTAGCGGTTTGAGTTTGGAAGAAACGGCGGAAGCACTGCACGTTTCTCGCGCAACTGTTGCGCGAGATTGGGAAGCGGCGCGAGCCTGGCTGCACCGCGAGATAACAAAATAATGTCGTCGCTCAGCCCCGACAAATGGCAGGAGGCCAAAGAAATCTTTTACGCCGCTTTGCGGCGCCCACCCGAAGAGCGCGACCAGTTTCTCAATGAATCCTGCAAAGACGACGACGATTTGCGAAGCGAAGTGAAATCGCTGCTGGCTTCTCACGATCAAGCTAACCGTTTTATGGAGCAGCCCGCCGTCGGCGAAGTCGCGGAGATAGTCGTCAAAGCCGGAGGTAAGAAGTTTACCAAAGGTCAAACTGTCGCTCACTATAGGATCATTTCAGTACTCGGAGCGGGCGGACAAGGTACAGTTTATAAAGCCTTGGACGCGAAACTGGGTCGCACAGTGGCGCTCAAACTTCTGCCGCCGGAAATGATTGTTGATGAAACCAGCCGGAAACGATTTCAACGCGAAGCACAGCTCGCTTCCTCTTTAGATCATCCGAACATCTGCACCGTGCATGACTTGACGGAAGTCGGGGGAAACCACTTCATCGTGATGCAGTTTGTTGGCGGCCGCAATGTGCGGCAAGTGGTCAATGGTCATCCGTTGGAATTGAAAAGCGCACTCAAGATTGCGATCCAGGTTTGCGACGCTTTGGCTACCGCTCATGCGCAGGGAATCATTCATAGAGACGTCAAAGCGCAGAACATCATCGTTACCGAAGGCGGACAAGCAAAGATTCTCGATTTCGGTTTAGCTAAACTCACGAAAGAAAGGACGAGCGGACGTGAGCAAACAGAGTTGACCGCATTAGGCTCACCTTACGGCACACCGACTTACGCCGCGCCTGAGCAATCGCGCGGAGAAAGAGTTGACCATCGCGCGGATATTTTTTCGGCGGGTGTCTTGCTTTACGAGATGCTCGCAGGCACCTGGCCTTTTCACGGGAAGACTGCCGTTGATGTTCGCCATGCAGTCTTGTACAACCAGCCGAAACCAATTGCAGAGCAACGAGGCGAGGCGATACCGGAGAAGTTGCAGCAGATAGCTGATCGAGCGTTGGCGAAAGAGCCGAAAGAACGTTATCAACAGATGGCAGAGATGCGCGACGAGTTGATCGCGCTATTGCGCGCATTGCCGGAAGGCGCAGGAAGCGAGACGGCCAGCTTTCTTGATAACTTCAAATCAATCGCTCCGCGTCGCATCCGCGCCTCGAGCAAGCGCGCGCGAGTTTTCACGGCCGTTGCGGCCGCTCTGTTATTAGTGTTAGCAAGCTCTCTGATTTACCGCTTCAGGCACGCGAAAGCGGAGGAAGCGAGCATCAAGCAAACAAAGATCGAATCAATTGCTGTGATGCCGTTTGTTAATCAAAGCGGTAATGCGGATACAGAATATCTCTCGGATGGGATCACCGAAACGCTGATAAGCAGTTTGTCACAACTGCCTAAACTAAGCGTGAGAGCTCGCTCCTCGGTTTTTCGCTACAAGGGAACGAATACCGACTTGCAGCAAATTGCCAAAGAACTAAACGTGCAGGCGATTTTGAACGGGCGCATCGTCGAGCGCGGCAATAATTTGTCGCTGTATAGCGAGCTGGTTGATGTCGCGGCAGATAAAGTTATTTGGAGTCAAACTTATAATCGCCCGATGTCGAGTCTTGTCTCGCTGCAAATCGAACTTGCCCACGATGTTTCCAATAACCTGCAAACAAAATTATCAGGCACGGACGAGCAAAAGCTGGCGAAGAACTATACCGCAAACGCGGAAGCCTATCAGCTATATCTCAAAGGTATGTATGAGTGGAAGAAGCACACGCGGGAAGATTTGCAGAAGGGTATCGAATACTTCAATCAGGCGATAGAACTTGATCCGAACTATGCGCTGGCTTACTGCGGGCTATCTGCTGCTGACGGCGTGTTGGGCAACAACTATCTGCCGCCGAACGAGGCTTTTCCCAAAGCGAAGGCTTACGCCGCGAAAGCATTGGCGCTTGACGAAACGCTCCCCGAAGCGCACGGGAGTATGGGTGCGGTTAGACTGTATTACGATTGGGACTGGGCCGAAGCCGAAAAGGAACTGAAGCGCGCGCAAATTCTTGATCCCAATTCTGCCGACGTGCATCACTTATATGCTGACCTCTTGGAGATCATGGGACGATTCGACGAGGCGAAGGCGGAAGAGAAACGCGCCTTGGAACTCGACCCACTTGCGCCTATCTTCAACATGGCTTTTGGCGCTACCCTTTACTTTGCGGGTCAATACGACGAAGCGATCGCCCAATACGTGAAGACGATTGATTTAGAGCCCCATTTCGTTGTCACCTACTTTTATCTTGGGCAAGCATACGAGCAAAAGAAGATGTACATGCAAGCGATTGCGACATATCAAAAAGGAATAACTCAAGCCGAACGCAATCCGTTTCTCATCGCCGCGCTCGGACACGCATACGCGCTCTCGGGCAAGCGCGACAAAGCGCAACAGGCTTTGGACGAACTACGCGAGATGTCCAAGCGTCGCTACATCAGCCCGTATTTGTTTGCCGTCGTTTATGCCGGTTTGGGGGATAAGGACCACACCTTCGCGTGGCTGGAAAAGGCATATCAAGACCGTTCGTTTTTTCTGATCTGGCTGAAAGTCGAACCGCTGTTCGCCCCTTTGCGCGACGACAAGCGCTTTCAAGATTTACTGCAGCGAGTTGGTCTCATGGGGTAATCAGCGACGGATGCTCTAATTTTGGAAAAATGGATGGGACCTACACGGCCACTACAGTAACTGAATTGATTGCGTTAGAGTTATTGGTGGAGCAGAGGGGAGTCGAACCCCTGGCCTCCGCATTGCGAACGCGGCGCTCTGCCAACTGAGCTACTGCCCCACGCGCTGAAGAATACAGTTTCGAGTTTCGAGTTTCAAGTTTGAGTCGAGGTTCGTGTGACCGGGTTCATTTACCATTACACCGCATAGACCTTAGGAGACTCGGTCGCTACCGCTCGCGGTTTCTATTCGTCTGCCCAAGCTACCCCTTAAGTTGCTAGAAATAATTCCGACTCTAATTTCGACGGATGGTCGAGCGACTGAAGCTTCCAGTCACCGAGTCAGCGCGTCAGCGGCGCGGTCAATTGTCTCACCCAGTTTGTCGACGTTCTTGCCGCCGCCCTGGGCCATATCAGACTTACCACCGCCGCGACCTT
>DASZDU010000011.1:0-12675 GCA_035941655.1 Pyrinomonadaceae bacterium | reverse complement strand
TTTTCCGGCTGACCAATGCGCCAAGTTGTTGCGCTCCTACGGAGCGGCCTAATAGCGTGACGTCGGCTATAAACATCTCGCCCGACTGGGGCGAAATCCGACAGCATTAACTCGTTGTACTTCAAACTTGAATTCGCGTTTACCAATTGACAGTTTGATCCGCCGCTCTTGACGACTTGGATCACCGTATCGGCGCTCGCACAGCCTGCCCCGGTTTGACATCAACTTGTAGTCGTCCATCCTTAACTACTGCCACGCCATTCACCAGGACAAACTTTATCCCTTCGGAGTATTTACCGGGTTCAGTATAGGTCGCCTTATCGATTACTCGTTCGGCATCGAAGACTGTGAGATCGGCATCGGCACCCGGACGAATGCGGCCTTTGGTTTTCATCATTGGAACGCGGCGTTCCAAACGCTCGGCAGGCATCAAGGTTATCTTGCGCAAGGCATCCATCAGCGTGAGGGTTTTGGTTTCGCGGACGTAGTAGCCGAGAATTCGCGCATACGTTCCCGCGGCTCGCGGATGTCCTTTCCCATCCTTCAGAATGCCGTCGCTGGCAATCATCGTTAGAGGATCGGCAATAGCGCTTCTGACGACCTCCGGTTTCATTGAATGCAGCGCGACCATGCCACCTTCCTTCCGATAGCGAACAAAACTCTCTGCTGTTAGCCGTTCACCGGTGGCTACCCATTGCAGATCTTTGTAGTCGATACCCAACTGTCCCCGCCAGTCGCCGTCGAAGATTGCAGAGTCAAGCCTGGTCATACCAGCTGTGTAGGGATAGCACTCCGTCGTCACATCTATTCCGCGTGCACGAGCCTCACGAATCATTTCCAAAACGCGGGGAGTGTCGTCGAAAGCCATGCTGGTTATGTGAACAACATGTAACGGCGCACCGGTCATGGCGGCTGCCGCAAGGACCTCCTCGAAGGCGGCGACACAATTCATCGGCTCCTTAATGCCGGCATAGCGTATGTGCACATGACAAGATGCTTTGTACTTTGAAGCTACACGGAACATCTCAATGATTTCTCTGTGTGACGCTGCAGCGGTGTAGTTGATGCCGAAGCCAACCGCGAGTGCTCCGCGTTTCAATCCCAATTCGATGCGTCGTTTGATTTCTGTAATCTCGTTTTCAGTCGCCGGCCGGTAAGCGGCGTCACCGCTCGGCACAAAAGTGCCCGGGTCTTTCATCACCGCCATGCGCACCGGTATATGCCCGACACTCGCGCCATAATTGATTAATGTTTTTCCTTCGCGCTCGGCATACCACTGATCAATATCTGCGGTGCCAATTTCCAACTCCAAAGCGGTAGTTACTCCGTCCATTGCCTGGGCCCGGTGATGTTCATCGTTCATATCGTGGACGTGAAGATCGATAAACCCTGGTGCAACCACGAATCCTTTCGCATCAATAACCGTGCGTCCTTTGAGCGACTTACTGGTGATCGTCTGAATCTTGCCGCTCCGGATGCCGAGGTTGCGCACCGCATCCATGTTTGACTCCGGATCCATGACTCGACCATTCAGAACAACGACATCATAGATTTCCTCTGTTGGGTTTCCGGTTGCGAGGAACATCATGCCTGAGAAGGCAAGGAGCAAACTGACGCTCAGCATTGCGACCAGATGCGTCTTGCTAAGTTTAGCTGTCATCGTAATCTCCTGATTGATCCATGGCACCAGGTCGACTTAATCGCATTTCACTCATGTAATTTGTGCGGCAGCGATTTAGTCTACTTTTTTACGGGTGAGCGAGAAGTTAAACACCTGAGTGGGATACGAGCAGTACCAGTCGATTCCCTGAATTTGGTCTTGTCTCGTCGTCGCCAATCCCCCTCGCGCATACCGCGCCGATTTTGCAGAGGTTGTGCAGTGCGAAATGTTCGATTCCGTTGGCAAACGCCTCAAGCAATAAATTCTTCTTCTTACGGCTGCAGCCCAATGCGGCGCACGAGGTCAGCGTAGCGCGGGTCGCTGTGGAGTTCTTCAAGACTGAACCTGGTTGTAATATATTGTAACTGGCCACTGCGCTGCTCAAAACTCCTTTCGAGCCAGGCAAACGCCTGATCGTTTTCGCCAAGACCGGCATGCACTGCGGCTAGATATACTCCGACAGCCTCGCGCCGGGCATATTTCTCCTCGAGTTCTTTCAGTATCCGAAGCGCCTCAGCTCGCCTCCCCGAAACCGCGTAGCAGTATCCCAGGTAACTCAAGTAGAAACTTGCTCTCCCGGATAATTCAACTGCGTTCTGAAACTCCGCCGTTGCCTCTTCATAGCGCCGCCGTTTGACGTACGCGAAGCCCAGGGTACTGTGTGCTTCCGGAAAGCTTGGATCGAGTTCGATAATCCTCTGGCACTGTTCAATTGCTGAACTGGCATCATTCTTTAGGAGATATACCAGCGCAACGTTACCGCTGATGACTGGCGAAAGCGGGTCAAGCTCCTGCGCCCGCTTGATCTCTCTCATCGCATAATCAAATTGGCGTGTTACTCTGAGATATAGAGAAAACCAGTGATGCGCCGTCGAGTAATTAGGATTGAGGCTGATAGCTCGCTTGAATTCTTCTTCAGCTTCCGCCCAGCGCCACATCTGCTGATAGGTGTATGCTGAGGACGTGTGCGCCTCTGCCAGCGAGTCGTCAATCTGTAGGGCGCAATCAGCGGCGGCTCTGGTTTTCGCCAAACTCTCGTTTACCGGAGTGCCGACATACTCCTCCAGCACCAAATAGCAATCAGCCAGTCCGACATAGCCAAGGGCATAGTTCGGGTCGCGATCTATCGCCTGCTGGAACTGCTCTATCGCTTTCTTTATCCCTTCCGCTGTTCGCTTGTTCCAGAAATAACGCCCTCTCAAATAAAACTGGTAGGCTTCCGCGTTCGTCGTGTCACGCCTGACAAGTCTACGCTGCTCGTCGCCGGATAACCTCAATCTCAGCTTCTCCGTGACCTCTCGCGTAATCGCTTGTTTGACCGCCAGCACGTCCGGAACTTTGCCCTCATACTCCTCGCCCCAAAGCTGCGCGCCAGTAAAGGCATCGACCAGATCCACCTGAATGTTCAAAGTGTCGCCCATCTGACGCACGCGCCCCATCAACACCGCCCGCACATTCAACTCGCGCCCAACCGCCTGTGGGTCAACCTCCTTGCCCTTGTAACGAAAGGTGGTGCTCCGAGCAATCACTCTTAGCTGCCGCAACTCGGTCAGGCTGTTAATCAGCGCCTCAGAGATGCCCTCTGACAGATATTCCGTGTTCGGATCATTGCTCGCGTTGACTAGTGGCAGGACGGCGATGGAATTAATGGCCGCACGGATTTCGCCCCGTGCGAAGTAGAAATGATAAGCGATACCAGCACCCAAGAGCAGGATGAGTGCAGCCAGAAGGGCAGCCACACCGTAAGCGATACCAGCAACTGAGAGCAGGGTGATCGCAGCCAAAATGGCGGCCACGCCGCGCTTGTGCCGCTTGATCTCACTGATGATGTATTCGGCGCTCGATGTGGTGCGCGCGGTTTCTACCGTTGCGGTCTGCGCGCCTGGAGCCGGCGTGGTTGAGACGGCTGCCGGGTTGCGGGAAGGCTTCAGCTCAGCTGGCCCACTTCTCAAGTCAGGCGGCACTGTGCGTTCAATCTCAGCATCAACCTCGAGCTTATGCTTCAAGCTGCGCAGGTCAAGCAGCGCATCCTTCGCCGTTTGATACCGCGCCTCGCGATCTTTCCTGAGCGCCTTCTCGACGATCCGCTCCAACTCCGGCGGCACATCGCGCACAAACCGGGCCAACGGCGGCGGCTCTCTTTCGTTAAGTATCGAAGCCAGTATCTCGCTCGTTGTCGAACCCTCGAACGGCAAGCATCCTGCGACCATCTCATAAAGCACCACGCCCAACGACCAGAGGTCGGTGCGAGCATCCACCTTTAACGCTCGGCACTGTTCCGGCGACATATAGTTGACGGTGCCCATCACCACGCCCTCTTCTGTATTGAACAGAGATTTGGTTGGAGCTTCCCTATCAATTGCGGCAGTCGGTTGCTCGATGAGTTTGGCGAGACCGAAGTCCAGGACTTTCGCATATCCATCACGCTTGCGGAGCATGATGTTCTCCGGCTTGATGTCTCGATGAATGATGCTCGCTTCGTGCGCGGCTGAGAGCGCGTCGGCGATTTGGATGGAGACACTGAGCACCTCGCTCAATTTCATATGCGCGCCTCTCATGTGTTGGCGCAGCGTTTCGCCATCAATGTACTCGGTGGCGATGAAGTGCGTTGAGTCCTCCTGACCGATTTCAAAGATGGTCAGGATGTTCGAGTGATTCAAGGCAGAAGCGGTCTTGGCTTCCTGAATGAAACGCTGCAAGCGCTGCTGATCTGAGGCTACATTCGCAGGAAGAATCTTGATCGCGACTTTTCTGTCCAGCTGCGTATCTTCCGCCAGATAGACTTCGCCCATGCCCCCCACACCAAGTTGCGAGCGGATTTCATAGCGGCCGAGTTTTGTGCCGGAAGGAATGGTCACATCTGGGTTAGCGGAAGCTATTTGGAACCTTATCGGCGGATGGGAAAGCGCCTCATTCTATTCCGTATTGGCATGACCACGCCAGAACATCGTCCGAGCTTTGGTCTAATCACGAGTTCACTTCAGAGTGATTGTCATCTTGGATAACACGCTACCGCATTTAAGGGACTCACGGGAACGCGTATGGACCTCTTAATGGTCTCGCATCTTCTCTGTCTGGGGATTGTTCTGGGTAGGTTATAGATGGGTGGAAGCGACTAATGATCCAGGAGTCTCCACTCTTACTTCAGCCCAACTTGCCGCTGCAGATTCGCAAAGCGGGGATCGGAACGAAGGTTGTCGATAAGCGGATCATAGTAAAGCGTGATCATGTCCACGGTATGATCCCGATAACTCTTTTCAAGCAGTTCGAACGCCTGGTCCTTCTCGCCAAGCGCTGCATATACGAGGGCGATACTATAATCCGGCACATAACGCTGGGTGGCCATCGACTTCAGTTGCGCAAGTGTTCGCAGCGCCTCGTCTCTTTTGCCTGAGATGGCATAGAGGCGCGCGAGTAGGGCCACCACGTGTGGATCTTCCGGATTCAGTTGTCTGGCCTTCTGATATTCGGCGAGCGCCTCTGAAAAATTTCCTTTCATCGCATAGGCCGAGCCCAAATAGTGATGAGCCACGAAAAAGCTCTGATCGATCTCAACCGTCTTACGAAGTTGCTGGATGGCCTCGTCGTAGCGTCGCGCGTTGAAGTAAGTCTTGCCAAAATTCGCGTTGATGATCAATGAAAGCGGATCCAGCTCCTGTGCTCGCCGCATCTCCGCCAGCGCTCTGTCGAATTGACCCATGATTAGCAGGTTTTCTCTGGCGTACCAATGATGAGCGGTGGCATAGTTCGGATTCAACTCTATGGCTCGTTCAAATTCTCTATTTGATTCCGGCAAATTCCAATCGTAGGTCATAAGCACAGCAGCCATAGCCGTATGCGCTTCAGCGAGGGTCTCGTCGATCTCCAACGCTCGAGTTGCTGCTGCTTTTGCTTTTGGATAACACTCCTGCGCCGTGCCCACTGAAAAGTATGGAATCACGATGTACGCGTCGGCGAGTCCAACATACGCCAGAGCGTAACTCGGATCTTTCTCGATTGACTGACTGAAGTAATCGAGGCTTTTCTTCAGCGATTCTCCGGTGCGTTTGTTCCAGTAGAATCGGCCTTTAAGGTAAAGCTCGTAGGCTTCGCTGTTTGAAGTGTGCAGGTTACCGACGCGGCTTTGCTGCAAACTGGAAAGCCTGAGGCGCAAGTTGCGCGAGATATCCCGAGCAATCTCCTGCTGCACAGCCATCAAATCTCGGCCGCTGCGATTGTACTGCCCGCCCCACACCTGCGTCTTATCGCGCGCGTCCATCAACTCGACATTGATTTGAAGGTTCTCGCCAAGTCGCAAAACGCGCCCGGTCAGGATGCTCTTCACGCCTAAAGCTTGGGCCACCTCCTCGGCGTTGGGGTTTTTCCCTTTGTATCTGAAAGCCGAACTGCGAGCGATCACCTTCACACCCGGCAACTGCGAGAGGTTGTTAATCAAACTTTCACTCAGGCCATCGGATACGTATTCCATTTCCGAGTCGCCAGTGTCGTTAACGAAAGGCAAGACCGCCAGCGAATCGATACCTGTTTGATCGGTGGCGGCAAGATAGCGCCGGTATGCAAGCGCGCCTATGGTCACCAAACCAATCAAGACAACAAGAGCGGTCGCAACGCCAAGTTTGTGACGTTTGATCTTATTGACGATGTATTGGGCACGCGGAGTTGGGTCGTCGGTTACCACGCCCGCCTCTCCGCTTCGGATGGATTGCCCGGAACGCTGCTCCCGAGGTACCGATGCTTCCAGTCGTGAAGAAAACTCCAGCTCTTGTTTGCAGTCTTTCAGATCACTCAACATGTCTTTGATGTGCTGGTAGCGATCTTCGCGTTTCTTGCGCAGGGCCTTATTGATGATCTGTTCCAGTTCGGGGGGCACCGGTTCAGCTTTATTTATCACCGGCGGCGGGTCAGTTTTCAGGATCGAGGCGATGACGTCACTGATCGTTTCGCCGCTGAATGGTGTGGTTCCAGTCACCATTCGATAGAGCACAACGCCGAGGCTCCAGATGTCTGTGCGCTCGTCAACGTCGCGGCCACGCGCCTGTTCAGGCGACATGTATTCAGCGGTCCCCATTACGATGCCGGGCGTCGTCTTGTGTAATGCTCTGGTGACTCCTTCGCTGTCGAGTTCATCTGCGTCCTGTTTGACTAATTTGGCCAGGCCAAAGTCCAGGACCTTCACCAGGTGGTCCGCGCGCACCATGATGTTGTCGCGCTTGATATCGCGATGCACGATTCTCGCTTCATGCGCTGCCGCGAGCGCCGAAGCAATTTGGATCCCGATGTCCAGGACTTCCGCCAGCTCCACCGGGCCGCGCTTCATGCGCTGGCTCAACGACTCACCTTCAATAAACTCCGTGGCAATGAAATGTGCGCCGTCTGCTTCCCCGATTTCATAAACCGTCAGGATGTTGGGGTGATTGAGTGCCGACGCGGCCCGCGCCTCTCGTTCAAATCTACGCAAGTGGTCCGGGTTGTCGGTCAGTTCATGGCTCAGAACTTTGACGGCTACCTGGCGGCCAAGTTTCAGATCTTCCGCCAGGTAAACTTCGCCCATGCCACCCTCGCCGAGCTTCTTGAGGATGCGGTAATGCGAGATGCGGTCCGACCGGGGTTCGAATTTGCGGCTGACGCTGAGTGCCTGGGCGGACGGCAGGTCCTTGGCCGGCTTGATCTCAGCGAGACTGGCGGAGCGGTTCGCTCGATTAATCAGATAGGTGGACAATTCCGGGCTGAAATAATGGCCCCCACCGGCGACAGCGCGGATAGCGTTGACGATCTCGTTGATGGCGCCGTCCTTGAGCACGTAGCCCGCTACGCCCAGGTCGAGCGCCGAATGGAAGAGGGCTTCGTTGTTATGTGAGGTCAGAATGATCACCTTGACGTCGAGGTTGGCCTCTTGCGCCGCGCGGGTAACGGCGAAACCATCACGCTCCGGCATATCCAGGTCAAGCACGGCCACGTCTGGTCGAAGCTTAGTGAGGTGAGCGACAGCCTCGTCACCGTTTTCGGCCTGGGCAACGACGTGCAACCGGACATCACGCGAGATGACCTTTGCCAATCCTTCGCGAAAGATCGGATGGTCATCAGCGATCAGAACGCGAATCTCACGACTCTTTCTCTCAACCAACTTTCGCCGTTCCTTTCGCGTTTTCAGGAGTGTCAGGTAAGACTGCCTCGACGGTCGTACCCTGTTCGGGCGCCGAGCGAATGGTCAACGCGCCGCCCAACAACCGCACTCGCTCAGCCATGCCGTTAAGCCCAAGTCCGAAGCCGCTAGCGCCAAGCGCTTCAGACGCTTTCGACGTATGCGGGTCGAACCCTTGACCGTTGTCAGCGACGGTCAGCCGAACGCCAGCGCTTTCGCGTTTGAGCGCGATGCGCGTTTCAGTGGCGCGGGAATGCTTCACCACATTATTGAGCGCCTCCTGCGCAACGCGATAAAGGCTCATTTGGGTCTCACTCGAAAGCGCGCCGTCGAGCTTGTCAAGCTCGGTCGCGATGGCGATGCCTGACGCCTGGGCAACGCGGCTGGCCATGTCTCGAATTGAGTTTTCGAATCCTAGTCGTTCGAGGTGATACGGCCCGAGGTTATAAGCGATCTCTCGGACTTCGTTGATCGCGCGTGAAGTAATATCGTTGATCTTGTCTAGTTCCTCTTTGGCGGGCGCATCGTTTTCGAGTTGGCCGGCGCCAAGCATGGCCCAATTGCGAATAATCACCAGACTCTGCCCGAGACTGTCGTGCAGTTCACCGGCGATGCGCTTGCGCTCGGCCTCCTGCGAGGCGATCAATCGGCGGGCAAACGCCGCCTGCGCCACCTGGACGCGCTGGAGTTGTCCGACGCGGAATTTCCACAGCCCAACAATTACACCAGCGACGCCGAGCACAATCAGCGTCACAAACCACCACGTTCGCCAAAACGGCGGCACGATCGTAATGCGCAAGCTTGCACCTGTCAGATTCCACACGCCGTCGGCGTTGGCGGCAATAACTCTGAAGGTGTAATTCCCAGGCGACACGTGCGAAAAGTAGGCCGTGCGCCTCGTCCCTGCGTCAACCCAGTCTTGATCGGCGCCTTCCAGCTTGTATTTGAAACGCAGGTTTTCCGAATTGATGAAGCTCAACGCCGCATACTGAATCTCGAAATTATCCTGCCCGGGCCGGATCCGAATTGCGGATTGTGGATTGTGGATTGCAGAGTCCCAGGCCTCGAATGGTGCCGGTTCATTGTTAATCTGCATTCCTTCAATCACGACGGGCGGCGGCGTGGTGTTGGCCTTGATGCTGGCCGGATCAATCATCGCCACGCCGCCCATCGTCGGAAACCAAAGCTTGCCGTCGCGGGTTTTGACGCCGGCCGGCCAGCGCCCACCGTTGCATTCGGTGCTGGGCATGCCGTCGTTCTTGTTGTACGCCAGACAGTTGATGGTCTGGAGCTTGCCGTCCGCGAACTCGTTCAGCTCTTGTTTACGCACACGGTAGATGCCGCGATTGCAGCTCATCCACAACCAGCCCGAATCGTCTTCCAGGATTTGAAAGACGCCGTTGTCGAACAAACCGTCTCTCGTGGTGTAGCGCGTGAAGCGCCCGTCCTTGAACCGGCCCAGCCCGCTGTCGTAGGTGCCGATCCACAACGTGCCGTCTCCATCCTGTTTGAGCGCCCGCACAGTCGCGCCGGGCAATCCGTCTTTCTCGGTCCAGGCGGTGAACTTGCCTTCTTTGTAGTGCGTTAGCCCGCCGTAACTGCCCAGCCAGAGACCGCCCTTCCCGTCTTCGATGATGACTTTCGTGTCATTGCCTGCGAGGCCGTCATTGGTGGAGTATCGTGTGAGCGCTCCATTCAAATAACGCACGACTCCGTAATCAGCCCCCAGCCAGTAAGCGCCTTCGCGGTCTTCGTACATCGTCCAGACGTAACCGATATTTTGCAATGGGTTGGTCCACGGCTCGTGGAAATAACGCCCTTCGGCCAATCGCCAGATTCCGTTCACCCACAACTTCCCAGCGCGGTCTTCGAAGAGTGACGACACAAATCCACCAAAAGCATCGGCCCCTTCGTTTTTAGGAGCGTATTGTGTAAAAGCTCCGTCTTTGAACTTGAACACACCTTCACCATAAGCACCGATCCAGAGCGAACCGTCATTGCCTTCGAGTAACGGATAGATTTCGCCGAAGTTTAACCCCAGCGCTTTCCCATACGGCGTTACGGTTTGCCGGCGGGCGCGAAACAAGCCGCTGTTATTGGTGCTAAACCAATAATTCCCTTCGTGGTCGGCGTAGCCGCCAAAGGCCTCAAACCCTTCCGGCGAGTGCGGGCTCAAGAGCTGATTTTGTCCTGATTTCAAATCGGTCAGCCACAGGCGGCCGTCCGCGTCACGCGAGACAGCTTGCAGGGAATTCGCCTTTCCCCAAACCAACGCCGGCTGGGTGCCGGGCAAACCATTCCCCTCGCTATAAATCAGAATTCCGCCGCCTTTCTGTAGGTGGATTACTCGGCGAGACGTGAAGACCCAATAGTCACCGTCGACTAGTTTGCCTAATGTGAGTTTATTAGATTCGTCAAGCGACACAGGCGGCATTGAGAAGGTGTAACTCACGTCCTCCGCAGACTGGAACCTGTCGCCCGACAAACGATAAGCGCGCAACAAAAGACGCGTGTAATTCATTGAATCAGGAAAAGAAGCACGCGAGTCGTTTCCGAGATCGTCAGTGGTGAATCGCAGGTAATAGACGGCCACGTTTCCCTGTCCGTCATCAGCCAGCCTGGGGAAGACATCATTTGGCAAACCTTGCGCCTGCGTGTAGGTCGTAAAGCGTCCCTGATGCCGCCGCACCACCTCGCCGGTTTCCAGCCCCGCCCACAGATCGCCATTGCGGTCTTCAAACAAACTCACGAACCGGTTAGTGGCAAGGCCCGGACTGTTGCTCTTGTTGAAGACAGTGAAGCGCACGCCATCAAAGCGCACCAACCCGTCAAAGGTCGTAAACCACAGGTAGCCCTCCTGAGTCTGCACAATCTCGCGCACGGAGTTTTGCGGCAAGCCGTTGTCCGCTGTCCAGTGGTCGAAGCGGTATTGCGCCGCCGCCGGGGCAGCCACGCCGAGGCAGAGCAGAATTAATAACCACCCGGAGTTGGACCAACGAGTAAAAAACATTTGGCAGTCGGGTATCAGCCGTCTTTAGGGTTAGAACATACGTGCTAAGTCAACGCCGACATCGGGTTGGCGGCTCTTTAGATTATTCAAGAACGTCTTGTGCAGCAGGCGAAACGCTTGGAAGAAGTTTCGTAACATAGCGGCGGTGTAGACTTTCTTCAGATTATGCCATGGGTCCTTCGCAGGCGGCCATCCATCGGGTCATTGCTCATCGTGTTCGGAAGGATGACGCTCAAGGATACCCTTATCTGGCACAGAGACACTAGATTGTTTTCTCCGCACACTTTGATCATTCGCAAGACAATTGGATGCTGATGATTTGTTAAGATGGTGATGAGCCGAAATGAACTCCAGGTAGGCAAGGAAGAATTCGAATATGCTGAAGGTCAACGTGATCACTACGGGTGGCACCATTGAAAAAGTTTATTCCGAGCAGACTAGCACGGTAGAAAACCTGGATAACCAAATCGACCGATATCTGGGTCGCTTACGGCTTCCGGACTGCGATGTTCGAGTGGTGCCGCTCATGAATAAAGACAGTTTGGAGATGACTGATGCGGACCGCAGCGCGATTCTTGGGCTCATCGAGGAGATGTTGAGCGAGCGCTCGGCAGTCGTAATCACTCACGGTACGGATACAATGGTTCAGACGGGTCGCTATTTGAAGCAAGGTCTACCTGAACTGAAGGTTCCTATTGTGCTAACGGGCGCGATGACTCCACTGGGTTTTGAAGGAAGCGATGGTTTGCAAAACCTTACCGAGAGTCTCTTTGCTGTTCGCATACTTGGTCCGGGTATTTATGTCGTAATGCACAATCAAGCATTCCCAATAGATCGCGTGCGGAAGGAACGCGAAACATCCCGCTTTGTTTGGATCGATTGAAGTTATCATTTTATGCTTACAGCTGAGTTCATTAACACGTTATTTGCCGCTGAACTGCCAGAGCCCTCGCATTGGGAGTCTTCTTTTCCTCCGCGCAATCTTCCGCCGGATGCGATCGTGACACGCTTTGGTCCAAGCCCGACAGGGTTTTTGCACACCGGTGGTGTCTACGTCGCCACTCTTGGCAAGAACCTCGCACATCATTCCGGTGGCTCGTATTTTATTAGAATCGAAGATACCGACCAGGCGCGAGAAGTCCCCGGTTCGCGCGAACAGTTTGCACGCGCATTCAAGTACTTCGATATAGAGTCAGACGAGAACGACTCGAATTCAAAGTGGGGACCGTACGAACAGTCAAAGCGAGAGCTGATCTATCACACCTACGCGCGCGAGTTGCTGCGCGCCGACCGTGCCTATCTATGTTTTTGCACCCGTGAAGAGCTGGCCCAGATGGCGGAAGAACAACTTGCGGCAAAGCTCCAGACCGGCTATTACGGCTTATGGGCGCGTTGCCGAAGCCTTTCGCAGACTGAAGTCATGAGCTGTCTCCAAGCCGGAAAGTCTTATACGATTCGGTTTCGTTCGCCCGACGGTCCACCTCTCGGTCCACCCAGGCGCGTCGAGTTCCTCGATCTGATCCGCGGTCGAATCGAGCATCAGGACAATGTGAACGACATCGTGTTGTTGAAGAGTAGCGATCAATCTCCGAGACTTCCTACTTACCACTTTGCTCACGTGGTTGACGACACGTTGATGAGAGTCACGTTGGTACTTCGAGGTGAAGAGTGGATCTCTTCAGTTCCGGTGCATCTGCAACTATTCAACGGACTTGGTTTCGAACCAATACCGTATGCTCATATCGCTCCGCTGATGAAATTCGACGGAGCGAGCCGGCGCAAGCTGAGCAAGCGAAAAGATAATGAGGCTGACGTCGCGTTTTACATAGAATCGGGTTATCCCGCAGGCGCGGTGCTACACTA
>DASZDU010000010.1:0-16075 GCA_035941655.1 Pyrinomonadaceae bacterium | reverse complement strand
TGATTGGCGAGCGTTACGCACCGCTCGCGGCCCAACAAATGTTTGAGGCCGGCCGTCAGACCTCGCCATTAAGAATTGCCTCCGCAGCGCCGGCAGCTTTCATCCAGAGTTATTTTCTCAAAGGAGGTTTTCGCGACGGACTTGCTGGACTTTCCATCGCGAGCTTTGCGGCGCATCACGCTTTCCTGAAACAACTGATGCTCTGGGAGAAACAGAAAGCAGTAGGCAGTAAGCAGTAAGCAGTAAGCAGTAAGCAGTCGGCGGTGGGCAGTGGGCAGCAAGAAAGGAAAAAGCAAAGAGCTATTTTCCATAATTTTCGATTTCCCATTTTTCATTTCTCATTTTCCATTGTCAGATCCGGAGTTTCGGCGCGCGGGGTTTAGGCAGGGCACTTGTGCCCCTGCCTCGCGAAGCGGACAAATCCGTTTTCTAAACGATAGCTGTTGTTGTAATGGAAAATGACAAATGAAAAATGAGAAATGGAAAATTTGTTCTGTGTGCTACTGATCAACTGCGCGTCACTGCCATCGAAATACGCTACAATACCTACCGATGCATCTTCCCCTGACAGCAGTCCTTCCCGATCTGACGTTCATCCCCCAACCATTCATTTACGTTGTCACCGGCGTAATCGGCGCAATCATCGACAGCTTTCTAAACGTCGTCATCCATCGCGTACCGCGTGAGGAATCAGTTGTGTTGCCAAGCTCACGCTGTCCCTCCTGCGGGGCGGTGATCGCTTTTTACGACAACATGCCGGTGCTGAGTTACCTGATGCTGGGCGGCCGCTGCCGTTCATGCAAGGTGCACATATCGGCGCGTTATCCAGCCGTTGAGGCACTCACTGCGTTGCTTTGGCTCGCGGTGGTTTGGCGTCATGGCATCAGCTATGCGCTGCCTTTTGATCTGATATTCGTTACGGCCATCATCGCGCTAATATTTATTGACGCGGAGCACATGATTCTCCCGAATGTGATCACGTATCCGGGGATCGCCTTTGCACTCATCGCGCGCATTGCAATTCCCTTCCTGATGGGCCGGCCTTACTTCGATGATCTGCCGATGCTCATGGGCGGCATGTTGTACGGAATGCCTGTGTGGGCAGCTTCGCTCGTCGGCGCGCTAATTGGAGCGCTCGTCGGCGGCGGCTCTCTTTGGCTGATGGGTTGGACCTGGGAAAAACTCCGCGGCATCGAAGCGATGGGCCTCGGCGACGTGAAGATGATGTTCATGGTTGGCGCATATCTTGGTTGGCGGCTTACGATCCTCAACATTTTTCTGGGCGTCTTGTCCGGCTCGCTGATTGGCATCGTACTGATGGCGTGGCAAGGTAAACGAAATATGCAAATGCTTTTGCCGTTTGGGGTCTTCCTGGGGATCGGCGCGATTGCAGCGTTGTTGTTCGGATCTGGAATCGTCGAATGGTATGCCGGGCAGTTTAGATGATGTCCAAAGTCCAACGTCCAAAGTCCAATGTCCGCGGGCCCGTTTGGCGGTACTTGTCGAGCTGTTGGTTTTCCGTCTTTGACTTTGGACATTGGACATTGGACATTGGACAACCCCAGTGACGCGAAACCGCTACCAATTTGGCCTGACACTGCTCACCGGCTTTTTCCTGCTGGCCACACTGATCGCCGTTCTCCTTTACACAATCACGCCGGCGACGCCCGCCGCTCGCGGACCGCTTCTGCTCACAGCCTTTGTGGCTATTCTGCTGGGTGCCCTTGTCTCGATTCTGTTTTTCCTGCGTTGGGTCTTGCGCCCTTATCGTCAACTTGTCGGTGAAGCTGAGAAGGCGCAGGTTGGATCAAAGTCGCCGAAGTCGCGAGATGAAGCAGAATTCGTCCTTGAGACTTTTCAATCCGTGGTGGCACAACTTCAGGAACAGCGCCAGGCCCTGGAGCAGCTGAGTGACCAGGCAAAGCAACGGGCTGATTCAGCCGAAAGATTTAGTGAACGAATCGTCGCCAGTGTTCCCTCCGCGCTACTTGCATTCGACGGAGCTGGAAAATCAATGCTCATAAACGCGCCCGGTCGTGCGCTGCTTCGAGTGGACGGCGATGCGATTGGTCAGCCGGTAAGGATTATTCTCAACAGAATCCCGCAGCTGGCAGAAATGGTTGAGGATTGTCTTCGCAGTGGCATTGTCTATCGACGTGAAGAGATTGAAACGCAGACGGCGGAGCAGCTGACGCAAAGACTAGGCGCCACCGTTGCCCCTATCGACCTGACGCCGGATCGCGGCACGCGCGGCGCCCTCTGCCTGTTGACAGACATCACTGAAGTTACACAACTCCGCGAGCAAGTGGCTTTAAAGAACAACCTGGAGAGTCTCGGCGAGATGTCGGCTGGGTTGGCCCACGAGTTTAAGAACGCCATTGCAACTTTGCACGGCTACATCCAGCTGCTGCAAAGTTTGGAATTGGATGAAAGGGCGCGCGGCACCGCCTCTTCGCTGCTAAACGAGGTCCGCAACCTCTCGGACATGGTCACTTCGTTTCTCAACTTCGCTCGCCCTCAACCGTTGGAACTGGAAGAAGTCAATCTCGATACTTTGGTCGCGGACTGCAGGAACGAACTCACCCCGCTATTCGACCAGCGACAAATAGAGCTGGTAATCACTGGGTCTGCAGGCGTCTCGCCCACCGATGCGGAGCCATCCAACCGCAATCGTTTCGTCATCCGCGCCGACGAGCGCATGCTACGCCAGGCGTTACTGAATCTAATCCGCAACGCCGCCGAAGCGATCCCCGAAAACGCGTCAGGTCGCGTCGAAGTGTTGAGTTCTATCGAACAGGACAGCGCAGGTAAAAAGTGGGCCCTGGTAGAAGTGAGAGACTCCGGTGTCGGAATCCCTCCCGCGGATCTGCAGCGTATTTTCATTCCCTTTTTCACAACCAAGGCCACGGGACATGGCGTTGGCCTCGCACTCGCGCATCGCGTCATAACTCAGCACGGTGGAACGCTGACCGCTGCGAATGCCAAAGGTGGCGGCGCGGTGTTTGCACTGCGGCTGCCGGTTTTGCAGGGCGCTGACCTGTCAGCGCACTCCAAGACGGTAAATATCAATGGAGGACATTCATGAGTTCGAAGACGAAATACCCCCGCACCAGCTTTATCCTGACACACCTACTAACGCTCGCCCTCTTGCTGACTCTTAGTGCGCCCGCATTCGCGCAAGACGACAGCGACAAAGTCGCGCAAAAGTTGCAGGGCTTTGATACCTACATGGAGAAGGTGCTGAAGGACTGGAACGCGCCAGGCATTGGCGTTGGTATCGTGGTTAACGACAAGCTCGTCTTCGCCAAAGGTTATGGTTATCGCGACTACGAGAAGAAACTTCCGATCACCGCCGATACACTGTTTCCGATTGCCTCGAATACAAAACTCTTTACGGCAGTCGCGGCCGGCTTTCTGGTTGAGGAGGGCAAGCTCACCTGGAATCGACCGATTCGTGAATCAGTGCCGACCATCGAGTTTTACAATGCCGACCTGAACAACACCGTTACGCTTCGCGACATGCTTGCGCACCGCACCGGCATTACTCGTCACGACTCCATCTGGTACAAGTCTGACTATAACGAAAAACAGTTGTTTGAGCGGCTCAAATATCTCGAGCCAAAGGAACCGCTGCGACAGATGTTTCTTTACAACAACATGATGTATGCGGGTGTGGGCCAGAGCATTTACCTGCAATCGGGTAAGACCTGGGCCGAGTTTGTTCGCGAAAAAATTCTCACTCCGCTCGAAATGAAGAGTACGGTTTACTCCGTAGCCGACATGTTGAAGCATCCCGATTTTGGCGTGCCCTTCACAGAAAGACGCGACTCCACCGAGATTTACAAAATCCCGTACTACGAGGACACGACGGGACTGGCGGCGGCGGGCGCAATCATTTCCAACATCAACGACATGTCTCATTGGCTGATCGCGCTAATGAACAATGGCGCCTACGCGGGCAAAAACGTATTGCCGGCAAAAGTCCTGCAGGCGACGCTGGAACCTTCGATCGCGCAACCCAATATTCAGGGCGAAACGCGCGGCTGGTGGGAAGTGCTGAACCGAACCTATGGCATGGGCCGCCAGACAGCCGTTTATCGTGGACGCCCAATCACTTTTCATGGCGGCGACCTGCCCGGCTTTCACTCCCAGGTGTCATTCATGCCGAATGAGAAAATCGGAGTCATCGTCTTCGTCATCGGCGATCACATCGCCCCGCTTTACAATCCAATCAGCTACAACATCTATGAACGTCTACTCGGTATGGAACAGACTCCCTGGACCGATCGATTACTCGCCATTCGGGTGAAGAACAAGGCGGCGAATAAAGAGGCGCGCAGCAAAGCGGGAGCCGGGCGCATTATGAATGCGCAACCTTCCCATGTGCTCTCGGATTACGTAGGTGAGTATGAACATCCCGCTTACGGTCTTTTGAAAATCGGTCTGAAGGACAACCAACTGCAGTTTGATTTTCATAAGATCCATTTCGGCATGACGCATTTCCACTACGATCGGTTTGATACGCCGGATGATGAGCAGGACGGTAAGTGGTCCGTGAACTTCGCGACTAATCCCCAGGGCGACATCGACAAAGCCACCATGTCACTCGATGAGGCCGAAGCAGTGTTTGTGCGCCGACCGGCGACCCTCGATGACGAACTGGTCAAACGCCTCGTTGGCACTTATGAAACGCCAAACGGCGGGAAGTTTCAGGTGGTAATGAAGCCAGGCAGCGGCCTCTACGTTGTTTTCCCCGGTGCGCCGGAACAAAAGCTGATTCCTTACAAAGGACTCAAGTTCCGTGTACAGGAGTTTGCCGATGTAGTGTTCGAGTTCGTTGATGAGAACGGGCAGATTAAAGCGCTCAAAGAAATTGATCCAACCGGGGAGTATACGTTCAAGCGGCTGTGAGCCGAATCGACAAGTGAATTTGAGTATTGATGCAGTTTCAATATTGAACTGAAGCCGGCAACAATGGATAAGGCGAGCAAGCCAACACAAAATCAGAACCCCGACACCTCGGGGTAGCGACCGGCCAAATACTGAAGTTCTTTTGAAGACTTTTTAATGATTGCGTGCTTTTACTGTTGAGTCCCTGGCCGGTCGCTACCCCGAGGCGTCGGGGTTCTGATTTCGGTACTAATCGTGTGAAGTTCGAGTCAAGATGCATCAATACCTTAATTTGCGTCAACTCCCGATAGTCAGTAGGACAATCTCAGGCGGTACGCGAAACCGCACTGGCAAGATGCTAATACCGATGCCGGTAGTGACAAACAGGTGATGGCCGTTCTCCATCACGTGTCCCGCCGTATACTTTGGGCCATAGCCTGAAGGCACTATCGGCGTGCCAATGAAGGGAAGGTTGACCTGCCCGCCGTGGGTGTGACCGGCAAGCAAGAGCGATACTCGCTGCGGTATCTGCGGGAAAATATCAGGATTGTGAGTGATGGCGATGACGGTCGCCTCCGGCGGCGTCTTCGCAATCATCTCGCTAATGTGTTGTGGGCGGGTCCAAAAATCGGCGAGTCCGACCAGCCAGAAAGATTTTCCCTGCCAGTCAAGCTCCACCACTTCATTATCCAGCACGCGTATGTCGTTTTGTTCAAAGCCGCGCCGGACTTTCTTTCCGTCATACCACCAATCGTGATTGCCTAAAACTGCGAAGACGCCGAGAGGGGCGCGAAGGTTCTTCAGCCCGGCTCCAGTAATCTCCGGTTCAACCCGATGAGAATGCCAATTGTTCCCCGACATGTAATCGCCGAGCAACACAATCAAATCAGGTTGAAGTGCATTCGTCTTTTCGACAATGTCATTTAGCTTCTCCTGGTCGATGAAAGGGCCGCCGGTGTGAACGTCGGAGATGACCGCGATATGCAGACCGTTGAGCTCCTTTGGCCACTCATCAATCTGAATGGTTTCGGCATGAATAACCAGCCGATTAGGCTCTATTAAGCCAGACCAAATGCCAACGCAAACCACCATCAGTAACAGCAGCACCAGGGCGATTCGCAGTCGCTTTTTCCAGGCAGGACGCTTGCCCCATTTCAGAGGACCTGGAGACCGCCGAATCTCGCGTATGAGGAGGAGAACCACTCCACACAAGACAGCCGCAGCGACGAGGAAAGCAAGCGTCATCTTTCAGAGTTTGGGCTCGGAAAATACTCGCTCCAGCGACGCTCAACCAACGCGCCAATGTCCTCACGGACGATCAGCTCTTTTGGGAAGCCGGGCTTTGTGCGCGCATCAATAACGATAGGACCCGTGTAAGTGAGATGGTGACGGAGGACCTTCGTGTCCGACGCATAAATATCAGCGGCTGGTTCGAAGCGCGTCCAGGTTGACCAGAGAAAATCTTTCGTTGAACGGGCCACCTTCGCGTCGTCATGCAAGATCACAAGCGGCCAACCAGCAAACGCCGGATCTTTCGCCAGCCGCGCCGCCTGTTCCGGATCGGCAGCGTACGTTCTTCCCTCTACTACCAGACAGCCGCCACAGAAGACCTCAGCCGCTGTTAATCCTTGCGGCAGTTCAGCGCGAAACTCGCGCGGTAAATCGCGCTTCGCTTCACCCAGTCCCAACATGATTGCTTTGCTGCCCTCGTTCACCTGCCCGCTGGTGTAATCAAGCGTGTCCATCGAGACGTTTGAAAAGATGAAGAGATCCGTTTCCGGATTGAAACGAGCCAAAACGTGTTCGAGCAGTTTTGGGAAGTCTTTCAGGTCCTGCGCCCTATCGGTAAGCAAAAGAAACTTCGTCAACGAAAGCTGGCCTTCGCCAAGAATGCGGAAGCCAGACACCAGCGCCTCGCGCCCATAGCGTTCCTGCACCACCGCCGCGCATAACGAATGGAAGCCAGTTTCACCATAGGTCCACAGATCGCGCACGCCCGGCATCACTAACGGAAACAGCGGCGAGAGCAGCTGCTGCAAATAGTCGCCGATAAAAAAGTCTTCCTGCCGCGGCTTGCCTACAACCGTCGCTGGATAAATCGCGTCACGACGATGGAATACAGCATCGACTTCAAAAACCGGGTAGTCGTGTTGAAGCGAGTAATAGCCGTAGTGATCGCCAAATGGTCCTTCGGGATGACGCTTGTGTGGCGCTGCTTTACCAACAAGCGCAAACTCAGCCTCCGCCGCCAATCGATGCGGCCCAGCGAGCGGGTCCTTCGTCAGCTTGAGCTTTCCGCCGGCAAGCAACGATGCCAGCACTAGCTCCGGAACGTCTTCTGGCAAGGGCGCAATAGCAGCGAGGATTAACGCCGGCGGTCCGCCAAGGAATACCGTCACCGGCAGAGCCTGGCCGAGCCTTTCCGCCTCCGTGTAATGAAAGCCGCCGCCTTTCTGAATCTGCCAGTGCAAGCCCGTCGATCGGCCGTCGTAAACCTGCATGCGATAGATGCCGAGGTTGTGTTTCTTTGTAATTGGATTTTCCGTATAGACGAGCGGGAGCGTAATGAAGGGTCCACCGTCTTCCTGCCAGGTAGTAAGCACCGGCAGTTCATCAAGACGCGCGGGCTGATCGCACACCTGAGTCACTGGGGCACGCGAAGTGTTTTTGGTTCCAAGTTTCAGTACCTCACGCCCCAGCGAACGATGCTTCCATAACTCCTTAGGCCGTGGCGGTAGTATCGATTCGGCAACCTCAACCAACTCACGCACGAGTGCTTCTGGTTTCGGACCAAAGGCAAGATCGATTCGTCGCCGGGTACCAAACAGATTAGTGACGACCGGATAGCGGCTTCCCTTCACCCGTTTGAAAAGCAACGCCGGCCCAGCCCGGTCGATAACACGCCGGTGAACTTCAGCCAACTCCAGATACGGATCGACTTCAGCTTCGATGGTGACGATTTCGTTTTCTCTGGATAGCAGATCGAGAAATGTGCGGAGGTTGGGGTGCATTGAGCGGGCAGTATAACCTGAGAGTACGAGCTATCACGATTCGCTCGACCTGTCCGTTTCAGAACGAAAACGAGCTCATTCAACACATGCTGGTATCGCGCAAGACCTCTTGCACTGTGGGTCGACGAAGTTAGAACGGGGAGGGGTAGCGACCTGGTCCGTCGTGCGTTATAGAGTATTGAGATGAAACTCGAACTCCGCAACGAGGAATTTCCGCTTGCTTATCTCATCACGTTTCGCTGTTACGGTACCTGGCTCCATGGTGATATCCGTGGCTCAGTAGATCGATTTCATAACCGCTATGGCACTCCGCGACTTCCTCCGAATGACCGTTGGCGAAAATACAATCGAGAATTGCTCAGACACGCGCCCGTCAAACTGAGAAATCGCCAAAGAGCTGCCGTCGAGAAAGCAATTCGCGAGACGTGCAAAATTCGGAAGTGGGACTTCTGGACAACAAATGTTCGGAGCAACCACGTTCATACAGTTGTGTCAGCCTCCTGTAAGCCCGAAATAGTACTCGCTGCTTTAAAAGCAAATGCAACAAGAGAACTCAGGGAGAGTGGTTGTTGGAATTCTGGTCGCAGTCCATGGGTAGACCGCGGCAGCAAGAGATACTTGTGGACGGAATCCGATGTAATCAACGCCGTGGCATACGTGGAATACGATCAGGGAGAACCATTGGGCTAATTAAACCTGAGTCTCGCAGCCGTAATTAAGTACACAGTCTCCATAATATTCGCTGGCAGTGTCTACCGGGCGACAGACCCGGTCGCTACGGCTCCCGGTTCTGAATTCGTCGACCCACCCGGCAATAAGTTTGCGAAGCACGCGAAACACGGACCTTAGGGAAACACTCATTGTGGTTTGAGTGACGATCTCCACACGAAGTCAGAACGGGGAGGGGTAGCGACCTGGTCTGTGGTCCAAAAGGCCCGGCGCGGAAAAGCTTTGTGATTTCGATGCGTCCACACAATGTCGGCGCCGCGAAGGTGTAGGCGACTGGGCGTCCCCGGCAACCCCTATGGCCCCGCCAGTTGCTTCTTCCGGAGCAGGGCCGTGTTCAAGTCCAGTTGCTCCATTTGTATTACTTCCACTTGCGGATATTTCTGGCGCAGCTCCTGCAGAAAATCTTTTGCGTTGCCAACGATGACTATGCTCGTCGTCTTCGCCTCAAGATGCGAGCTGGCGAATTTTTGTACGTCGGCTGCGTTAATGCTCTGCACGTTGCCGATGTAGCGGTTGATTTCGTTGAAATCGATCCCATAGACCGCCAGCGTCGCAACTTGCGCCACGAGTCCCGCTGCCGTCTCAAGATTGCGCGCAAAATTTCCGACTACCACAGCTTTTCGCGGGTTCAATTCGATATCGGGAACGGATGCGGTCGCAAGTCGGTCCACCTCGCCTAACAACAACTCCGCAAC
This sequence comes from Pyrinomonadaceae bacterium, assembly GCA_035941655.1. Taxonomy (GTDB): domain Bacteria; phylum Acidobacteriota; class Blastocatellia; order Pyrinomonadales; family Pyrinomonadaceae; genus PSRF01. The sequence goes on along the minus strand of DASZDU010000010.1, from coordinate 6,750 downwards.
TTGCAAGGCCGATTGATTTTTGGTTTGCGCGGAAGCCACAAACGGCCCAACGTTGCGCCGCGTATCCAGCTGGCTACCGGCGCCATAACTCAGCCCACGCTTGATGCGAATCTCCTGATTCAGGCGGCCGGAATAACCGCTGAGAACCGAATTGGCAACCAGACCGCGAAAATAGTCCGGATTGGTGCGCTCGATGCCGGTGCGTGCGACGAGCACAGCAGCTTGGCCGGCGTCTGGTTTGTCAACGACGACGACGCGCGGTCCGGCAGTAACGACAAGTTTAGGCGCGGGCAACGTTGGCAACGGCTCAACCGGTTTCTTCCAATCGCCGAAATATTGTTGGGCCAACGCAAAGGCGCTCTTGGCTCTGATGTCGCCCCCAAAAACCAGGATCGCGTTGTCTGGTCGATACCAGCGGCTGTGATACTTCAGGAAATCCTCGCGTTTGATGCGCGTTATGGATTCGGGCGTCCCCGCCAGCGGCTGACCATATGGCGCGTCGCCAAAGATTACGCGCGCCGCCACGTAGCGGGCGATCGAACCTGGTTCACCCAACTCCACCGTGAGGTCGTCGAGCGTTTGCTGACGCAGCCGTTCAATTTCTTCCTCTTTGAACGTAGGCCGCCGCACCACATCAGCGAGAATCTCCACCGCTGGTCCAATCTTCGACGACATCACATCGACGCCCATGCGCGTCGAGTCCCAGCGCGCCGAGGAATAAAGCGACCCGCCCAGTGCTTCTACTTCTTCCGCAATCTGGGTAGCAGTTCGTTTCTCAGTTCCCTTCGTTACCAGGTCTGCGAGCATGTTGCCGAGACCAGCGAGCTCGGGCGGATCAACTTCGCCACCGTTCTTGATTACGAGTTGCGCGGTGACGAGTGGTGTACCCGGCCGGTCAATGATGATAACTCGCAAGCCATTCGCCAGGGTTTTCTCGACGGGTTTGGGAAACTGCACTGAACGGGGAGCCGCGGGCGGAGGTGGAGTGGCTTGCGGCGTTTGCGCACGCACTGCCGGCGACAGGGAAAGGCATAACGCAAAAAGTCCCAAGGCAAATAAGGTTTTCATTTTCCCTTCCCTCCGTTCTGATTGAGCTTTGACGGGGCGTGGTCCTGCTGATCGCAGTCATCTGTTTTAGAAGTAGTCGGAACTGTTTTCGCCGCTTCCGGCAGATAGTAAATCACCAGACGATTGTTGGCCGTGAAATATTTCGTCATGACACGCTGCACGTCGGCTGCGGTCACAGCCTGCAGCCGGGCCAGGTCGGTATTCACCCGATTCGGATCGCCGAGCAACACCGCCGACGAGCCCAGGGCCAGCGCCTTACCGTTGCTGGTCTCGCGCTGGCGCAGCTCATTTGTGACCAACTGGTTTTTGGCTTTGTTCAATTCCGCCAAACTCACCGGCGCGTCCTGCATCTTCTTGATTTCGGCAAGCAACACTCGCTCGACATCTTCCGGCTTTTTCCCACTCGCGAGCACCACGTTGAAATAGAACACGCTCGCATCCTCGCGCAGATCAGGAGTGGCATCGGCGCTCTGCGCCACCTGTTGTTCATAAATCAGAGACTTGTACAAGCGAGACGATTCGCCTTGCGCGAGGATTGTCGCCGCTACTTGTAGCGGCTCCGCATCGGGACTTTTTTCCGAGGGGGTCAGATAGGTAAGCGCGATCGCAGGCAGTGGAACATTCGCCGCGTAATGTGTAATGCGGCGCTCGGCAGTGCGTTCGGGCTCCTTGACGTTAACGCGCGGCAACGGAATCGCGGGCTTCGGAATTGGCGCCAGGTACTTCGCCACCCAGGCGTCGAGTTGTTTGGGATCGAAATCGCCAACCACAACCAGCGTGGCGTTGTCAGGACGATAAAAGGTTTCGTGGAACGCCCGCACGTTTTCCAACGAGGCTGCATCCAGATCTTCGATGCTGCCGATGGTGGGGCGTTTGTAAGGATGCATGGTGAAAGACTGCTGCTCGATCAGATATTCAAGCATGCCGTAGGGGGGCGCCAGGTAACTTTGGCGATACTCCTCCTGGACCACGCTTCGTTCAGATTTGAAATTTGGTTCATCAACGGTCAACCCAGAGAGCCGATCGGATTCGGCCCACAATAAGGTTTCCAGATAATTCGAAGGCACGACTTCGTAGTAGACGGTTACATCGGGATTTGTAAATGCGTTATTGAAGCCCCCGACGTCTTCCGTTAAGCGGTCCATCATCTCCGACTTCATATTCTTCGTTGCCTTGAACATGATGTGTTCAAAGAGGTGGGCGAAGCCACTACGCCCCGCGGGGTCATCCTTCGAACCGACGTGATACCAAACCTGAATTGCCACAGTCGGATTCGAATGATCCACCGCGCTTAAAACACGCATGCCATTCGCAAGTGTCTTTTCCTGAAAATTAAGACGCGGGATAGAGACCTGGGCCACGGCCTCGAGGCTGTAAGTTGAAAGCACCAGCAGCGCGACTACGAGCGTCAGCACAGTTCCGAGTTTTCGCTGTTTCATAAGTTACTCCGAATTTTTGAATTGTCAGCGACAGTTAACCCCCTTCGACGCGTAGCGTCGATATGAGTTTAGCCCGGCGTTTTAACGCCGGGATTAGGATGGATTGGGTTCTCGTCGCGTAGCCACGATTGAATCTGGTTCCCGTTTTCAAGCGTCGCTACGCGACGCAGCCTATGTTGTTGATTCTTCCCGGCCTTGAAAGGCCGGGCTAAACTCATATCGACGCTACGCGTCGAAATTATTAATTCAGCGGTTCCTTTAGAACGTTCGATCATCAACGCGTCGTTTATTGTTGCAGGGTAGTCTTACGAAGGGGGTTATGGTTTCGGTTTAAATTGCGAACGTCAATCGAGGTCGAGGGGATTTCGGTAGGGTTTGTCTTTATCTTTTTCGGCTCGTTTCATTGCGTCCTGGAATTTTTCCTGAAGGATGCGGTCGCGATCCTTCATCGAACTCAATTCCTGCGAGAAGATCTGTTCGCGTACCTGCTTCTGCTTGTCCAATCCTTTGACCATTTCATCGAATGAAGCTAAAGGTTTGGTCTTCTCCTCATGGGAGATGAGCGCCCCGGTCTGCGAATCGACCGTCAGGGTCGCTTCGCAGCACGGACAAATTATGGTGAACCGCGTAGTATCTGCCATAGGCCATCTCCCGGGATCAGGTTTCCGCAAGACTGGTTCAGCCTGCAGTATAACACCGCCCGAAAATTAATTAGCTGCGGATTTGCGTGGATGAACGCGGGGTGAAGCGACAGTTCACGTAGGTCCAGGAAAGAAGGGCGGCATGAAAGCCGCCCCTGTTGGCACCGCGCGTCATTAAGTTCTTGAGCTAAGGAGTAACAGCTTTCTTCACGGCGCTACCAGCTTTCTTTGCGCCCGAGACAGTCTTGTCGGCGACTTTCTTTGCGCCTGCTCCGACTTTCTGGCCCGCGTCCTCGGTTTTGTCGGCAACTTCCTTAGCGCCTTCCTTGGTTGCGCCGCCCACATCTTCTGCCTTGTCACCGACCCACCCGGCTGCGTCAGCTAGTTTTTCGCCGGTTACAGCAAGCGCGTCACCAACATCGTCCTTAAGATCCTTTGACTCGCCACTCGGCGCGTAAACCGTAGTGGTCCGTTGACCATTTCGCGTGGTAACCACAACCTTCGCAACTCGGGGGTTGTTGTGGAATACGCGGGTCTCTGTTTTGACTCCGCTGGCATCGACGGAGGTAGTAATCTCGGTTCCGTCCGGCCCCGGACGCGTAGTGTTCGCGGCGACGGGCGCACCGGTATTGGCATTGATGTTTGCATTGGCGTTGTCAGTGGTACTGCAGGCTGCGGTTGCTACTGCGAAAACTGCAAGTGACAAGAGACTTAAAACTCTATTACTCATCGGTATCTCCCTGAATTATTGGCTAATTTGATCACAGTAAATTTGGCAACCAACGTGCCAGCGCGGTCTATGGCAACCCATAAGCGATAAGAGGCTGAAACCCAAGCGCTGCGTGTGCTACACAGGGAAAAGCATACGCGCGCTTGCAGACGGCGTTCAGTTACAGTACGAAAGGCCCTCAACATTGACATTCGTTTGGAATTCAACTAGAAGCACGGTCTGGTGTCGTCGTTCACCATAAGTTTCCAATTGAAGATTTATGAACTGGGCAGACGGTTTTTGGGCTAAACTTCTCCGCCTGAACATTACATAGTTACTGTCCAAGGAGCATCAACAAATGAACCACAGTTTCATCGCTCTCGCATTGCAAGACGCCGCCGACTCTTCTACCTGGATTATTATCGGCGTGGTCCTGTTGCTGCTGTTTTTATTTGTCCTGGTCGTGGTCATCGGATTGGTGATTTTTTTCGTGATGCGGAAAAAGAAGAAAGCGCAACAAGCTGCCGTTCTGACGCCTGAAGTTTCCAGCAGAGCGGTCGCGGAGGCACCGTTGCCCTCGTATTCCGAAGAGCCGGCGCCGGGACTATCTGAAGCTGCGGTTGCAGCTGATCTCCCACCGCCGGTATACGAAGCTCCACCACCGATGGAAGAGATCCGGTCGGACGTTGCTGAAGCATCAACTCCTGTGGTCGATTCGGGTTCTCTCGATTTTGACCCCTCACGTACGGTTGCCATCACGCGAGAGAACACAGTCGCGATCGATTATGGTCGAATAAAATTTGTTTCGGGTGTGCTGGCGGGTCAGGAATTCGACGTTCAACCCGAAGGATCCTATATCGGTCGTGAAGCCAGCCTTTCACAAATCGTCGTTTCTGATCCGCGCATCTCGAAGCGGCACCTTTGGATTGGCGTTAAGGATGCTCTCGTCAAGATTGTGGATCAGGAATCCCGCAACGGGACGTTTATTAACGACCCGCGCTCGGAGCGAGTCACAGAAGCTGTCTTGAAGAGTGGTGACACCGTGATCCTTGGCGAGTCAGACGTCGCGCGATTTGAATACCAGGTGTAATCCGAATAGAGCTTGCCAAAAGAATAAAACTCTTAGCTATGCGAATTTTTTGTTCTTCAACTCGCAAGGGCCCAGCAGCCCGATTGCTGTTGGGCCTTTTGTTGACTACAGCATCATTCTTAAGGCTAACGGACAGCCAGTTAAATCTTACAAATTCCAGGTTAGAGGCGGCGTAATCCAACGCCCGGAAACCAGCCGCATCGACTACGAACCTCACGCTGCTTTTATCTCACCACGCTACATTGATATTTCCGCCGGCTCCTCGTCCGACTATCACATGCGCGATATGTTCTGGGTCAGGAGAGTCGCGCGCTAAATGCACGAGTCCACTCGCCGGCTTTTACATAACCTACTTCGGAAAACAGATGTTGGACTTAGACATTGGACGTTGGACTTTTACAGTCCGCGGCACATCTCCGTGCCCCACGGCGTGGCGACGGCACGTGCATAGCTCAGTCTTACTTCGCCGAAGTTCCAATCCTTCCGCTGCCAGATCGAGCCGTCGGCGAATTCTATGCGGTTGATTACAACCTTATCTGCGCCGGGGTCAGGCGATTTTTTGGCCAGCGTACCCACGTCAATAACGTCATGCGGTCCGGACAAACTAAACGCCTGCAGTTCCTTATCCTTTTCCGGCTTCAAAGTTACACCGCAAAGAAATTGCCTTCGTAACAGAGGTGCCCCACCGACTGATCCTGTGAATTGATATTCCCAAAAAACGATCTCTATCGGCTTCGTCGTCCCGTTGTGTATCTTTGCTCGATAGGCGAAACCATCTACCGGTTTGGGCGCGCGTGAGTCCTGGACCGCCTTTTCCATGGCCGCACTGCGGCCGTCCATGGTGTCGAGATTCGGATCGCGTTCTCCCGGTGACATATTACCTCTGCGGTTCCGTTCGTAGTTTTTGTTCTGTGGGATCATCGCCGCCGCCGGCGCTTTGCTGGGCTCATTTTGCGGCGGTGATTGGCGATCCTTGAACCACTTGAAACTGACTACGCTCACGGGCGGAGCATCACCAGAAACAACCGGACTCTGATTTTGCGGGGAGAAGATCAAAAGAAGGAGCAGGGGCAGAATACTTTTCATGACTAGTCTCCACTGGCTAATGAGAAGTCACTACGCAACGGCGCTAGCACGCCGGCAACGTTCGCCTTAGCGAAGGAAGTGCCTGGATGACCGAAAAGATCTCAGGCAATCCAGGTAGTAGACGGATTATACGCCAATATGAACATGCGTGAAGACTACGTTGCGATCGTTTTGCACGCTCAGATTCATTTCGACAGCCTTACGCTGACACCGTTGTAACTCCCACAGCGTGTGCAAGGTAATTTTTAAACTGTGGGCGGCTACTGCCGGCGATAGCAAATGAAAAGTTTTGAAATGGTAAATGGAAAATCTAACTTTTGCAGTTCCATTGGTTAAAGCTACGCTCGCCAAGCCAGAATGCCTGTCCTACTGGTTGTACGCGTTGAACACGTCTTGGTATACTTTGCCCGCCTAGCAAGTGAAACAGGTCGGGCGGTCGCTGCTGGTAATCTAGTCACTCAGGTCCTTCATTTTCGGATTACATCTGAATCATCAGGCTTGAGTAATTGATCCAGGAGAGGAAAGTCCGAACACTACAGGGCAGCGAGCCCGCTAACGGCGGGGCACCCGAAAGTCTGGATTTCAAATTTGAGATCTAAGATTCCGGGCGACGACAAGTGCAACAGAAAGCAAACCAGCCTGGTTTGAAATTTCAGATCTGAGATTTGAAATCTCAACACTGGGTGATGGGTGAAATGGTGCGGCCCGCAAGGGTTT
>DASZDU010000009.1:0-14232 GCA_035941655.1 Pyrinomonadaceae bacterium | reverse complement strand
GAGCAAAAGGCCAAGGCTAGTGAGATGATGAAGCGTCACGGTGGACCTGGCGGTCCCGGCGGCCCAGGTCGACATCACGGCCCGCCGCCGCCTCCGCCCGGCTTCTAACTGAGGATCATTAAGCTGGGAGCGTAGGCCTCTTGCCTGCTGCTACGCGACCACTAACGTTGATGCAGACTAGTCGTTTCAGTTGGGAGCGCAGGCATCTTGCCTGCTGCTGAGATCACAAACATGATGCAGACAAGAGGTCTGCGCTCCCGGCTCGTAAGTTTGCGGTGCCGGCCAGGGACGTGCCGGCTTAACAAAAAGGATCATCGAGTGGCTCTCGATGATCCTTTTTTCCAGTCCGCGAAACGGACTCATTTCTTACCATACGAGATTCCCGCCGAGGAATCGGTAGGCTATTTTCATTCGTCCACCAGGCGGACTGTAAGAAGCTCTACTTTCGCTTCCAGCGCACGCCGTCCTTGGTGTCCTCCAGGATTATGCCGCGGCCAGCGAGCTCGTCGCGAATCTCGTCGCCGCGCGCGAAGTCTCGGCGGCGGCGCGCCTCCTGACGTTCATCAATCAAACTCTGGACTTCGCTGTCGAGCATTTCTCGCGATTCATCGCCGAAGATATTCAAGACGCTGTCGAAACGTTTCAGCAGTTCAATCAACTCAGTTTTGTTTTCTTGCTGCAGTTTCTTCCTGGCAAGCGCGGTATTCACCACGCGCGTTAGGTTATGAATAACGGCCAGCGCTATGGACGTGTTGAGGTCATCGTCCATGCCCGCTTCAAATTCCTGGGCCGCAGCCAGAGTCGCCGCGTGCAACTCTTCGTTCAGTCCGGTACTTGCCTTGGCTTCGTTCAACCGTGCTTTGAAATCGCGCAGACCCGCCACGGTTTTCTCGGCGCCATTAAGCGCGTCGAAAGTAAAATTGATCTGCTTGTTGTAGGGAACGCTCAGAAGAAAATAACGAACGGCGCCGGCTGAATATCCTTTGGCGGCCACATCGCGGAAGGTGTAGTAGTTGCCCTTCGACTTCGACATCGTTTCGCCTTCGACCTTCAGATGCTCGAAGTGGATCCAGTAGCGAACAAACTCTTTTCCCGTTGCGCCTTCGCTCTGCGCAATTTCATTTTCGTGATGGGGAAATACGAGGTCGATGCCGCCGGCATGGATGTCGAACGTTTCGCCCAGGTACTTCATTGACATTGCCGAACATTCGATATGCCAGCCCGGTCGTCCACGACCGATGGACGAATCCCAGGCTGGCTCCGTCTCCGACGCAGGTTCCTTCCAGAGTGCAAAATCGCGCGCGTCTTCCTTGTCGTAACGATCGGTATCGACGCGATCGCTGGCGCCGGCTATGTTGCCGGCAAAGTTGATCTTCGAAAGCTTCCCATACTCGGGAAAAGAAGCAATGCGGTAATAGACAGAACCCTCCGATTCATAAGCGTGTCCGGTTTCTAAGAGCTTCTCGATCAGCGCCACCATTTCCGGAATGTGTCGGGTCGCGCGGGGAATTATTTCAGGCCGTTCGCAACCGAGCGCATCAAAGTCTTCCCAAAGCGCGTCGATGTATTTTGCCGTGTAGTCATCAATGCTCAGTCCGGCTTCCTGCGACTTGGCGATGATCCGATCTTCAACATCGGTGATGTTCATCACGTGAGTGACTTTAAAGCCTTTGAACTTGAGATAGCGGCGCACAACGTCGGCGGCGATTGCAGAGCGGAAGTTGCCGATGTGACCGTAGTCCCAGACGGTTGGCCCACAATAATAGAAGCGAACCTCGCCTTCGCGCAGCGGGCGAAACTCTTCAACCTTCCCAGAAAGTGTGTTGCGAAATCTAAGCATAGGCTTCGTTTACGAAAGATACGCGTCCTTGAAGACAAGGACGCGCATGGCTGGCAGTCTAGGGTGCGATTGATTGCGAGTCAACCACGTACAAGGCTGAGGGATGAAGGATGAAGTATGAAGAATTAAGGATGAAGAATGAAGGATGAGGGATGAAGTTGGAAACTAAGGGTGGCTCGTCTCGCCCTCGCCACTGGGAAGAACTAAATGCTCCCTGTTTTCTTTCATCCTTCATCCTTTGAAGTGTTGCCAACCGCCGGGCTCGAGTGTCCACGTTCGCGAACCTTCCAGCACGCGCACTCCGTCTGAAGCTGGCGCAACCTCGCCTATGCGTGTCACACGAACGCCATCAACGCGACGCGGTAATTTATTTACATTCGTTGGCGCGACTGTGAACAGCATCTCGAAATCTTCGCCGCCATGCAGCGCCAGCATCAGCGGATCCAGCGCGCGTCGTCCGGTCAGTTCTATTACCAGCGGATTGATCGGAATCGCGGCAGCGTCAATTACAGCACCGACTTCGCTTTCAGTGCAGAGATGATTGAGATCCGATGATAGGCCATCACTGATGTCGATCATCGCAGTCGCGAGTTGCTGCTCTCCAAGCAGCAGGCCCCAGCCCACGCGAGGTTCAGGTTTTAATTGGCGAAGTAACAGTGGATCGAGCCGATGATTGTCTCGCTCGACATCTGAGTCGGAGTAAGAACCTGTTGTTGTGCGTTGATGCAGTCGCGCGCCGCGTTCGATCAGACGCAGGCCTGCAGCAGCATCTCCCAAAAATCCCGTCACAAAAATCTGATCTCCCGGTTGGGCGCCGGAACGAAAGACAGCCCCAGCTTTCGCAGACTCTCCAAGCAAGATCGAATCAATTACGATCTTGCTCCCAGTGCGGGAGACATCGCCGCCGACAAGTGCGACGTCGTAGCGCTTCGCGAGTTGGAAAAAACCGGAGTAGAACTCATCCATAAACCCGGAATTCCAGATGCCTTCGGGAACTCCGACCGACAGCAGCGCCCAGCGCGGCCGTGCACCCATGGCCGCAATGTCCGAAAGGGAGACTGCGAGCGCCTTGTGGCCCAGTAAATCTGGTTGCGCAGTATGGCGTTGAAAATCCACGTCCTCAACGAGCAGGTCTGTACTCACAACCACGTCGCTTCCGGCGAACGATTTGAGCACCGCTGCGTCGTCTCCGATCCCACGCACCACGCCGAAGGCGTCCCCGCGTTCGCTGGCGAGTTTTCTAATCCTTTCGATGAAATCGAATTCGTTCATTGGTCCAACACAGATTAGCGTAGAAACAAGACAGTAACTACGGCCACAGACAACACAAGTACTGTTGTAGTTGAATCTCAGTCACACCGCGGCTTTAGCTCGGTGATTTCAGGTAACCAGACAAGGGAAACCGTTTAAACGGTTTCTTATTGTTTTTGGGCCAATCGAACACCGCGCTAAAGCGGCGGTATGAATGAGAACTGGAGCAAATTGTCTGCTACGGATAAGCCGACAACTTGGTCGTATTTGTTTTAATCAGTAATGACCGGTGAAAATCTGCGGCTAAACTTCTTAAAGGTTGCGGCGGAGTGAATCGAGGCCGGCTTCGATGGTTTCGACAGAAGTTGAAAAAGAAAAGCGCAGATGGCCTTCACCATGTTCGCCGAAGACGACACCGGGAACGGTTGCGACTTGCGCCCGTTCGAGCAATATCTCGGCAGCCTCACGGCTGTTACTGCTAATTCGCGAGACGTCGGGGAAAGCGTAAAACGCGCCCGCAGGATTTTCGCAATGGAGTCCCAGCTCGTTGAGTCCGGCCAAAAGTAAATTGCGGCGGTTGAGATACGCGAGACGGTTAGTTTCCAACATATCCGTCTCAGCCGTGAAAGCTGCCAGCGCCGCCCATTGTGTTGGCGTGGAAACTCCGTTTGAAGAATAGAGGGTCGTCTTCGCAAGGCCCGTCATCCACGGCTCCGCGCCGGCCGTGTAACCGAGACGCCAGCCTGTCATCGCATACGACTTCGATAGCGTGAACACAGTAATCGTTCGTTCAAACATGCCTTCGAGCGAAGCGATGGAAACGTGTTCGCCGTCGTAGACCAAATCTTCGTAGGCCTCATCAGCAATGACCACCAGATCGCGCTCACGCGCAAAACGCGCAACCGCCTGCGCCTCTTCACGAGTAAAGACAACACCGCTTGGATTCTGCGGCGTGTTGTAGTAGATGGCTTTCGTGCGATCGCTTGAATAGCGCTCGAGTGTTTGTTCGAATCCCTGCACACGCGCTTCACCGGTGGGAACGAGAACAGTTGTGCCTTGCGAATAAGCCACCAGATCTTTGATAGGAGTCCAAAAAGGAGAGAACACGAGCACTTCGTCGCCTGGATTTACTACCGACTGAAACGCGCCGAACAATCCCTGCATGCCGCCGTTCATTACAATCACATCTCTTGGCTGGGCCGGAACCTTGTTTTTATTTCGCAGCTTGTCAGCAATCGCCGCTCGTAATTCCGGAATGCCGGACGATGGAGCGTAGCGTGTCTTGTTTGATTCCAGCGCCCGTCTCATACCCTCCTTCACAAAATCCGGTGTGTGCATGTAAGGCTCACCGCCTTCGAATTGAAAGACAGTGGCGCCATCCGCGCGCAGCTTCATTATGCGATTGCGAATGTTGACGATGTCTGAAAATCCAATGTCATCTAGTCGAGAGGCGAGCCGAAAAACGGGCGGTGAAGCTGGAGATATAGGCACTGTTAGGAATAAGCCTCCGGTTTGCGACAGCGGTTGTTGCGAGTAGAACGCGGATTATAACTTGACGATCAAAATACAGCCAACGCTGATTAGTGTAGTTTCGGATCGTTAGTGTTATTTCGTGGTTAGTTTCCTTTGTGACGATAAAGACACCGTCGACTAAATCAATACAAAGGCGCTCCAAGCTTCCATCCCGCTCCTTCAGAGCTAAGATTCTTCGAACCATTGCAAGCTATAAACATTTGGCCGCTCTGCGGCCAGGATCAGGCACGCTCCGCAATGCCCCCACCGGATTACTCTGCAGGTTACGTCTTCCTCCCTGAAGCGATACTTTTAAGAATTAGTTTTAACTCAGCTGCGCTAAGTGTAACTATTGACACGGCAAAGGCTCGGCAGTAACATGTCGGCTCGCCGAGCTGCTGGCAATCCAGCCATTAGTCTCCCTTTAACTTTCTATCCTGCCCAATTGTTGCCAGGAAGAACAGCGGTCGCATCGATTATGGGACGTTCTGTCGTAGCCATTCCTGAAAAACTCTTTTTCAAAATTGGCGAGGTGTGTGAGCTGGCCGGTGTGCAGGCCCACGTGCTGCGCTATTGGGAGTCGGAGTTTGCGATGCTGGCGCCGCAGAAGAATCGCGCGGGCCAGCGCGTATATCGAAAACGTGACGTGGAGATTGCGCTGCGTATCAAAGAGTTGCTGTACGAAGATCAGTACACGATCGCCGGCGCCAAGAAGCGGCTGGCAAATGATCTACGCGCCGGCGGCAAACTAAAAATAGTTTCTTCCGAGGATGACGACAATTCTGAAGCAAACGGATCCAGCGCGTCAGGAGAGACGACTGAGGGCAGCCCTATTTCAAAGTCCGGGACAAGAACGGTGAAAGACAGGCAGACGGTTCGCAAAGTCGCCGCTGAGTTGCGCGAAATTCTCGCCATGCTCGACACTCCCTCCAAAAAACATTGAGCACCATGCGTTGATGTATTGCGGCTGCGAGCAAGTGTCGCGGCAACAGCAAACTAACAGTTTGCGTTACAACTTTTTTGCGGAGATACTAGCAGCGATTTACGGGACGTGGCGCAGCCTGGTAGCGCGCACCCTTGGGGTGGGTGAGGCCCCGAGTTCGAATCTCGGCGTCCCGACCAGTTTGGGCTTCCATTCAAATTTGATTGGAAGCCCTCTTTAATTAGCGGAGCTAATTATCATGCAGTTCGCCGATCACAATGGATGACGTGATAGTTTTATGCACCGGACACTTATGCGCGATCTCCTGTAGTCGCGTATGTTGCTCCGCGGTCAGCTTTCCTTCAAACGAAACGTTGCGCTGAATACGATGAACGTACCCTTCAGTGTTTTCTGCACACTCAGCACAATCATCCGCGTGAATTCTATTTTGCCGCAAACGCACGATCACACGGTCCAGCTGCCAGCCTTTTCTTCTCGCGTATAACGTGACGGTCATTGAAATGCAGCTGCCGAGCGCGGCCAGCAGCAACGTATACGGATCCGGACCGGCATCGTCACCACCAGCCGCGACCGGTTCGTCAGTAATGAACGTATGGTTGTCGCCATAGCGAACTTCGTTCTGCAAGTTTGAGAGAGACGAGACTATTAGGTCGGCCATGCGTGCCTCCTTGGTAGCGATTGAGGGTTCGAGTTACACATTCTGCGCCTACTGATGGCTTGCAGTCATCAGATTTGTACCGCTAAACTCCATCCGCTCTAATCAGACAAATTATTTTCGCGAGGCGATGGTCGTTGATCGCCAAGGGTGTCGAATGAAGATTCATGAGTATCAAGGCAAGGAGTTACTGAGACGGTTTGGCGTGCCGGTGCCGCGCGGTATCGTGGCGCGCTCACCGGAAGATGCGTACCATGCGGCCAAAGAACTCGGTACCGATGTGGTGGTAGTCAAAGCGCAGATTCATGCGGGCGGCCGCGGCAAGGGCGGCGGCGTGAAGCTCGCGAAAAGTGCGGATGAAGCCCGCGAGCTTGCCCGGCAGATGCTGGGAATGAAATTGGTTACTCACCAAACTGGACCAGAGGGCCGCGAAGTGCGCGTGCTACTGATCGAAGAGGGTTTGCCAATCGATAAGGAGTTCTATCTGGGCATCGTGCTTGATCGTGCGTCGGGACGACCGGTGTTCATGGCTTCGGAAGCCGGCGGGATGGACATTGAACAGGTTGCGGCTGATACACCGGAAAAAATTCTGAAGGAGACGGTGGATCCGGCAGTCGGTTTCCGCGCGTTTCAGGCCCGCAAACTGGCATTTGGTCTCGGTATTCGTCCCGATCTAATAAATCAGGCCGTGAAGTTTATGCAGTCGCTCTATTTGGCTTACGAACAGATGGATGCTTCATTGATGGAGATAAATCCCTTCCTGCTGACTAAGGACAACAGGCTGATAGCGCTTGATGCAAAGGTAAACTTCGACGATAACGCTTTGTTTCGTCACAAAGAGTTTCTTGATCTACGCGACCTCAATGAAGAAGATCCGCTGGAGATCGAAGCATCAAAATTCGACCTTAATTACATCAAGCTCGACGGCAACATCGCCTGCATGGTTAACGGAGCGGGCCTGGCAATGGCTACCATGGACATCATCAAACTGGCTGGCGGCGAACCAGCAAACTTTCTCGACGTGGGCGGAGGCGCTTCGCAGGAGCGAGTAGAGGCTGCGTTTCGAATTCTCCTGGCGGACCCACACGTGAAGGCAGTTTTGATAAATATTTTTGGGGGGATAGTACGCTGCGACATGGTGGCGCGCGGCGTGGTAGAAGCGGCGAAGAAACTCGACATACAAGTTCCTGTTGTTGTGAGATTGGAAGGAACGAACGTAGAAGAAGGCCAGCGCGTGATTCGCGAATCGGGTCTCAACTTCACCGTTGCCGACGGCATGAAGGACGCCGCTGAGAAAGTGGTCGCACTAGCAGCGTAGGCTCAGCCTTGCGATGAGACTCTAGTGTAATTTCATGATTTATTCGTTCGCCGACGAATTAAGACTAACCACAAAATTACACGAATCGCGATTATGAACATACACGAACCAGTTGAATCATGACCCGTCAAAAATTCTTTCGCGTCGTAGTTCAAATTAGCCGCTTCGGTTTGGCGGCTTTGTTTCTATTTACAGCGGGCGCAAAACTAGCGATTGCGAAGGCGTTCGCCACCAATGTAGGCGAACTTCTCGCCGCCTCCGGATTCAACTACGCGCGTTGGATGTGGCCGGTGACGGTCGCCGTAATTGTAGTGGAAGTGATAACGGCTGCTCTGCTGCTGATTCCGAGAACAGTTCGCGTCGGAGCGCTGTTAGCCGGCCTGTTGTTGGTAGGATTTGCCGGCTACGCTCTCTATTACGTTTATGTGCTTCATGGTGAACCGCTCGAGTGCGGCTGTTTCGGCGGCATCCTTGCGAGCCAGTTGGGGGTCAGCACGGCACTTCGCAATCTGGCGTTACTGATTCCCGTGCTAATCGTTTTTTTCGGCTACGGGCGCGTGTCTAAGCCTATAGAAGTTGCTGCGCCAAACGATGCTGTCCGACAAACTTTAGTTTGTCGCGGCGATTCGACAAGCTAAAGCTTATCGGACACCAAGTACCTACCATCTTATCGCCGCATCTTTTGTGGGTTCCGATGCCAGTTGTTATACTCCGCCCTCATTTTGCAATTCATTTTTGATTTTCGGGAGCAGCACATTTGAGCATTCTCGTCGATAAGAGTACGCGCCTGGTGGTGCAAGGGATCACAGGCAAAGAAGGAACGTTTCATACCAAACAGATGGTCGAGTATGGAACCAACATCGTTGGCGGTGTGACACCCGGCAAAGGCGGAACAACACACGAAGGCATTCCGGTTTTCAATACCGTTGCCGACGCGGTCAAAGAGGCCGGCGCAAATGCATCGGTGATCTATGTGCCTCCGGCATTTGCTGCCGACGCGGTGATGGAAGCAACTGAGGCGGGCATCGCTGTCGTTGTTTGCATCACTGAGGGAATCCCGACACTCGACATGGTTAAGGTGAAAGAATATCTCGACGGCAAACCCACCAGACTCATTGGGCCAAACTGTCCCGGCATTATCAGTCCCGGCAAATGCAAAATCGGGATCATGCCCGGCCACATCCATCGCGAAGGACGCATCGGCGTAGTTTCACGTTCAGGCACGCTGACATATGAAGCTGTCGGACAACTAACGGCGCTCGGTATGGGCCAGTCAACGGCGATTGGGATTGGCGGCGACCCGATTGTGGGCACCACACACGTCGATGCGTTGCGTTTGTTTCAGGACGACGACGAGACTGACGGAATCGTGATGATCGGCGAAATCGGAGGAACAGCGGAAGAAGAAGCAGCTGCGTTTGCCAAAGCAAATGTTACCAAGCCAATCGTCGCTTTCATCGCCGGACAAACGGCGCCGCCGGGGCGTCGCATGGGGCACGCCGGCGCGATCATCGCCGGTGGCAAGGGAACTGCCGCGGAAAAAATGAAAGCGCTTGAAGACGCCGGCATTCATGTCGTCCGATCGCCTGCGGATATTGGGACAGGAATGAAGCAGGCGCTAAACAGCTGAACTTTGAACTTTGTACTTTGAACTTTGTGCTTTGAACTTCGAGCTGCTCAAACGGTGCAACACACAAAAGTGTCAAGCCACAAAGTTCAGAAATCAAAGCTCAAAATTCAAAGTACAAAGTACAAAGTTCAAAGCACGAAGTTCAAAGTACAAAGTTCATTGAGAACTACCGGGAAGGGAACTAAGAACCTACGCGATGAGTAAACTTACATTCGGAATCATTAAGCCTGACGCGGTGCGCGCGGGTCACATCGGCAATATTATCCAGCGCATCACCGACGCGGGTTTCAAGCTGCGCGCATTGAAAACACTGCACATGACCCTGAAAGAAGCGGAAGGGTTTTACGCGGTGCATCGCGAGCGGCCCTTCTTTGGCGGACTGACGGAATTCATGTCGAGCGATCCATGCCTGGTCATGGTGCTGGAAAAAGAAAGCGCCGTGAAAGCCTGGCGCGACTTGATGGGCGCAACAGATCCAGCAAAAGCTGACGAGGGAACACTGCGTAAAGAGTTTGGCGGTTCATTGGGAGAGAACGCGGTCCACGGTTCTGATTCTGATGAAAACGCAGCGATCGAAATCGCCTACTTCTTTAGTCAACTCGAGTTGGTTTAGTCTTGGAGTGCGCTGACCTGTCAGCGCTTTGGCTCGGTTGCGACCTGTCCGCAACCTTCGTACCTTGAAATTCAATGCAGCTAAGCCGGCGTCAAGCCGCCGGCGGACCTAAAGCGCTGACAGGTCAGCGCACTCCAAACTATGAGGCGCTGTCCAAAATGCAATCAGGAGTTTGTCGATGAGTGGCTAACTTTCTGCACGCAGGATGGCACCTCCCTAATCGAAGTTCCAAACTCGACCGCCGAACCCGAAGCGACGCTTCACAGTCAGCGCATGCCACCGAGCGTGAGCCCCAGCGAGCAACCGACGCTCGATATGCCGGAACCTTATACGCCGCCGCCGGTGCAATATATTCCGCCATCGCCCTTGCAATCTGGCTGGACTCCGCCGCCTCCACCTGCTTATCCGAGCCGGCCGCAACAGAGTCTAGCCGTCGCATCCTTCATTTTGGGAATAGTGAGTGTGACCGTCGGCTGGTGTTGTTCTTTTGGCATACTGACTGCGCCGCTCGCTTTGGTCTTAGGCATTGTCTCACTGGTGCAAATTAAGAACGATCCGGCGAGAAACAGCGGAAAAGGTTTCGCGATCGGCGGCATCATCGCGGGCGCACTCTATTTTGTGGTCTTTGTGCTGTTAATTCTTCTCTATGGAATTGGAATCTTTTTGAGCGGGATTAGTTAGCGGACCTCTCCACCTCGTAAAAACTGTTAGTTTGCGAGGCGCTCGGTTTTACTCAAGTTGATTATTAGCCGAGCGAACGCAAACTAACAGTTTGCGTTACGCCGCCAGGAGTCAAAGCTTACACAGTCGCAACTGAAGGCGAACGGCGATAGAATCAAGTATCTGGCAAGTAGGAAGAGAACTCTAAAGTGAAGCGCTGCCCCACGTGCAACAAGACGTTTATCGATCGAAGCCTGAGTTTTTGCGTCGACGACGGAACTCCATTGGTGACTGTCGAACCACCTGACGACGAAGCAACATTGGTTAAGCCTTCGCCGCGGGATGATGTGAAGAGTGCCGCTCCCGCGTATCAACCACCTTCCTACCTCCCTCCCGGATCGCGAGCGGAAGGCAAGCGGCGAACGTGGCCCTGGCTGTTGGGAATTCTAGTTATAGTGGCCTTGTTGGTTGGCGGTGTGGGAATTGCGGCGGTGATGCTAATCCCAAGGATGATGCGGGCGTCGACTAACACCAATACCACGAATGCTAATGTCAACCGCCAAAATTCAAACGCGAATCTTGAGAGCCGAAATTCGAATTCAGCCAACGCGAACAGCAACTCAATCGCTGACGACTCCACGCCGCCACCGACAGATCGCGAGGCGGTGCTTACCGAGCTGAAAAAGCTCGAGGATGAATGGACAGTAGCAAACATTAACGCCGACAAGAGCAAACTGAATCGTATTCTGGCGGACGATTACGTAGGCATTACAGACGGGCGAGCGCAGGGAAAAGCGGAATATCTCAAAACCATTGAACGCGACACCTCGATCCAGCATTGGGAGTTTAGCAATTTGAAAGTAAGCTTAAACGGCGATCGCGCTTCCTTGACGGGATTGATAAAGCTGGACGTGAAGGACGAGAACGATCAGGATCAGCAACTGACTTTTGAATTTACAGACAAGTTTGTTTGGCGCGACGGAAGATGGCAGGCGATCAGTTCGCAAGTGGATCCGGTGAAAGAGGCGCCGGGAGTTGCAACCTAGGGAAGTAGTGGCCAGTGACCAGTCTGAAATGCATGGTTGTCGAATCACTATTAATTACTGACCACTGGCCCTGGCCACCGACCACTGAGATTTATCATGTCAATCATCAGCGATGTAATTGATTCAACCAGGGCCATCATCCAGGGAATGGCCGTCACCCTGTCATACATTCCCAAACGGAAATGGACGGTGCAATATCCCGAAGAACCGGTCACGGTGCAGCCGCGTTATCGTGGACAACACCTGCTGCATGTGGACGAGCTGGGCCGGGAAAAGTGTGTGGCCTGCTTTCTTTGTGCGGCCGCCTGTCCGTCTGACTGCATTTACATTGTTGCTAAAGATGATCCTCGTCTGCCCGAAGAACGCATCGGCGTCGATGAGCGTTATGCGGAGGTTTACAACATCGATTATGGCCGTTGCATCTTTTGCGGCTACTGCGTAGAGGCGTGTCCGAAAGATGCGATTACACATGGGTATAATTTCGAGCTTTCGGTTTACAACCGCGCCGACCTGCTGAAGACGAAGAAGGACCTGCTTATCACCACGCAGGTGCAATCAAGAAACTACCGCGTCGCTTCGTCTACTGAGGATGTCGACTCGGAGTACAAGGAAGTTTGATAAGCTGCAAGTCACACGGTAGAAAATAAGATTTTCCATTTTCCATTAATATTTATCAGTTGTGGATTCAAAGTTTGAGGCGCAACACATCGAGATCAGCATTTGTTGCTCTTTTCTCATTCACACCTGGCTTCAGCCAGGTGATCCAGCGCACACAACGAAACCGGGAAACCGTTTAAACGGTTTACTGTTTGCGGCAACTTCGCCACCTGGCTAAAGCCAGCTGTGAATAAGACGGGCGGCCTAAGAACAGGTTCACAACGACGAGCACGTTGCACTCCAAACTTGAATTCGCGAATGAAAAATTTGATATGGAAAATGGAAAATCTAGTTCTCACTCCCAATTCGCAATGTGATTCCTGACCCGTCAATGTCTTACCCCGAACTTCATTACCACTGGGATTACGATCTAAAAGCGGACCCCGAACAGCTGTGGCCATTCGTTGCAGATACGAACCGTTTCAATCGCGACACCGGCGTGCCGTCAGTTGAGACTGCCAAAACAACGAGAGGACGATTGCGTAACGCGCGCCGGCGGCTGCGTCTTTCCATGTATGGCATGGCCGTGGAATGGGAAGAGCAGCCGTTTGAATGGATCAAGCCGACGCGTTTCGGCGTCGTGCGCTCCTACAGCAAAGGACCGATAGTAGAACTGCGCGCTCTCGCCGAGCTCGTACCCCGACCGGGCGGCGGCACGAAATTAAGTTACGATCTGCGCCTGAAACCAAGGACGATGCTCGGCGCAATTTTGGTTTCGCTGCAGATGAAGTTTTCGAGCGCACGACGTTTTGCCAAAGTTTTCCGTAAGTACGATGAGCTCGCTCTGGCGCAGACGGAAGCCACGTCGGATGAAGAGGTGGAGTTGGCGCCTGCGGCCCAAAGTCGGCTGCAATCCATTAGCGAGAAGCTGATCGCGGAAGGCGAGGATGCGCAGGTGGTCAGCCAGCTCGTTAATTTTGTGGCAAGTGCCGACGACTTCGCAGCCGCGCGAATTCGTCCTTACGCTCTGGCGGATAGATGGGAGTTGCCTCGACGCGCCGTGCTGGAAACTTGCCTGCGTTCCACGCGTTTTGGTTTGTTGGACCTCCGCTGGGAGTTGTTGTGTCCGTTGTGTCGCGGCGCGGGGGAAACGGGCGGGTCCCTAAGCGAGATAAGTTCCCAGGTACACTGCGAGACGTGCCGGATCGATTTCACAGTTAACTTCGATCGCTTTGTGGAACTCACCTTCCGGCCCAATGCGCTGCTGCGGCAGGTCACGTCGCAGAATTTCTGCATGGGCAGTCCGCAGAAGACGCCACACATCGTGGCGCAACAACTTTTGCCGGCGCAATCCGAACGCGCGCTGGCGTTGCCGCTGGAGCCCGGTAAGTATCGCCTCCGTGCCCTGGAACTTTCGGGCGGACAAGATGTGACTGTAACTGATGATGGATCGGCGACGGCGAGCGTTACGATTTCCGAAGCGGGCTGGCCCATTCACGAGCTCAGGCTCGCCAACCCATCGTCGTTGCAACTGAAAAATACCACGAGCGCCGAACAGTTGCTGATCCTCGAGCGTTTGGCATGGGGCGACCAGGCTGCTACGGCGGCGGAAGTTACGGCCTTACAAATTTTCCGCGACCTCTTCTCCAACGAGGCGCTTCGCCCCGGGGAACAAATTTCCGTCGGCACTCTAACCGTTCTGTTCACTGACCTGCGCAACTCAACTCAACTGTATCGAGAAATCGGAGACGCAACCGCATTCGGCCGTGTGATGAATCACTTCGACGTTCTTAAAAGAGTGATCGCCGAAGCAGACGGGGCACTCGTGAAAACCATAGGCGACGCCGTAATGGCAGTGTTTCGCCAGCCCGTCTCGGCATTGACCGCGATGCTCAACGCGCAGGAATTGCTGGCCGCGCCGGCTGACGGTTCTGCGCCTTTGAAGTTGAAAGCAGGAATTCATACCGGGCCCTGTATTGCAGTCACACTCAACGATCGACTTGACTACTTCGGTTCAACTGTCAACATGGCCGCGCGGCTTGAAGGTTTATCGACCGCGGACGATGTGATTATTTCGCGAGCCGTTTACGAAGATCCGGAGGTGCGGGAGTTTATTGAGGCTGAAACTCTTCAGGCTTCGCCGTTCGAAATGTTGTTGAAGGGTTTT
>DASZDU010000008.1:0-9324 GCA_035941655.1 Pyrinomonadaceae bacterium | reverse complement strand
CAGCGCCGGAGGAATCAGCAGTACGGGTCCAAATTTCAGCAGTGTAGCGGCAGCCAAAGCGGGAACAATCCAGAAGTACTTCTTTGTGAGCGACAGATAAGCGGCGAGCACAACCAGAAAGCCGACCAGCAAATCGTTATGGCCGTTGGCGATGTGATGTAGGAGTATCAACGGGTTCCACAGAAAAAGATATAAGACTGTTTCGGGTCTGAGGTACGAGACGCGCTTCGACGCTGACCACAGCAGCCAACCGGTTCCGGCGTAAGTGAGCACGTTTACGGTTTTGAAAAGCGCCAGGGCTACCCACCAGTTGCCGGAACTTAGCCGCACCAGCAACCGTGCCAGCAATGTAAACAAAAATCCATACGGATTCGGATTGTAGATCCAGTGTTCTCGCAACATTGGATCCTGGCGCCAGTTTGGAATGTCGTTCAGGTGATGAACATAAGGGTTTTGTCCGTAGTGGACTTGTTGCCAACCACGATTGATGTAACCAAAGACATCGGTGGAATGAAAGGGCACAGTCAGGAAAGCAAGCAAACAAAAGAGGCCCGCGAAAATAACAATCACTCGAATCGGCGGCTTGTCCGCCTGGTTGATTCGTTGATAACCTTTCCAAAAAAGAAACAACAACGCGCTACAGAAAAACCATGCAAACAATTCTCGGGAGGTTTTGGAATGGGCTTGTGGGCCTTTGACGTAGAAGAGGCAAATGAATAAATAGACTGCAGCCGTCAAAGCGCCAGGAACGACCAGTGAATTAGTGCGAATGTTAGGCGAGGGCGACAACTGCATTTCTCCCGAAGGTCAGTTTGAGTTGAGATCAAACACGACTCCTACGCGCAGGTCAATTAGTAGCTGTTGGGGCGGGACGCACGTACCGGCGATTTTTTGGAGTGCGCTGACCTGTCAGCGCTTTAGGTCTGCGGCCAACCTGACGCCACATTCTCAACATACATTCAAGTCAACCATGGTCGCGACAGGTCGCGACCGACTAAAGCGCTGAAGCGGGGTCCCCGGCCGGGCAGCCCGGCTGGGGCGCTTGTAAGGTCAGCGCACTCCAAAAGAAGCGACGACAATGGATCCAGAAAAAATAACGATCACAGTTAACGACCGCGACAGCGTTACTGCGTACCTCTATGCCGCTCAGAAGAAACTACGTTCAGGCACGACGCTGATTCTGGGCCACGGCGCCGGAGCCGGGCAATCGCATCCGTTCATGCGTCTGTTCGCAGCCGGCCTGGCGGAACGCGGTTTCGATACGATTACTTTCGACTTCATCTACATGGAGCAGCGGCGTGGTGCTCCCGATCCTAAAGCAAAACTGGAAGCGTGTTATCGAGCGGTGATCGAAGCGGCTACGCAGAATAAGAAACTGAAAGGGAACCGGCTGACAATCGGCGGCAAGTCGATGGGCGGGCGAATCGCTTCTCAAGTTGCCGCCGAACCCGAGAGTGTGCCAGAAATTGCCGCGCTGGTTTTCCTTGGTTACCCACTTCACCCACCCGGTCGGCCGGATAAGCTTCGCGACGCGCACCTGCCGCAAATCAAGGCGCCAATGCTTTTTGTGCAGGGTTCACGGGATGGCTTCGGCACCCCGGATGAATTGCGAGCCACGATCAAGGAGCATCAGTTGAACGCCACCCTCCACATCATCGAAGGCGGCGACCATTCTTTGAAAGTGCCGAAGAGCCAGGGCATACCGCAAGAACAAATCTACCAAATGACAATGGACGAAATTGCACGCTGGTTGGTTGGAAACAAACTCTCGGCGCCTGTGAAGCATTAGCGAGGAATGGCTTCGTTTGGCGAGCTTAGGGCTTCGTCACCTGCGGCGCGCTGGAAGTTACCACTGGCAGTTCCGGCCGCTTGCTCCAATCTTCGAATGAGCCGTCGTAGAGATGTGCGTCGTAGCCCAGGTAGCGTGCGATAAAGTAGAGCAGGCTGGCTTGCTGTCCGATGTGACAGTAAGTTGTGATGCTGTCATCCGATTTCACTCCGGCGCTATTGAAGAGTTGACGAAGCATCTCGACGCTTTTGAATTTGTTGGATTCTTCCACGACGCTGTCGAAGGGAATATTTCTCGCGCCGGGAATATGCCCGCCGCGCGGCATGCGTCCGGCTTCCTCACCGGTATAAAACTTTGAGGCTCGAGCATCGAGAATCATCACGCCAGGTTTGTTCAGGTTCGCATTCACCCAGGCAGCATCGACAACGATTCGTTGTTTAGGATGCGGCGTCAAGTTTCCGGGCTTCGGCGTGGAAACTTCAGTTGTTGTCGCCCGCCCCTCAGCTTGCCAAGCCGGTAAGCCACCATCGAGGATCGCAGTTCGCTCACCAAGTCCGAGATAATCGAGTGTCATAAACACTCGCGCCGTAGGAGATACCCAATCCTTACTGAAATAAATTACGACCTGGGATTTGTTAGACACGCCCAGTTTTTCGAAAGTGGATTTGAGTTGGTCGACTGATGGTAGTTCGAGCGTAAGTCCCTGGCCGCGGGGAGTTGAGATGTCGGCAAGTTGAATGAACTGCGCACCCGGAATATGCGCGGCTGTGAATTCACTCTTTTCGCCGACCTGCAGCAGCACCAGTGAGTCGTCTTTCAAATGCTGCGCCAGCCACGTCGTGGAGACAATCAAGTTTTTCCGAAGTTTAGGATCACTCGCCGCGCGCTCGACAGCTTGAAGCGTTGACGCAAAGGCGAGTGCCAGTACTGTGGTCAGCAAAATCAAGATGCGTTGTTTCATTATTTGGTCCACCAATCTAAGGAGTATCAACTTCAGGCTGCTCCTCAGTGCCATCGGCTTTGTCTGACGCAACAGCCTGGTCACTGACTCTGTTCGCAGCATCCGCGGCGGATTTCTTGACCGGGGCAGTGTCCGCCACTGTGCCGCTCGTGTCATTTGTTTCAGGCGCCTTGACTTGATCCTTGCGAAGTTCGGCTAGCGCGTTCTGCATTTGCTGCACCCAGCCGTCTAATTCCGACTGCAGCACGTCTTCAGTATGTTTGACAAGTGTATCCAAATTCTCTTGCTTCGTCTGGTCTTCAGCAGGTAGGGCGGTCCACCATGACTTCACGTTATCAAGATCGGTAAAAGACTGATTATATTTCGTCAACGTCCGCTCGGTTTGTTGGTAGCTTAGGTAGGTTGTGAGCGCTGTGGCTAATGCAGTAGTCAATGCAATCCAAACCTGTTGATTGATGGCCGCCAACAGCGTTCCCAAGCCCCCGATGATGTAGATAACCCACTGAAAGAATTTCAATTTCTTCTCGTGTTTCAAGGCGCTGCGCTTGTAATAACCGAGCTGGTCTTCGAGTCGAACCTGAACATAGCGATCGGGAGTCAGCATGCTGTAACCGTCATCGCCGCAGTATTTGACGTATGGCGGAAAATCCTTCTCTTTGTCATAGGGTCTGAGGGACGATGAGTTTACTTCAGTACTCATTGCTCGCCGCGTGATGTCCTCAATTCTTTGTGCCAACACTTGTTCAGGAGTAGGTAGCGGAATTGCTCCCGGCGCAATTGGCGTTATACCGTTGAATGGTTCTTTGTAATCGCCCGCTCTGGCTCGAAAACGGTAGATCTCTCGTTTGATAGCCTCCGCGCCCGCCCTCAAGAGCAGCCATTTGTTACCCTGCTTAAATTTATTAGCCGCTGTGATAAGTATCGTTAAGACAATCGGTATTACTACCAACACATATCTTACGTACCACCACCGAGTCCAGGGTGGCACCTCGGCGCCCCTTGTAGCGAATTCCTTAGTTACTGCCAGCGCCGTGGCCAAGACTCCCAAGGTGATGATGGCAATCTGGAGCCGGTTAAATCGGTCCTGTTGCAATATCGCATTCAAGTCGTAGACAGCAAATCGCTCCCAGGCTTGCACCAACACGTTATCGCCACTCAGTTTGCGTACAACAAGGCGTTGAGCAGCCTCAACCGAATTTGCCAGGGGATGAAGTTCTATTCTGCCGTCCGCTATGATCTCTGCCATGACCGGATCGTCTGGTAGGTTTGGCCGCGCCTTCCAGGCTGCAGCAACCTCATCTGCAAATTCCCCACTGCCTTCGATCACGATCAACGGGAGATTTTGACGAACGGCCTGTAGCACTTCAGACCTGGCTGTTTTTCCTCCGCCGGCAAGCAGTGCCACAGCCGGTAGCGTGTTTCTCAACTCACGCACCAACTGGAAAATAGTATTCGTTTCGCTGCCCCAGGTATCGCCCTGGACGAGCACGAAATTCGAATGGTTGGAGTCGAGCTGGGTTGTCCCGGGTCCGGTGCTTCCAGGATAAGTAACCTGCCCAAGCGGCGCCACGCCGATTAACGCAGACTTGAAACCGCGATCAGCGACACCCTGGCCCATCATCTCCATTACGCCGGCCCTTGTGCCGCCGTCGATAATTGCAGCGTTAACATTCGCCGCCGCGCGCGCAATGCCACGACCAAATAGTTGAGTAAGCTTAGGCTTCAGCTCATCTTGAAGGTTGTCAGCGCCACCAATGATTAGCAACACGGCTTTGTGGACATTGAGATTCAGTGCCTTGATGATCTCTCCCGCCGAGGTTTTTGGAGGGGGGAAAACCGCAAGAGCTTCGCGGCTGTTTTCAAAAGCAATATTTTCGTTCTTGATTGCGGACATAGATCTCGAAGTGCTGACTGAGGGCATGGCCCTTTGAAGGTTGCGTGAAGGTCAAGCTGTCCGATGACTACCAACGGATGGTTTATAAGTTAGAACTTATCGAGAGTCAATATAAGCCAAGGCAGACATGTACTGGGCAAGTGAGCTCCCCTAAAGTACTGCTGTCTCCTCCAACAGTCGGCCACTGGCGAACCGGTCAACATTCAGCTGCGCGGTATCAATTAGATCAGACTTCTCATGGAGTATGAGATCAGCGATGATGCGGCCCGAAGCGGGTGAGTGCATCACGCCGTGGCCACTAAATCCATTTACGAAATACAAACCGGCAACGTCGGCAGCGGCGCCGATGATTGCATGATGATCCGGAGTCATCTCATAAAGCCCGGCCCACGCACGGCGCGGATTTACTTCCGCTTCAGCCAAACGCGGCACGCGTGAGGCGGCGCGCGTTAGAATCTTTTCCACGAAGCCGGGATCAAATTCAGTTTTGAAGCCGGGCGTCTCTTCCGGATCGTTCCACGCCAGCAGAATTCCTTTGCCCTCGCGCCGAAAGTGAAAGCCAGTCGACATATCGATCACCATGGGAAATCGCTGAGGCAATCCATCAAATGGCTCGGTGGGAACCAGCTGACGACGCAGTGGCTCAACCGGTAATTCAGCGCCGGCGAGTCGTGCGACTTCGGCTGCCCAGGGGCCGGCCGCGTTGACGACGATGGGCGTGGAGACGAAGCCGCGAGAAGTTGTGACGCCAACGATTCGACGCGTTACAGGGCTCCCAGTATTAGCGGGCTCGGTTTTACCGCGTGGCCTTGTCTCGGATCCTGCGGCAGGCAGGATGCCTGCGCTCCCAGCATTAGCGCTCCCAGCATTAGCACTCCCGGCATTAACGCTCCCGGCGTTGGGCTCGACGGCAATGCCGGTGACTGCGGTGTCGAGCCAGAGTCGCACGCCGCGTTCACGCGCGTTGAGCATGAAGCCCATCATCACGCTGTGCGGATCGACGAAGCCGTCGGTTGGGCAAAAGGTGCCACCGATGATGTCGTCAACGCGCATCTGCGGGACGAACCTCGCGATGTCGTCACGCGAAACAATTTCAACATTCTTAACGCCGAGAGCCAACTGCCGCGCGCGATTGGTTTTCAGATATTCGAGATGCTCTTCGTTTGTCGCGCAGAAGAGATAACCGTGTGCGCGGTAGTCCGCGGGGTGGCCAACGACTTCATCGAAACGCGAAAAGAAATCGATTGAGTAGCGCGACATCTGAATGTTGACTGGAGTAGAGAACTGCGCCCGCACGCCACCCATGCTTTTTCCCGTCGACCCCTTGCCCTGATGCGCTTCGCGTTCAATTACCAGCACATTTGTGCAGCCCTGCTCAGCCAGGTGATAGGCGACGCTGGAACCTACAATTCCGCTGCCTATGATTACGACGTCGGCTGTTTCGCCCATGGTTTGTACCGACTGAAGATCAGCTTATAGAATAGCCGCGCGAGGATAAGCCCAATTGCTGACAACATACAAACAGGAGGAAAGATGGACCTGCGTTACCCGATAGGTGAGTTTAAATTTGAAGCTCCGCTCACGGAAGAGGAGCGCCAAAGATGTATCGACAAAATCGAGCAAACACCGGCGCGTATGCGAGCGGCGGTGGCTGGTTTAGATCCCGACCAACTGGACACGCCTTATCGTCCCGAAGGTTGGACGGTTCGCCAGGTCGTCCATCATGTGCCCGAGAGTCATTTGAATTCCTATCTGCGATTCAAGCTGGCTATCACTGAAAATGAGCCGACGATCAAACCTTACTTTGAAGATCGTTGGGCGCAACTCGACGACGCCCGTGAAGCGCCGATTGAGTTATCGCTCGATTTGCTGGACGCACTTCATCGCCGCTGGATTTGGTTTCTGCGTTCGCTGAAGCCGGAAGATTATCAACGAACGTTTCGTCACCCTGAATTGGGAGTCGTCAGCCTTGATAAAAACATTGCTCTATACGCGTGGCACGGTCAACATCATGTTGCCCATATCACTTCGCTGCGCGAGCGCATGGGTTGGTGACTTTGGAGTGCGCTGACCTGTCAACGCTTTGGTTCGGTCGCGAACTGTCGCGAACAACGTTCAGGAAAAACAACTCAAAGGCTGGGCGTCAAGCCGCCCAGGACCAAAAGCGCTGACGGGTCAGCGCACTCCAAAAAAAAATACATGCTGAAAACTTTCGACTGTCCCAAATGTGGCGCCCCAGTGAGCTATGAGCAGGATGTCATTGGCGCAAATCTCACTGCCCGATGTTCCTATTGCAATAGCGCTCTTTCAGTTCCTGATGAAATGCGTGGCCGTCCGGCAGCGATCATCTCGCACGTCAACATCGACCTCCGAAATACCGGTGTGAAGGCCACAAAGTGGATTCTCCTGATCGTATTGATTGCGTTGATCGCCATCGTGGCTGGAGTCATCGCGATGGGAGGATTTCTCATTCCGCTACTTAGCGGCGGCAATACCAAAGTCTCGAATCCCATCGCACCGCCAACCAAACCAACATCCCTCGCTCACGGCGGTAAAGAGAAACCCAAAGGCTTTGCTAATGAAACCTTGAAGTTTGGTTCCGAAGGGATTGGTCCCGGAATGTTCACAGACGCGCGCAGTATCGCCGTCGACGGTTCCGGGAAGATTTATGTCGGTGAATACAGCGGCGGTCGCGTGCAGGTTTTCGACGGTGAGGGCAAATTCATAACGCAATGGACCGTCGATCGCAAAATGCCGTTGCGAGCGCTGGCTGCTGACAGAAACGGCGTCGTGTACGTAGTCCAGAGTGGGAACATCTCTCGACATGAAGGCGCGACTGGCAAACCACTGGGCCAACTCGCATACGGCGACGGCTGGGGCTTTGATGACGTTAAAGTGGCCGCCGACGGCGGACTCGTGGCCGCCTGGTACAAGAACCGCGACGACATTGTGCGTTTCAACGCCGATGGCCAGGTTGTTCGCACCATCCGAGCCGCGATTAGTTCGATTACTGAGAGTTCGGAGCTCGACACGCGTGTAACGGTCGATGGGTTGGGAAACATATATGCGCTGGGGTCGTTCAGTAATGCGATCTTCAAGTTTAGTCCTGACGGAAAGTTCACTACCCGCTTCGGCAGCGACGGCGATCAGCCGGGACAATTTCGTGCGCCTTCAGCCATTGCGGTTGACGGAAAAGGACGCGTTTACGTGAGCGATTTCAAGGGTGTACAAGTGTTTGATAGTAACGGTCGTTATCTGGCGGTGTTCGATGCCGGTGGTCTTGCCTCGGGCATGGTTTTCAATGACAAGAATGAACTGTTTGTGGCGGCTCGGAAACAGGTGGTTAAGCTGGCGCTCAACGAGCCGTAAACGGAATACAGAAAGGCAGGTGGTTGGCCCGTAGTTCAGAGTCTAAGCTTTAGCTTGCTGTTAGAACGCCGGACAAACTAAAGTTTGAACTCTGAACTGCTTGAGCTCATGCAAGTTGGTGACATAATTCGCTGGGAGCGCACCTTCACTGAAGAAGATATTCGTCTATTCGCGCAACTCTCGGGCGATGAAGGCGAACACCATCTTGTGCCTGACGAACAGGGCCGCCTGATGGCTCACGGACTACTAACCGCCACCCTGCCAACCAAGATCGGCGGAGATATCAATCTCATTGCAAGTGAAATGACATTTGCGTTTCATCGTCCCGTGTTTGCCGGCGACACTATTACTTGTGAAGTGACACTCACCGAACTGGAACCGCAAGAAAAATATTTCAAACTAAACTCAACCTGGGTATGCCGTAATCAGCATGACAAGGACGTGATGACTGGCGGCGGTCGTGGCGTGATCCTACGTCGTTAAGTTATTTCGAAATCTCGCCCTTACTCCCACTCGGCTTCAGAAACATTCGTGATGAGTTCAAGTGTCCGTGCCTCTGTGGTGGATTTAAGTCAAACACTCACCACAGAGACACAGAGTACGCTGAGGATGCACAGAGAAAGAGAGTTAATCGTTTGCCGACAGAGTGCTTCGCAAACTGAACTTGTCGCCGCACAACTTGTCACCAGGCTCTCGCTTGCTATTGCAGTACGAAGTTGTAGGTGATCATTCCCGAAACTTTCACTGCCTGATCGCCTAGTTTGGTTGGCGAGAAACGTGCGCTCATGGCTGCTTGTTGAGCGGCCGCCATCAGCAACGGGTGACCCTTTACCGCCTTCGCTGAAACCACGCGTCCGCTTTCATCGACCAGCACCTGCACATTTACCGCCCCGTGCGCGCCCGCCTGTTTTGCTATCTGAGGATAAGCCGGCTTCGGCAGGAAGAGAGCAATGCTGGTGATAACACCTTTGCTGATGACCTTAGGAATAGTTCTTTCGACTGGCGGTTGAGCCGGAGGCGGTGTGCCCACGTCAATGACCGGCGGGCGTGTGCCGGAGGCCGGGCCTGTACCGCCGCTACCATTATTTCTAAGCCCCCCGGGGATCACCGGATCCGAATCAGCAGGGCCAATTTTGTAAGGCCCTCGCTCGGGAATAGGCAGATTCTTATTTGGGGTTGCGGAGGTTCCTTCCGGCACAAGCTCCGGATGATTCACGTTAGCCATTGCTACCTGGCGGACTGGTTCCGTCGACGGCGCGCGACCGTTGTCTCGCGGCGGAACGGAATCGGCTATCACGCGTTCCGGTGATG
>DASZDU010000007.1:0-6677 GCA_035941655.1 Pyrinomonadaceae bacterium | reverse complement strand
CGATTGGCGTCACACACCCGCCAGAACTGCAACGGGTCGCCCAGGTAACGCGCGGTGATGTTGTCGATTCGGTCGCCCTGCACCACTACATGTTCCTGCAGGGTGGTGAATTTTTCGGGCTGCGGCAGGAACCGCCGCCGCAGATAAGCGTCAATCTTGCCATCGGCCATCTCGATCGTCGTAGTCTCGATGCCGTAATAGCGGCTGGTTGGTGGAAACGTCATTAACGGACCTCTTTCTAGAACAACTTCAAGCCCTGGCCCACGTTCTGAATATTGCTGAACAGATTCGTGGCTGCCATCACTTCTTTGACGATGTGGTGGGCCAGGAAGAGAACTCGACCGGCGCTCAGCGTCGGTAGATCCTGATAGCTGAGCACGGCGAGCGACAAATCAACTTTCGCGCGAATTGGATTCAAGAGCGGGTCGTGAGCTTCTTCAGTAATACTGAAGCTGGTGATGCGAACCGGAAGAACGCGCTGTGGCCCCCACACGAAAAGTGTCATTGGAGACTCGGCCGGAACGACTTCGATCGTACCTATCAGCGACAGGATTGTGTTGGCGATTACCACCGCGCTCTTCGGATAGAGCATGACCTCCAGCGCCGCCAGCGTCGGATAAATGCCGGTGGCTACGGCCAGAGGATTTGCCTGCTCGAGCTGGTCCGTGGCGTCGATTTCCACGCTGAGAGTTATCGTTTCCTTCGGCGCGCCGGTAAGGCGAAAAGCTTCACCACGATCGCCTTCAGCAGAAACTGCGCGCGGCTCCAGCTTTCGCGTCATCGTGTCAGGGTTGTATTGGAACACCACTACAGCACCGAGCGGATTCAGCGGATCGACCCCGATCAGTGCGCCTTTTAATAATCGTGGTGAACCTGGAAAGCTACTCATAATCTTCCTATTGTCGTTAAATTGGCGGGCAAGGCGGTGTCCCGGCTTTACCACCGAAGATCTGGGCGACAAAGGTCGCGTAACACTCCGCATGGCGGAAGCGGCCGCCCGAGCCGACCGCGCCGTGAAAAACTCTCTCCCAAATCATGTGCGCTGTTTCGTGAATCAAAAGCGTCGCGGTCGCGGGCGGGTCCTGCCAAAATCCCGGGCAGATAAAAATCCCGTTAAAGTTTGGAAAAGTCTGCGCGTCAAAGGCACAGTCGGCGGTGCGTCCGCCCCAGGTGCGGGTGTCGCTCAGACAGATGAAATGGGGCAGGCCACGTTCTAGTTGGTTGGCGATCATGTCGAGGCGCCGGGCCACCAAAAACATCTCCTCGCTCAGCGCAGCGTCAAAGGTCGGTCGGACCGTGCCGGTGATGCGATTCATGAAGCCACCAGCAACCTCAACCGGTTCGCCGAAGCGATCGTTAAATGCCTGGTCGACAGTGGTGCCGACTGGCTCACTGCCCTGTTTGGTGAGTTCGGCAGCTGCTCTCAAGAGGTCTGCCACGTCCGAAGCCATCTGCACCGCATCGGCGACGATGGTGCTAAGCCCGGCGACCGGGTCGGCAGGCGCGCCGTCACTGCCGGCCGTGCAGTGGACCTGCCTCGGCAGGACCTGTCGCGCCACGATTGGCGCTGATTCGGAAACGGCTTTTTCCTGATGGTGGCCCGCCAGCGCCGCGCGCGATAACTGTTCGGCGTTGGATTCGCCGGAATCCGACGGGTGGCTTACTTGCGAAGGCATTGTGCCGTCCGGAACATTTTGCTGCTGCACCACGTGTGCTAGTTCATGCGCGAGCACCGCGCGTCCCGCGGACGTAAACGAATCCAGGCGAGCGCCCAGAACAACATGGCGGCCCACCGTGTACGCCTGAGCCTGGACCGCCAGCGCGGACTTCGCCGCCTGTGCATCGTTGTGCACGCGTACTTTGCTGAAGTCGTGACCTAATCGCGGCTCCATGAAAGCGCGCGTACTCGCATCGAGGGGCTGGCCCGGCGAACGCAGCACGTCATGCACGATGTTTGGAACTCCAGAAGTTTCGATGCTGTTAACCGCCTTTCTCTGAAGTTGCGTTTTTTTCCTGGCGCAGTCATCACAAGCACCGCTGCTGGTCTGATTGCCGCAGTAGCACTTGCGCTGCAAGACGCCGCAAACCGTGGCGGTGTCGGATGAATTTGTCTTTACGGTCGATTGAAATAATTCGCTCATATTTCACCAATATCAATCCACACTTTCGATTCCGCTAGCTCTTGCACGCCGTGAAGTTCGGAACACCTATGTCTTTCACAAGACTCGCGTATGAGTCGGCGTTCTCCATGGCGTTGCCTCCCGGATAACCTGGTGACCCTTCGTATTTCTCCTCACCGACAATGCCGGTGCGGTGTACAACCTCGTGCAAGACGCTGGGCCACTCGATAAAGCTTGCCCCCGGGGTCACACACATTACGATAACGATGTCGCCCGTCGGCGTGACGCCTCTTGTCGTCTCGGTAATTCGCCTTTTCCCGACCATGTAAACTTCCTTTTTACAACCCAACTGGTTAGACCCTGCCTCGCGGCACTTCCACTCATGCCGAGAAAGAAACAGCTCGCCGGAAGCCATACTGAGCCGGTTAACGATTTCACGTTCGTTTGCAGTGGTGCCCTGTGCGCCGAAGTGCTGTTTCAAATAACAACGGGTATCGGCCTCGGACGCCAGCCGGGTGATCGCACGCTGCGTAAAGGCGCGGGCAGTATCCAGATGCTTGCCAATCTCGGTTATCATGGCAGGCGTACAGCAACTGTTTGCGGCTACCCGCTTTTGCTGGTCGTTACATTGGCCTCCAACGCCGGGCAGCAGCGGCTGAGCGGTCGCGTCCGCGCCGGGAACAAATGTCGTTTTGTGGCTGGGATTGCCACCTCCCGCACCGACCGGATCTTCATAAGTCACGAAGACTCTATCTCCAACCCGTCGCTGCTCGCGCCGAAATGGCGTATTTGTTTCGACGCCGTGGATAATCTCCCGCAACGAGACTCCGTTTGCTCTGGAAGCGTTACCGATGACGCGACTGATCTGCGGGTTAGTCAGTCGGCCGATATAATTCTTCATATAGGCTGCAACTTCAGCGTTAGTGTTTTTGTGCAGTCCTTTGATTTCATCGGGAGTGCTGTTATCGGTCGAACCATAAGGCAGCCTGGCGGTCAACATCTCATCAACCGTTCCGATACTTTTACTGCCCGACGGAGTTTGTTCGGGATCATTCTTGGCGACCGCCGAGGCGATTTCCTGCAGGAGGAGTTCTGCTGAGGTCCAGACGGTCTCGCCCGTATGCGCAGGATTCACGGTAATCACGACGTCTGTGCCTTGTGTTTCCCACGACGCGCCTCGAACCGGCTTACCGCTGAGATCATTATTTCCAAGACGAAGACGATACACACGCTGAGAGTGGATAGCTCGCCGGACGAAACTCTCGTTCGGATTGGGTTTTTGAGTGCCCGATGTTGCTTCCATGATGAGATCGGAACCCTGGTTGACGAACTTTCCTTGAGTCGCCTTCTCGAAGGTGACGATGAAGATAAGAATGGGCTCCCACCATTGTGGAACTGTAGGCGCCGGGCGTCCCGGCGACTCCATAGACACTCCGGGGGGAGGGGCCGGAGGATCGACGCGCAGGGTGCGTTGGATTGACGGCAAGCTTGATGTGGTCGGCTTGGCTGATTCGAAACGGGTCCCTGAGACTATTGACGTGGCG
Source organism: Pyrinomonadaceae bacterium (assembly GCA_035941655.1). Lineage (GTDB taxonomy): Bacteria > Acidobacteriota > Blastocatellia > Pyrinomonadales > Pyrinomonadaceae > PSRF01. Next base: position 3,013 of record DASZDU010000007.1, on the reverse strand, counting down.
ACGCGATCCGCTTCGCGTTCATGAACGTCGTCAGGTTCGTTAATTTGTAGCGAGGCAGGCATCAACGCGCGGCCGCTTGGCGCTTGCTGGATCACATGCGTCAACTCATGGGCCAGGAGCTTTCGCCCGGCAAGTGTCTCGGGCACGTACTGCCGCGCACCAAATACCACGTCGGATCCCACCGTGTAGGCAAGCGCATTAACGGCTCTGGCTGAGGCGACTGCTCTTGCATCTGCATGAATTCTCACGTTACTAAAGTCGTGGCCGAAACGCCGTTCCATGAAGACCCGTGTGCCGGCATCGAGCGGCTGGCCGGTCGAGCGCAGGACTTCGTGTACGATGGACGGGACCGCGACCGATCCAAAATCGCCACTGGCCTTTCTTTGGAGCGAGTCTTTCTTCTTCGCGCAGTCGTCACATTTGCCGCTCATAGTATGATTGCCGCAATCACACTTGCGTTGAAGCGAACCAGTCAACGCAGACGCGAAAACTGGTGCCGGCTCTGCTGCCACCTGATTTGGCAATCGCGTGATCATCCTCTCATTCCCTTGAAGTCAGTTCATTCGTGTCCTTCACCACTTCTTATCCGCGCAGCTCCGTCATCAACTTTCGAATGAAGACGTCCCGCGTCTCGGTTTCCGGGTCATCGCGGTAGGGGATTCCGGCGATTTGACTCGCGAGGTAAGCGGCTAAATCGCCGACGCGATACCTCATCTGCTCGCTCAAGGTCGGCTCCTCGCTGCCGAAATATCCGAGTGGGCGTTGGTCGGCGAAAAGGTCGACGAGGCAAGGCAGCGCCGCTGTTCCGAAAGCGACGACTGTTTTTCCCAAACGCTCAATGTATCGTCCGGGCATGCCCCAGGCGTTATGTAAGAAGACATCCGGCAACGTCTGGCAATACGTCTCAGCCAGCGAAGGGTCAGGGGCGTGCCCGGCTTCGATCAACAACTCGTGAGCCAGCACGCGAATTTTGGGCGACAGGTCCGGCGAGTCCGCAATCGCCTCGAGCGATGCCTCTCCGCCATTCGGTTGGCCCACCAAGGGCGTTGACTCTGAACGCAAAAATAGGTCTTCGAACGAGGCATTTGCGAGCCATTTCGGGACCTGCGGCTTGGTTGACGACATATCTCTATCTTTCTACCTATGCGGTTGATCTGATCTTTTCACTTGGTGTCGGAAAATCACCCAGCTGACTGATCTCTAAGCGACGCAAAGTCGCGGCATCGACGCGACCTGTTGTCGGTACCCTGTTCTCCCCTTGATAAATCTTGAGTTTGGTGATGGTTTCGTAATTCCACTTTCCGTTCGGCTTCGCGCCTACGGTCACTTGAATCTGCCGCACGGTCAAAGTAAAGGGAAGAATCACCTTTTCATTAAATGCGATGGAGTCTCTAATATCCCTTAGCACGCGCAATTCAAAAGTTACTTGCGGGACATTGGCGTCACCTGCGGCGAGACCCTTCAGCTTGGTTTCCAGCGAAGTGATCTCGCCATCGAGTTCCGAAAGCGTCATGTCAGAATTACGCGATACGTGGGTGGGCAGCGGGAGGTCAGTGGTGGCGACCGGAACGGTTTGAACGTTCCATTTCTTCGCGGCGGCCAAAAAATCCGAAGAGGGCGTCCCGCGCGAAACTTTCGCGAACGGCTCTTCCGTAAAAACGTCGGTCCCGCTGATGTCGTAGCCCCACGAAACGCAGCCGTAGTAAGAATCTTTATCCGTGCCCTGAGCACAAATGGCGCAGGTTTCAAAGTGGAACCCCATAGCCAGGCCCGCCCTGCGGCTGGTGTCCGGCGTTGTTCCACGGAGGCCAGGCTTATCCTCTAACCACGCGCGATCGGCGGTCTTGCCCGGAGTATGACTGCCAAAGTGAGCGTTGCCGCCGGTCACGCCAGTATTTTCTGTGCCGTAGAAGGGGGAGGTCGAACCGCTGAGGCGATCAATACCTATACCCTTCGTACCTTCCGCTGCTGTCAACGCACGCGCTTTGTCCGCCTCGCTTGCGAAGGCTGGCTTGCCGTTGAGGCGCGCGATGCTGATCTGGGTCAGGGCAACCTGGCTACAATTGACGATGTCATACGGCAGGAATTCTATGCGCACGTCATAGCGCGCGACCGGCCTGAACGTCGGGGCGCCGAGTTTGCCGTGTCGCGTCAGTTCAAACAGACCGGCGTGCGTGTCCTGTTGGGTTTGTCTTTGCAGGCGGCGGATGGAAGATGGAGTCATCCTGCGTTGCACGCTGACCGCTGCGCCGCGAGCGACTTGATGCGCCGCCGCATCCGCTTCCTGCTCGTAAATATCTCCTGCTGGTCCGATTTCCAACGGCGCGCTTCCCGTTTGGGTTTCGCCACTCTGCTGCACGACGTGCGTCAACTCGTGCGCCAGCGTGGATCTCCCCGCGGTGGTTTCGGGCCGGTACAGTCCTTCACCTAAAACCACATCTCGCCCGACCGTGTACGCCAGCGCATTCACCGCACGGGCGGAATCGGCTGCACGTCCGTCCGAATGCACACGCACTCGGCTGAAGTCATGTCCGAAGCGCGGTTCCATGAAAGCGCGCGTTGGTGCATCGAGCGGGTGTCCCGGCGAGGCCAGTACTTCGTGAACGATTGAGGGGACAACGGAGAATTGAGCATGTTTACTTGCTTTTCTCTGAAGTGAGCCTTTCTTCTTCGCACACTCGTCACACGAGCCACCCATTGTGTGAGTACCGCAATCACACTTACGCTGCAGCATGAGACCCGGCGACCATTGACCGCCTTCTGATTGATTTGCGGGAGCTGCGTTAAGCTTCATATCACTTCACTTCCTTGCACGTTCTAACTCCGGTGCTATTATCACAACCATTAAGGAGAGCTTCCCTTCGCTTGCGACTGAGCGGGCCAATCCAAATTCATTGACTTCCATCGAGCGTCCGTCAGTTCCTGATCGAGCTCGGTTACTTCCTCGGGACTCCAGCTAGCGGTTGCGAACTTTATTGTCTCCTTAATCAAATCGTTCGCGTCGCCACAGCCG
>DASZDU010000006.1:0-13598 GCA_035941655.1 Pyrinomonadaceae bacterium | reverse complement strand
CATCAACGCGAAGAAGGGCCAGCAGGTTGTTATAGGGGTCGACTAATGCCACCTTGGCATCGAGTTTGACCGGGCCTTCTTTACTGATCGGCAGAGTAACGGGAATGGGGAAGAGTGTGCCGTTGTCCATACGCATCTCTTCGATTACATGTTCGTAATCTGCACGGCCGAGAAAAGTCTTTAGCGGCGAAAAGCCACCAGTAGCCAGTAACTCAAGGTCGCAAGTTGCCCGCTCAGAAAGTTGCACGCGCGGGAGACTGGATGCCTGCTGAAGTAATTCTTCTCTTTGTTCGAGCGGCACAATCAGATTGACGAGCGCACCACCATACGGCTCAATCAGATCGTCATTGTTATGCATGATGAGTCTCGCTAATTGAACCAAAATGGCCGCGGATTTGCGCGGACAACGCGGATCAGAAGAGCAGGAAAATACCTCAGTACGGGAATTTTGGTTTTTCCTGATTTGCGCTTATCCGCGAAATCCGCGGCGAGTATTCGGGAGTCTCCTTAGGGTTTCTTGTTCTGCTCGTCGAGCCACGACTTCAGCGGCGCGAAGTAATCGATGATCGCAGTCGCATCCATCTTGTCCTCGCCGGTCATCGCCTTCAATGCCTCCGGCCAGGGCCGGCTGAGTCCCATCGCCAGCATTTGTTTCAGTTTTTCACCCGCCTTTTTGTTCCCGTAAATCGAGCATTGGTAGAGCGGTCCGCTGAATCCGGCTTCGCGACACAGCGCGCGGTGAAATTGAAATTGCAGAATCGCCGCCAGGAAGTAACGCGCGTAAGGAGTATTTGCAGGTACGTGATATTTAGCTCCGGCATCGAAATCCTGTTCGGTGCGCGGCGCTGGTGGCGCCACACCCTGATACTTCTCGCGCAAGTCCCACCAGGCTTTGTTGTAACCACCGGGGCCAACCTCACCCGAGAAAACTTTCCAGCGCCATTGGTCCACCAGATAACCAAAGGGCAGGAACGCGACTTTATCCAGCGCGCGCTGTAAAAGAAATCCAGTGTCGGCGCCAGGGTCGGGCACCTTGTCGATTAGACCAATCTGCTTCAGGTAAGGTGGGGTCACGGACAACGCCATGGTGTCGCCAATCGCTTCATGAAAGCCGTCATTCGCGCTGTCGCGATACAGAAACGGCTGACCGGCATAGGCCATTTGATAATAATTGTGACCCAGCTCGTGATGGACGGTGGTGAAATCCACCTCGTTGATCTGAATGCACATCTTCAGCCGCACGTCTTTTTCATAATCAACATCCCAGGCGCTCGCATGACAAACGACTTCGCGGTCCATGGGCTTCGTGAAAAGCGAACGATCCCAGAAAGTGGGAGGAAGCGACTCGAAACCAAGCGACGTAAAGAATGATTCGCCGTAGTGTACTAACTGTTTAGGATCCGTATTGCGGGCTTTGAGAATTTGCGTTAGGTCGTAACCACGATCGCCGCCACTTTCCGGTTTGAGCAGCGGATAAATATTGCCCCACTGCTGCGCCCACATGTTGCCGAGCAGATGGGCGGGAATGAGGCCATCCGGCGGCACGACCTCCTTGCCATATTTTTCAGAGAGTTTGCGACGGGTGTAGGTGTAGAGTGAATCGTAAAGTGGCTTCACTTGCTGCCAGAGTCGCTCCATTTCTACGGCGAAAGCGTCGGGCTCCATGTCGTACTTCGATCGCCACATGGCGCCGGTATCTTTGAAACCCATCTCCTTCGCGCCTTTGTTGCTTAGCTCGACGAAGCGCGCGTAGTTATTACGATAGGGCGGTGAAACCTGGTGCCAACCAACCCAGATGCGCTTCAGCTCTTCAGGATCGCGGCTGTTGGCCATGATCTCTTCCATATCGCCCAGGCTGAGACATTTTCCTTTCTCGCCTTCAGGACAGTATTTGCCTTTTCCATAGTCGCCCTCGAGCGAGGCCGCCAGCTTGGTGAGTTCATCGCGTTCGGCGGCGTCCTTTGGCGCCGGAAGCGTTAGTGACAACTTCAGCAACTTTATTTTGCGCTCAACATCGGGCGACAGTTGTAAGCCGTCGAAACGACGCGACCCGTCTGCAAGTTCGGTGGTTGCGGCGATTACGTCCTTGTTCGCGTTAGCGGACAGAGTTTCAGTATCGTCAGTGATGAAGGTGCTCTTGACCCAATCCGCTCGGCTGAGTTTGACGTTCAAGTCGAACAGACGCTTTTCCGCTTCGAGAATAAACTTCTCCGCTTCGGCGGGCGTGCCCTTCACGTCTGATGCGGCAGGCGAGTTTGGGTTATTGGCGCAGGAGGACGTAAGCGCGATCAGCAAACTGATTAAAAGAAACACAACGGTCCATACATGGGTGCTACGACGAGAAAGATTCATGCTGCCTCCATTGTCTCTTGATTGCCGAATTAATTGGGGATGCGTCGATTGTAACCAGAGGTGAGCAAGTTTGGAAGCAGGGGACCTTGTTGTATTGGGCAACCAGTTTGCAATGGCGTCTTCGCAGTTATGGAGCAAACATGACGAGTTCCTTTTCGTCTTAGCCGCTACGACTTCCCGGCCCGGCATTGGGCGGACACTTGAATGCGTAGTTTCAAAAAAAGATTATTCCGCAACGCGTGTAGTTCGTGATAAGTTGCGGGCATTTGAAGGAGACGTCCCCCATGAATTTCGCTTTCGATTCCGTAAAAGATAAATCCAATGCGCAGCATTCAGGATTTTGTTTCGGCATTGAGATGCCTCGTGGGCATTTCTTTGCGGTTCTCGATTTTGCTCCGCATGACTATGCCAACCTCGATGCATCTCTCAAAAGCAAACTCGAGACCATCGCCAATTCATTCACGTCACTCGAGAGTTTTTCTCCCGATCTGTTTTTGGGATTCATGGCGAAGGAAATAAATAACTTCGTTCATAATCTTGCTGAACAGTCGGGCGGTCCGGAATTACTTTGTAGCTCGGCGTTGTGCCTGTTAGACGGAAAGACGCTGTCATATCTGCTTCGCGGCGATACGAGGATCGACCTTTTGAAAGACGATGGTCTCTCCCCGCTGAATGTTAGGCCTGGTGTTGAGCAGCGAGATACGCAGCTCGGAGCCAACCACCTGGATACGCCGCTGAACGGGGAGGTTCAACCCCTAACCCTTCGTGAAGCAGACGTGGTCGTCGTTATGACGCGGGCGATGGCTAATGCCATTGCTGCTCAACAGTTCCCCCTCGACCAAGTCAATCTGTCTGAAGCGGATTCGCAGTTGATTTGTGATGAGCTGCTGAAGCTTGGCGCAGCCGAGGGCGTGGACCGCGCGTTGGTTGTGATAACCGGACCTTTCGAGCAGCCGTCCGAACTCGCTCAGTCTACAGGCTTAAATGAGTTATCCGAATTAAAGACGTCTGTTGCTGTTCTGGAATCGAGGTTAAATCTACTAGCGGAGAGTCAACAGCGAACTGAATTCTCGGACGAGTTGTTAGAGAAAACTATCGATGCTCGAATCGAGCAAAAGCTCGAAAGACAAATCGCTGATCTGAAAGATCACCTAATAAATAAACCAGCCACGATCGATTTGCTTGAACTGGATGAGAAAGTAAAAAACCTGGGGACGGTGTTAGCCGGAAAAGCCGAAACTGCGGAACTCCGCGAAGTACGGAAAAAGGTGCGGGAACTTGGCCTGGCAAACAAGACAACCGCGAACGAATTATCCGCGGCAGTAATTGCAAGCAAAGCTGGAAGTGGCGAAGACGTGGTCGAGTCTGTTTCCCCGCGTCAACCAAGATCTTTTGTTATGACCGCACTAGCGGTTCTCTTGATTGCGCTCGGCGCAGGATTTCTCGGCGGCTGGTTAAGTTCAAGACGGACGGGAGTTCGTCAGGAGGTCTGGACGGTGAAGGCTTCGGGAAGTGACATTTCAATCCGGCGCGAGGATGGAGGCGGCGCTGGTGTTGTAAATCTAAATACGGCTCGACCACTGAACGCCAGCGGAGAGCAAAGGTTTTCCTCCTTCGGCGACGTCCAGCGATACATCGAAACTCTCAGCGAGACCTCAGCTCACCAGTCGCAAACAAATCAAACCAACCAGTCGACAGCCTCGACGACTAATCTCGCGAATGCGACGCCTGACGCGGTAACCGAAATCACGGTCAAGCCTGGCGACTCGCTTAAGAAATTCGCACAACTTTACAATGTTCCAGCTGAGAAATTAATGTCACTGAATCCGGGAATAAAGAGATGGGAACGGATACCAATTGGACAAAGAATCTTTGTGCCGTCGGAGAGTGCAGCACCGGTCTCCCCTGCGGCGTCTCCATCTCCTGCTCAGTCGGCTTCCAGCTCCGCACCCGCCGGCACTACGGAAGTCACCGTTGGGCCAGGTGATTCATTGAACGAACTTGCGCGCCGGTTCAACACCACGGCTGCGCGCCTCAAGGAACTCAATCCTCAGATGAACTGGCCGCGAATACAAACTGGACAAAAAGTGATGGTGCCGGTTCCGGCTGGTGGTTAGTTTCCGCGCTGAGAGTGTTGTTCTCACACCGCTAAGGTTCGACAAGACCCTTCTTAATGTTACGCTGCCAGGCCTCGTAGTTTCTTACGCGCCGTTTCGCCTGTTTACGTGTGAGTCGTAGCTCGTTGGCAACGGAATCGATGCGGGCGGTACGATCTTTCTTCTTGTCATACCGATCGCCCGGCGCGCGCAGGTAGATTTGATAGGCACGTGTCCATTCTGACTTAACATCGGCAGTTGCCTGTTTGCCGCGTTGTTCTGGCATATTTTGTTCCTTTATTAGTTTTGCGCGAATTCTAGCAGCGAAGTGGATCTAACGGTAGCGGAAAATCTTCGGCTGCGTGAGGGAGATTGGATTCAAGTGGGCTCCGCAGTGCGGTGGCGAATGACCGTATACGAGGTGCGGCCACGGAAGGTCAGAGACCTTCCGGGCGTAAGCAGACTGCTAATTTGAGTTCAGGGATAGCGGCCAACCCAATGCCGGCGAGTCATCGCAAACAATAATTTGCTTTACGAATCGCTAAAGCCGCGCAGGAATTGAGATCATAAAAGAGGGCTCACTTCTTAGCCGCCGGTTTGGACTGCTGCTGCGATGATTTTGGTGCTGAAGCGTTCGCGCTTCCCGCCACCTTTTCTCCAGCTTCGGCAGCACCTGCCACAGCACCCTCCGCTGCTCCAGCCGCGGCACTGGATAAAACGGTTTTCAATGCTTCCTTGGCTTTATTGAGAATTCCGGTAGCCCGTTTTTTTGCAGCTTTGCGGCTAGCCACCTTTTTTGCAACTCGCGATTTGGCAGTGGAGCCGGCCTTGCTGGCAGCAGACACTTTTCGACTCGTCTTTGACGCTGATTTCTTCCTTGCTCTCTTTGTAGCTGGCATTATATTTCCGTTTAATAAAATATCCACAAGAAGCAACGCTCCCCCTCTACGGAAGAAGCGTTGCCTGCTGTGGACGATGCTCTGGCGTCGCCGCCAGGGCTCTTTAAGAAACCGGTGCCAAACGCACCGCGGTTCCTATCTCTTGTCCAAGCCACCAGGCAGGCGTTGCCGCCTTACCCACATCGAAATGTGTCTTGCCGACTGCTCAAGCTGCCACTGGCGCCTAAACAGCTCTCCGACCTGACACAAGGTTGATGATGAACACAATCAGGGCAATAACCAGCAGGAGGTGAATAAGTCCACCACCAACGTGACCCAGAAATCCAATTAACCAAAGCACGAGCAATATCACAAGAATCGTCCACAACATTGGGCTGTCTCCTTTGTAAGTTTAACTTTGAATGTTTGTTCGCTCGGAACAATGGGTTGGGGAGCAATGACTATGCCATCTCCACGAATGAACCGCGAGTAGGTAATAATCCAAGGGAAAACAAGGGCCTTCTGCCGCGCATCACTTCCTGAGTGGCTGTCGCGAGGCAGCGGACGACCGCGACGTGCATCAGAACCGTCCGTCTCAACTCTGGGTATAAGAGCCGGAGCGTGCGAATTTGGTTCAAGCCAGCTCCCAGTCTCCTGGCATCCTGCGGTTCAGCAAGAAAGGGTTGACAAATGAACCAACTGTAACTATATTGGTTACAGACGAATAGCCCGAGTTTCAACAAATATGTCAACGAGCAGCAGGTTTGCGGTCGCAGTTCATGTTCTTAGCCTCATGGCGTGGGCTGACGATGAACCACTTAAATCTGAGCAGGTAGCCGATAGTGTCAACACTAATGCGGTAGTCATTCGCCGCATGCTTTGTGAGTTGGCTGAATCGAAGCTGGTAGTTTCCCAGTCGGGCGCGATGGGCGGCTCAAGGTTGGCTCGCCAGCCAGAGCAGATAACTTTGCTGGATATCTATCAGGCCGTGGAAAACCGCGGCGTGTTTTCGTTGCATCGTCATCCCCCTAATCGTGATTGTCCGGTAGGAGTCAATATTGGACCGGTTCTTAATCAGGTGTTGGATGAAGTAGACACAGCGGTTGAAAAAGTGCTGGCAAACATAACGATTAAGGATGTCGTTTCGCGTTTGAAGCCTTGTGTCAGTACCGCGGCACCGAAAAGGAAACAGCTGCGGAAGGAACATGTCCTGACCGCAAGAAACCAGCCACAGGGCTGATTCGTATAACTACTGCGGTGCCTGCGAAGAGTGAAGTTTCGGTAGAGAGCATGGGGGCGAGATGGCTCTCTACATTCGAAGGTAGTCTCGCACGAATGAAAGGATGGTCTTAATTGAGTAGGCTTCAGAAAGACTCTGATGGAGTTGAGCCAATGGATTCGGTTAAGCCGAATTTTTCCGGGGCTCACGAGGAACTCCTGGAAGATGCAGTATCGATCGAAGATATCGACGAGGTGTTGGAGAAACTTGCCACTGCCGGCATTTCTGGAACAGAAACAGATGAGCCGGTGATTGGAGAGACTTCTTCTTCGGCACAGCAGGCTGAAGACGAGGATGCCGGCCCCGAGGAGATGGAACTCGACCTCTCGGCGGGTGAGTTGGATAAGACTTCAGATCCGGTACGAGTTTATATGCGTGAAATGGGAGTTGTCCCTCTCCTCAAACGCGAGCAGGAAGTTTCCATCGCCAAGCGAATTGAGTGGGGACAAAAGCGCGCGCAAAAGGGAATAACTCGTTCGCCAATGGCAGTTGCTGAATTGCTGAAGATCGGCGAGGAGTTGGAAGCGGGAAAAATCGGGATCCGCGACGTCGTCATATTTTCCGATCAGATGGAGACGGAAGAGCACGAGGACAAGACGGAAGAGTATTTGGCGTGGACGGTCGAAGGCATTGGAAACATTCGCAAACTTTACAAGCGCGGCCTCAAAGAGTTGGGGCAACTAAATGCAGAACAAAAATTGCGACGTGGCAAACCTTCCAAGAAGCTGACTCGATTGCGGCGCAAGGTTGCACGTACTCGTCTGGAGATCGTGCATGAAATTGGTCAACTGCATTTGAAGGAAGCAATGAGGCAGCGTCTTATTGGCGCGATCGCCACTATGCACCGCGAGACGAGAACGCTCGAACGCGAGATTGAAGCGAATACCGCGAAGCTCACGAAGAAACGCATCAAGGCAGATGAAGTTAAGGAGTTAAAGAAATTGATAGCTGCCGGCAAGCGGCGCCTGAAGGATATAGAAGCCGAGCATCACGTCTCGCCGCTGGAGATTAAACGTTCGCATCAGATGATCGTCACCGGTGAGGCGCAGGCGGCGCAAGCGAAGCACGAATTGACGGAAGCTAACTTGCGATTGGTCGTGTCGATTGCCAAGAAGTATCAAAATCGCGGTTTGCAGTTTCTCGATTTGATACAGGAGGGCAATCTTGGTCTTATGAAAGGTGTCGACAAATTCGAGTGGCGCCGTGGCTATAAATTCTCGACATATGCGACCTGGTGGATTCGTCAGGCCATTACGCGAGCAATTGCCGATCAGGCCAGAACCATTCGTATTCCGGTTCACATGATTGAGGTGATCAATAAATTGAGAAACACCTCTCGTGAGCTGGTGCGCGAACTTGGGCGCGAACCTACCACCGAAGAAATCGCGAAGAAGATGGGCATGTCCGTGGAGAAGGTCAGCAAAGCACGCAAGCTCGTGCAACAGCCTGTTTCTCTGGAAACACCTATCGGCGAAAGCGGAGATTCGCAACTCGGGGATTTGATCGAGGACAAATCGAGCACCAGTCCCGCGGAGCGAGTGATAACGTCAAACCTGCGCGAGATCACGGGCGATGTGTTGCAGACGCTGAGCCCGCGCGAGGAGCGCGTGATACGCATGCGCTTTGGCCTGGACCGGGAAGGCCACGAACGAACTTTGGAAGAAGTGGGGCAGGATTTCAACGTCACCCGCGAACGTATTCGACAGATCGAGGCCAAGGCGTTGAGAAAACTTCGTCACCCTTCGCGAGCGCGTGTATTGAAGAGCTTTATTGAAGGGCAACGCCAATAGTTTAGGTAGGGCAGACATTCTTGTCTGTCTAAGGTTTCAGATGCGGAGGACAGTAAGGAAAACCTGTCCTACTTAGAATCAAGGCAGAGGAGATTAATGATGAGTGAGAAAGTTTCAATGGTGACAGACAGTTCCTTTGAAAAGGAAGTGTTGCAGTCAAGCAAACCGGTGTTGGTGGATTTCTGGGCCGAGTGGTGTGCGCCGTGCAGAATGCTGGCCCCAACCATTGATGCAATTGCCGAACAGTTTGGCGATAGCGCCGGCGTCGTGAAAGTGAACGTTGACGACAACACTTCAACCGCGCAGCGCTATGGCATCAAGGGAATTCCGACTTTGATTCTTTTCAGCGGCGGAAAAGAAGTTGAACGAGTGGTGGGTGCGACGAGCAAAGAGTCGATCTCGCGCATGATCGAAAAGCATGTAAGCGTGGCCAGCGCGTAAAAAGGAATCACACGCGATTGAACGAAATTGGGACCAGGCTGGTCCCCATTTTTGTGCCTTTCCAATGATGCCTGTAGTTCAGAGTTCAGCCTTTAGGCTGCGGCTTAACTGGTTATTAGCATCGGCAAGCTAAAGCTTGAACTCTAAACTGCTTGAGCCTCACTACAGCCGGCAGATCAGCAGCTCGCGTTCGTAGATCGCCTCTGGCGGCAGGCGGTCGTGCAAATCCAGAAACAGTTCTTCATGGCCGAGCACTTCATTCCGCCACGCCTCACGGTCGAACGCTTGCAGCGCGTCGAACCTGTCCTTAGGAAAGTCGAGACCTTGCCACTCAACGTCGTCGTAATGAGGCACCCAGCCGATAGGCGTTTCTTTACCGAGGGCGCGGCCACGAGCGCGGTCAACGATCCACTTCAGCACGCGCATGTTTTCGCCAAAGCCCGGCCACATGAAACCACCCTGCTCGTCTTTGCGGAACCAATTGACATGAAAAATGCGCGGCGTCTCGCTGAGCGAACGTTGCATGCGAATCCAGTGACGAAAATAATCGCCCATGTGATAACCGCAAAACGGCAACATCGCCATCGGGTCGCGACGCACCTTGCCGATTGTTCCTGCCGCCGCGGCAGTCATCTCTGAACCCATCGTCGCGCCCGCGTAAACTCCAGCGCTCCAATTAAACGCCTGATAGACGAGTGGCATCGTGGTCGCGCGGCGGCCACCGAAAATAATTGCACTGATCGGGACCCCATTCGGATCTTCCCAGGCGGGATCTATCGTTGGACACTGCGCCGCCGGAGCGGTGAAGCGTGCGTTGGGATGCGCAGCTTTCGCGCCCGTTTCTTTAGCGATTTGGGGCGTCCATTTGTTGCCCTGCCAGTCGAGACACTCCGCCGGCGGCTCGTCAGTCATGCCTTCCCACCAAACTCCGCCTTCCGGCGTCAGCGCGACATTCGTGAAGATGCTATTCGTCGCCAGCGTCGCCATCGCGTTTGGATTTGTCTTCTCCGAGGTGCCGGGCGCAACTCCAAAGAACCCTGCCTCCGGATTAATCGCGCGCAGCAATCCGTTCTCGTCCGGCTTGATCCAGGCGATGTCGTCGCCTACTGTCCAAACTTTCCACCTCTCAAATCCCTTCGGTGGAATTAACATGGCGAAGTTTGTTTTGCCGCAGGCGCTGGGAAAGGCCGCGGTCACGTAAGTCTTTTCTCCATTCGGATCTTCGACGCCAACGATCAGCATGTGTTCCGCCATCCAGCCTTCGTCGCGCGCGATGTTTGAAGCGATGCGCAGCGCAAAGCATTTCTTACCGAGCAGCGCGTTGCCGCCATAGCCTGAACCGTATGACCATATCTCGCGCGTCTCGGGAAAGTGAACGATGTACTTCTCTTTGTTACAAGGCCAGGGCACATCCTTTTGGCCCGGCGCCAGCGGTGCGCCGACTGAATGCATGCAGGGAACGACTCGTTTCACGTCTTTGTCGATCTCCGCGTATATGGGCAGGCCAATGCGGGCCATGATGCGCATATTTACCACCACGTATGGCGAGTCAGTTAGCTGCACGCCGATCTGCGACATCGGCGAACCGATCGGCCCCATGCTGAAGGGCAAAACATACATCGTTCGGCCCTGCATTGAACCCTGAAACAGTTCCTTCAGTTTGCGCCGCATCTGAAACGGCTCTTCCCAGTTATTTGTCGGACCGGCGCTATCTTTCGACAGCGAGCAGATGAAGGTACGGTCTTCGACGCGCGCAACGTCACTCTTATCCGAGCGGGCATAGTAACAACCCGGCCACAGTTCTTCGTTCAGTTTGATAAAGGTGCCGCCGGCCACCATCTGCGCTTTAAGCGCTTGATCCTCCTCCACCGAGCCGTCAACCCAGTGAATCGCAGCCGGTTGGGTGAGTAGGGCCATCTTCTCAACCCACCGCAGCAGGTGTTCGTTCTTACTCAACGGCAGAGCGGAATCGCGAGCGATTGCAACTGCGCCTGAAGTCGCGGCAGTTGCGCTATCGTCATGAACAGTAGTCATCAGTAGGGCCTCTTTGTATGGGGTAAATAGAGTCGCTAGCTTCGATTAGATTTTGACCTCAGTGACTTTGAAAAGCAACAGCGTGCACTTCGTGAAATACTCAAGCAGTTCAGAGTTCAAGCTTTAGCTTGCGTGCGCAAATGGTATCAACGACAGCCTAAAGACTGAACTCTGAACTACTAGCGTGGTCATTCGGATAAGCTTCCGAGCAGACTCCAAAACTCCGGTAGCGACACTCCCACGGTCGCACGCGCCCCTTCGATCCTGGACGAACCGTTGGCAGAAAGAGCGGCCACAGCGCAACTCATAGCAATGCGGTGATCATTAAACGAGGACAGTTCCGCGCCTTGTAACTTACGGCCGCCTTCGATATGCCAGCCGTCGTTGCGCTCCTGGATATTTGCGCCCATGCGCGCGAGATTTTGCACGGTTGCGGCAATCCGGTCGGACTCTTTAACTCGCAATTCGGCGGCGTCTTGCAACTCCATCTCCCAGCCAAGGGCAGCCGAAAGGAATGCCAACAACGGAAGTTCATCGATAAGAGCTGATACTTCGGCGCCGGAAATTTCCAGCTTGCGCGCGACTGTCAGCTGCAAATCGCGAACACGTAACGAACCGACGGTCTCGCCTCCTTCCAATCGTTCATCCGAGAGAACGACGTCCGCTCCCATCGTGCGGAGCTTTGACAGGAAGGCAGTACGGGTTGGATTCAGACCGACATCGCGAATGAAAAGGTCGGAACCGGGAAGGGAAACCGCGGCAGCGATGAAGAACGCGGCGGAAGAAATGTCACCCGGAATCGACAGTTCACCTGCATGTAATTCCACGCCTCCGCGAACGCTAAGGGTGTTGCCGTTTCTTTCAACCTCGGCGCCAAGCTCACCCAACAACCGCTCAGTGTGGTCGCGCGTTTGTACCGGTTCTTCCACAGTCGTGATGCCGTCAGCCGTCAATGCAGCCAGTAGCACCGCGGATTTGATTTGAGCGCTGGCGATTGGCAGCGCGTAGTGAATAGCTCGCAACGGCTGCCGGCCGCTAATGCGAAGGGGCGCGCAGCCGTTTGATTCGAGCGCAACCTCGGCTCCCATCAATCGCAGCGGCTCGGCAACCCGCAACATCGGACGGCTACGAAGTGATTCGTCACCCGTAACGATCGTGGAAAAAGGTTGGCCCGCCAGCACGCCCGCAAGGAGACGCATAGTGGTGCCGGAGTTTTGCGCGTCGAGTATTTGTGACGGCGCCACAAATCCTGAAGAACCGACCCCATGGATCGTGACAGTCGAACCGTTGGTGTCGATGGGAACGCCCAGGCCTCTCAGACAGTTCAGCGTAGCCTCGCAGTCCTGAGCGGATGAAAAATTCGACAGGGTCGACTTGCCGTGGGCCAGCGAAGCAATAATGGCAGCGCGATGCGAGATGGATTTGTCACCGGGCAAACGCAACTCACCCCGCAGATGGCGAATGGGAGATACGGCCACGGCATCGTCGGTGTCAACGGTGGTTTCGGACGCGTGAGTCATCCATTCGAGTATACCGAAGCAATCAACATTTTTCGTGTGGTTTCGTGGTTAGGTTAACTAATTCGTGAAAAGAGACGGACCACGAAATCACATAAAAACTGAGAAACGAAGAACACGAAAGAAGACGTTGCCAGCTTTGCCCTAAGAGGCACTCGCGGATGTGGCTTCGGCTTTGCCGCCGGATGTGCGGCGGCACAGCCGAATAACATGGTCTTGAAGCAAAGCCGTCGTTGCCAGAATCCGTCTACTATTCGTCACGCAACGTGGCCAAGGCCTGGCCTGCTTTTACTTGTTCGCCTACTCGCACCCCGATCACACTGACGATGCCTGGCGATGTCGTAATCGCGGGTACAACAGTTTCTTGAATTGCCGGTCTCTTGTTTCCCTGAACCTGACCCGGTTGCCTGGCGGCGATTAGTCCACCTTCCGCAATCCGCTTCGCTTCCTGCGCCTGTTGCAACCGCCGTTGCGCTTGTTCATACAACCCGCGCTCGCCATCGAGTTGACCTTGTGAAGCTTCACCGGAGGCGACGAGTGGGGTGAGGCGGGCCACCTCGGCTTCGTGTCGAACAGCTTCGGCTCGAGCTGCTTCAATCTCAGTATCTGCTGTCTTGTATTTGCGGACCGCTTGCCCTTCGGCGCTCTCAACAGGCTTCTGTCCTACAACAGGTCCTTCAGCTTGGGTCGTAATTTCAATGATTGGTGTGCCGGCGTTTACGCGGACACCCTCAGCTACCAGAATACGTTTGACGACCCCTGTCGCCGGCGCGTTTACGACGATCACATTATCGTCGTTAGCATTTCCATTCTCCGTGGTCCTGCCGCACGCGGCCGCAGTCAGCGATGACAGTAATAACAGCGTAAATAATAAGGTGCTTGTTGTTACTGTGACCCCGGAGGTCCCGCCCGCTTTCGTTGAGTGCCAACTCCTCCAAATTGAAGGATTCCTATTCATCTTGATTTCTAGCCATGTCCGGCGGCGGGCGGATGCCCGCGATCCCAGTGAACGTGATCCGTGGCTGCATTAACCCGGCACTATTGCCGATCCGAAGAAGTGACGGGTGACACGCTGCTCGTTTTTTCCGTCTGAACCGGCCTCTGTTCCAATTCTCGCAGCGGGGTATCCGTGATGACCGAGACGTTGTTGGCCGACAAAGTATTACCAGTCGCGTGCTGCAATTGAGAGATGGCTTTGTTCAAGTCCGTCT
>DASZDU010000005.1:0-5718 GCA_035941655.1 Pyrinomonadaceae bacterium | reverse complement strand
AATGAATGGAGAGATTCGCGCTCCCGGCGCAGTAGCGGGCACCGGTTCGATTTATCTCGTCAAGCACAACGCCGACAACACGCTCGTCACCCTTCGCTATCGCTTGAAAGACGCAAACGTCGATGCCGCCGAGGAGCCGTTTGAAGCAGCCGGCCAAAAGTTTAACCGCGGCTCGTTCATAATTCGCAAAGCGTCATTGGACGATCTGAATCGTCTGGGCGGTGAACTCGGAATCAGGATCTATGCTGTTGCCGAGCCACCCACGGTAAAGACACATCCGATCAAAGCGGCGCGAGTCGCGTTAATGCATACCTGGCTCGACACACAGAACGAGGGCTGGTGGCGGCTCGCGTTCGATCATCTGCAAATGCCCTATGCCTACATCAGCACGCAGGACGTCGCGCGCGACGACAAGCTGAAGTCGAAATATGACGTGATCATCTTCGCACCTGTCGGCGCGCCACCGGCCGCGATAGTTAACGGCTTGCCGATGTATGGAAACCCGTTGCCCTGGAAAACGACTTCGCTTACGCCGAACCTCGGAAAGATTGATTCGACTGATGACATGCGGCCCGGCCTCGATTGGTCAGGACTCCGGAACCTGCAGGCGTTTGTGCAGCAAGGTGGCGTCTTCCTGACAGTGGACGACACGGCAGGCTTTGCCGTGAACTATGGTTTCGCGCCGGGTGTAACTATCGCGCGAGCGAATCGATTGCGAGCTGTTGGCGACATACTGCGCATGAAGACCGTCGATGCGGCGAGCCCGATTGCCTACGGCTACAGCGATTCGCTGGCGATGTACTGCGCCAACGGACCCATTTTTAATCTCAGTAACATGGCCGACGGCAGCGGCGGACGGCGGCGATCTACTCAGCGCGCCACCGGTCGCGGGACGCCGGATGATCCGGACGTGGTCCAGGGACGGCAGCCTTCGGATATCCCGGAGTCTCCAAAGGCTGAGGTTTGGGAAGCGATGCCTTTGAGCGATGAACAGCGACGCAACGAAGTGGCAGTGATTCCGCCGGCCGAACGTCCGCGCGTCGTGCTGCGCTACGGCGACATGAAAGACTTGTTTGTTTCAGGTTTGCTGGATGGCGGCGACGAGATCGCTGAACACGCAGCGGTGATCGACGTGCCTTCAGGACGCGGACACGTGGTGCTGTTTTCAACGAATCCGATCTGGCGCGGGCAAACTAAAGGAAGCTACTTCCTCGTCTTCAATGCGATTCTGAATTTCGATAACTTGAATGCGGGGCGGAAACTGGACGAGAAGTAAGTGAGTCGTAGTGGCGGATGATTGCCACAATCATCGCCTTATCGTGTGGTTGCGGCTATGCCGCCTGATGTGCGGTGGCGCTGCCCCCGTCACCTTGCCCATTGTAATGTATGGCTCAGTCTTTTTTCGTGTCCTTTCGTGGTCCAGTCTTTTTGTACACACCGACCACGAAGGAACACGAAAATAACGAAATTACACTAAATTATTCCGCGTCATCGGCCACGTCACGGCGCGACGCCCTTGCGGATCGATTCCGATAACTGCTTCACGTCGATCGGTGTAGGGCTCGGCTTGAAAGTCGCGATTGTGTCCATCAAAAACTTGCGACCGTCCGCATCCGAAAGGGCAGCGGTCGCCGTGCTATTGAGCATCAGGACAAAATCGTTTTTGACAGCTGTTACATACAATTGCTTCTTCGATTCTGCATTCATGCCTTCGGGCATGTCGTACTGCCACATCAAAGCGGCGCCGCCGTTGCTTAACTTCGCATTAAACGTTTGTACTCTCAGTTTGCTCTTCAGAAGACCTTCAATGTAGTTCGACTCCCAATCGCGATGCGCGGCGAGAATCAACTTATCATCGAGTTTTTTCTGTTCGGCATCCGGCGCAAAATCTTTGATTGAGGCGAGTTGAATTTGCAGCACGCGGCCGTCAACATTGAAGAATATGTGGTCCGGATCGTTGACCGGCTTTATTTCTTTTCCCTTGATTGCAAGTGTGAAATACAGTCCCTTCAGGTTCCAGACGAATAGAAGTCCTTCAAGCGTCTTGATCGCCGCCCAGCCTTCTTCCTGATGAGACGTGACATCGATGACTCGATAGCTGGCCGCTTTCGTTGCGTTAGCGCGAACAGTCATGGAGAACAGGACGGCCGCCAATATGAGACTCGTAGTAATTATTTTCATCAGCGATCGAGATTGCTGGGATAGAGCTGTTTTGGTCGCGTCATCTGGCGGGGCTATTGTCGAGCCGAGATCTGTATTTAAATCGGAATCCATGCTGCACGGCGGCGTTAGTTGCAGCATACGAGACTTCGAGAGTTAAGATACAAATTGCCCACGAATTTCAAAACAGAAAGTAATTGGGATCTTTTCATCTCGTTTGCTCCGAATCAGTTGAATGGAAAACATTGACGAACGATTATAGTCCGAAAGCGAAATTCAACCATCCTGCAAGAATTATCGCAGTGGCTCAGCGTTTACAGAACCGAGCGCGGTAGCGCCGGATGTTGGAGTCTCCTCTAGTGATAGTTGTAGGCAGACAAACATCATTTATTACTGAATTTGCTTTTAGGACCCGGCGCTACCGCGCTCGGTTCTGTAAATTGACGCCTCACCAGATTCAAACTGATCCATCATCGGATTATTTATGGTCATGAATGAAAAAAGCATCCAGGAAACCTACGCGCCAAAGCTGAAGTGCTTCGGGTGTGGTCCGGCAAACGAACGAGGGCTGCATATTCGCAGTTTTCCTCAAGGCGAGGAAGTCGTAGCCGAGTGGCAACCGGAGAGTTACCAGGAAGCGTTTCCGGGCATGTTGAGCGGCGGAATCACAGGCACAGTGCTCGACTGCCATTGCAACTGGACTGCAGCTTATCATTTGATGAAGCGCAATGGTCTCGATCATCCGCCGTGCACGGTTACGGCCGAGTACACCATCAAGCTCTTGCGTCCGACGCCAACTGATCAACCCATCCGCCTCGTGGCGCGGGTGGTGGAATCAACTGACGATCGTGCCGTCGTCGAAGGCGAACTTATCGCGCACGGCAAATCGACCGCCACCTGTCGCGGTACTTTCGTCGCAGTCAAGCCCGGTCATCCCGCTTATCACCGCTGGTAATATTTTTTTGGAAGGCGCTGACTTGTCAGCGCTTTGGTTTGAGGCGGCCTGGCGCCGAACCTCGCGGTAGACTCAAGCCAATCGTGGTCGCGACAGGGCGCGACCAAAAAAAAGCGCTGACAGGTCAGCGCACTGCAGAAACTTCGATGGCGAATGGAAAATCAGGTATGGAAATTTAGTCAGGCTAACCGGTCTTCAGTCTCATATGCTCCCTATCGTGCAATCGATTATCCCTGGCGGCCAACGGTCCTGTGTTTCGATCGGGAAATCGTAAAACGTTAGACGTACGTTGCTCCACCGATCTAGCCTGATCCATTAGCAGTATCGATTCATTACGTTTATACCGAGCTTCGTTTCGTAAGCGATCAGCCTCTGTTTGATTGCCTTGTTTGAGCAGGTTCTGCGAGACCTTGAGCATCGTGGTCGATACTTGCAAGGCGGCGACGGCCCTTTCCCTAAGTGCTAGTGTTAATTCCTGATCCATTTCAGCAAGTCCTTATGTTCGTTTAACGAGCGCTTTGACCTTCACTCGGCAAAGAGCGTGCCCTTAACGGACCATTTACCGAGTTAAACGTAACGACAACGAGCTTGCGACATAAAGTTAATAATCGCGGCTCCCTTTGGAGTGCGCTGACCTGTCAGCGCTTTGGTCGGTCGCGACCTGTCGCGACTTTGGTGCGTCGAAATGATTCAAGAGAAAGCGTGGCGCCAAGTCGCCACGGACCCAAAGCGCTGACAGGTCGGCGCACTCCAAGAAAGAGTGTTTGCTTACCGAATTCTCCGACGAGTATCATTTCCGTTCTCTAAACCCCGGGTATCGGTTTTCCCAAAGGGCACTAATTTGTCACAACTCCTTAATCGTCCACGCCGTCTTCGAAGAACCGGAAATTTGCGAGCACTGGTGCGAGAAACCCGGCTGGCTCCGGACGATTTCATACTGCCGTTGTTTGCCTGCGCGGGCAGAAACGTGAGACGTGAGATTGCGTCAATGCCCGGCGTACACAATCTTTCCATCGACGAAATCGCGAAAGAAGCTGCGGCGGCGAGCGAGCTGGGGGTCAAAGGCATAATTCTTTTTGGCTTACCGGAAGCGAAGGATGAAGCAGGCAGCGGCGCTTACCACAAGCAAGGCATTGTTCAGCAGGCAGTACGCGCGGTGCGCGAATCCGCGCCGGAGCTTGTGATCATGACTGACACCTGCCTGTGCGAATACACCTCACACGGACACTGCGGCGTCGTGCGCGACGGCGAGGTCTTGAACGATCCATCCCTGGAGCTATTGGCCCGCACCGCCGTCAGCCAGGCTGAAGCGGGCGCGGATGTAGTTGCGCCTTCAGCGATGATGGATGGGCAGGTCGGGGCGATCCGCGATGCGCTTGATGATGCCGGATTCGATCAGGTTGCTATCCTCGCTTACGCGGTTAAGTATGCGTCCGGCTTTTATGGTCCGTTCCGAGAAGCTGCGGACAGCGCGCCCGCTTTCGGTGATCGTCGCGCCTACCAGATGGATGTGGCTAATGTGCGCGAGGCGATGTACGAAGCCGAACTGGACTACGCAGAGGGGGCGGACATTCTGATGGTGAAACCGGCGACCTGCTATCTGGACATTCTCAAGACGCTGCGCGAGCAATTTGATTTGCCGATGGCCGCCTATCACGTCTCAGGCGAGTACGCGATGATCAAAGCGGCGGCTCGGAATGGCTGGATTGACGAACAACGCGTGATGATGGAAACGCTGACCAGCATCAAACGGGCGGGCGCCGACATTATTCTTACCTATTACGCTCGCGAAGCTATTCGCATCCTCTCAAGCTAGTTTCCCTGCAGGAGGTGGAATTTTGAGACGCTCTTTAATCGCACCTTTGTTTGTGCTGCTGCTACCTGGCGGCTTGGCTTCGACTACGCAGACTCTCGGGCAAACCAAGCTCAACGTAAATCAGACGACGCTGGAAGAATCGAGCCAACTTACGCCGGAAATCTCAACCGAAGAGCTGAAAAAAGTTCTATTAAACAAAAGTGAACCACTTCTTGACGTGCGATCGACGACTGAATATGCGATCGCTCATATTCCCGGCAGTGTCAACGTGTATGAGAAAGAGCTGGAGCGTGTGGTTAAACTCTTCCCCGATAAAACGGCGCCATTTATTCTTTATTGCAACGGTCCCTATTGCGGTAAGAGTAAGCGACTTTCGGAACAACTGGTAAAGCTTGGCTACAGTCGAATACGACGCTACCAACTTGGGCTTCCCGTTTGGCGAGCTTTGGGAAACACAGTGCAGACGGATCTCGAAGGCTTCCGTTACGTCATTACCAAAGACCGGACAGCCGTTTTTGTAGATGCTCGAACCGGCGCTGAGTTTGCGAAGGCAACGGTTCCCGGAGCAGTAAATATACGACCAGCGGAGGCTGAGAAAGCCAATGAAGATGGCAGGCTACCCTATCGCGACAAGGGCACACGAATAATTGTTTTCGCAAATTCACCCGACGATGCCCGAAGGGTTGCCGAAGAAATAGCCAGGAAGGCTTATTGGAACTCCAGTTACTACGGCGGGACGTTCGCTGAGTTGCAGGGCGCCCAGCTTTGGTAATGCCCTTGCCAACCA
>DASZDU010000004.1:0-1975 GCA_035941655.1 Pyrinomonadaceae bacterium | reverse complement strand
GACCTCGTCTTCTGCGGACTGGTCCTCCTGGGCATTGTAGGTTGCGCCGCATACTTCGGTCCTGAAGGCCCACATGGCATTCCTGATCCGACGCAGATTAACACTGCGCCGAAACCTGATTTCTTCTTCCTCTGGATGTATGCGGTTTTGTCATTTCTTCCGGATTATACGGAGACATTCCTGATACTGACTGTTCCGTTCATCGTCATCGGGATTCTCTTCGCGGTCCCCTTTATCTCGAATACAGGAGAGAAGAGTCCGCGACGGCGACCGGTGGCGGTCTTGAGCGTTGTCCTCATATTAATAGCCCTGAGTGTCTTCAACTATCTAGGCACCTTCGCGCCGTGGTCGCCCAAAATGGACGCATGGACCAGTGTTGAGGTACCGGCGAATTTCCTAAAGCAGCGCTCACCTTTGGAACTACAAGGTTCGCTGGTTTTCCATACCAAGCAATGCATTAACTGCCACAGCGTTGGCGGCAACGGCGGTTTGCGTGGACCGAAGCTTGATGATGTCGCCACGCGCCTGACGGGCGATCAACTCGTGCGCCAGGTGATTCAGGGCAGCGGGAACATGCCGGCTTATGGCAAGAATCTGAGTCCTGCAGAGGTGGCGGGACTAGTTGCGTTTATGCGTACTTTGCACGCGCCAACCGAATCGCCAGCGCGCGATACAACTCAGCCCGGACAAGCGGCAATGCTTCGACCAAAAGCACCCGCAAAAGCTGAGCAGGCAGGTCAGTGAGCTTATGGGCATAATTCAGGAAATTCGGGTTGTCGGTGCGGCGGAGAGGCCAATTCGCGCTACTAAGTTTGCCGTGGACCCTGGTGTGTTAGTTGACATAAGACCGACCGTTAACAGAGTCCGGGATTTTGTCAGTCTTGCGAAACCTGAGATCACTTTCATGGTCATGATCTCGGCAGGCCTCGCTTTTGTTGTTGCCTCAAGTTCACTTCGAGTAGCGGCTCTGCTGAACACCCTCGTAGGAACCGGGTTGGTTGCCGCAGGAGCTGGCGCTCTCAATCAGTATCTGGAACGTGGCCTGGATGCCCAAATGCGGCGCACTTCCCGACGGCCGCTCCCGTCCGGACACATGACAGGACGCACGGCTCTCTTTTTCGGCGCGGCGCTTTCTGTAATTGGAACAACCTACCTGTTCCTTTTCCTCAATGGACTGACGGCACTATTGGGCATCCTCACGTCGGCTACATATCTTTTTGTTTACACTCCACTGAAAACAAGGACCTCGCTTTGTACGCTCGTGGGCGCCATCCCTGGCGCCGCGCCAATGTTGATGGGTTGGGCAGCGGCGCAGAACAATCTGACGCGGGAAGCCTGGCTTCTCTATCTAATACTTTTCCTTTGGCAGTTCCCGCACTTCTATGCGATCGGTTGGCTCTATCGCGAAGACTACGCGCGAGCATGGATGAAGATGTTGCCCGCTGTCGACGAGGATGATGGAAAAACTACCTTTCGCCGAATTCTGATCTCAAGCCGATTACTGATTTTAGCCACCCTTCTGTTTACTTTCGTCGCACCGGCTAGTTTCTTCTATTCAGTTCTCGCGCTAAGTCTGGGCCTGTCCTTTTATTTTATTGCTTATCGCGCCTCGGTTTCCCGTTCGAAGCTTGCCGCTAAGACACTCCTTCACGCGTCGGTTATTTATCTGCCGCTGCTGTATCTGGTCCTGCTGCTGGATAAGTTCTACCTGTCGGCTTCAATCAATTGAGTCCGAAGCGGAGGTAGACTGATGAATTCAATCACAGATGCGGTGTTTAGTTCATGGGAACTTAATCTCTGGGTCCTGATACCTGCTGCTGCGATCGCTATTGTGTACGCACGCGGCTGGAGGCAACTTCGTCGACGCGCGCCCCACCGGCTGGGCCTCTCACACTTCGTGGCCTTCTATGCCGGACTGATAACAATTCTCATCGCGCTGATGTCGCCGCTCGACGCGTTCGCCGGCTGGCTGTTG
>DASZDU010000003.1:0-2529 GCA_035941655.1 Pyrinomonadaceae bacterium | reverse complement strand
AAAGGGGCGTGCGTGAAAAACGCGATCGCCGGAAACAGCAGTGTACCGATCGGGTCTACGTGCGACGCCGGGTTCAAACTTATTCGTCCCTGCAAGCGAGCAAGGTCATCACCGAACTGGTTAGACATCCACGCGTGAGCTGATTCGTGAACAGACAACGAGAAGACCAGCGCCACCATGTAGAGGATGAATTGGCCGATGGATTGACTATCGATGTTGCCCATTAGTAAGTAATTATCTGAAGAAATAAAAAGAGTTGTTCACACTAACATGGCCCTAAACACGTGTCAAAAAATGGTAGGACAGACAATCCTGTCTGTCCCTTATTAATCGCAATACAGAGCAGGCGTGTGTAGAGAAGAACCAGATTTTCCATTTTCCATTTTCCATTTTTCATTTGTCATTGAATACGACAGCAAAAATTGACGGTCTCTTCTAGGAGAATCGAGACTATGCTGCAGTAAATGACAAATGAAAAATTGAAAATGAGAAATGGAAAATTTCTTTTTTCAGCAAGCAACACCAGAATCATCGGCACAGGCCGGAATGCCTCTCCTACTCTGGTAACTCCAGACGGTATACCGAGTCTGTCGAAGCAATTGCCAGATCACCATTCGATCCAAACGCCAAACCAACGAGATTCATCCCGGCGACAAACATCTCGGCGTTCTTGCCGTCCGGTGAAATCCTCACAATACCTCGCCGGCCACGCAGTGAGGCTGCGACACAAAGATTTCCCGCGCGGTCGAACGCCAAGCCCTGCGGGCGTCCCAGCCCTTTATAGAAAACAGAGACCTCGCCCTTTTCATCGATGCGCATAATGGAATCAAAACTCGCGACTGTGGGGCCTGTCACATACAACGCCTTGTCCGGTCCGAAAGCGAGATGATACGCGGAAACGGATGGCTCCAGTTCGGCCCACGCCGTTTCTTCCCCAATGCCGTTCACCTTGTAAATAGTGCCGGTGCGATCTCCGACATACATCGTGTCTCGAGCATCGAACGCTATACCGGTGGCCACTCCAAGATTTCTGGCAAATGGCACCGCATCCTTAAACGGCGTGACGCGATAGATAGTCCCGTCAAGCCGACTGCTGACGAACATCTGTCCACCGCTATCAAATGCAATACCGGTCGGGTTCTTGATATCTCCAGAGAACTCCGTCACCTCCCCGTTGACGTCGATGCGAAATATGGTTATGGGCAACTGTTCCCCGCGTGAACCGGAACGCGTCACCAGCAGCGAGCCATCATCTGGATCGAAGGCCGGGTTAGCAACCGGATGAAGATCCTCAGCGAGCAGCTTTCCTACAAAGGCAGTGGACGGCTCACTGCGAATACCTCTGCTTTCCAGAATGACTTCAGTAGCACCGCTTTCCTTGCGCTCGGGCACGATTGCCAAAACTCTCTGTGGTGACAAGGCGACAATCGGCGCTCGTTGATTTCCAAACCAAACGGCACACCGCGTCGGGTCACTGGTGTCGAGATCTTCGCAGTCAATCGTCACCTCACCGCCCGGAAGAGCCAGTGGCGGATGAACTCGCACTATTCCTAATTCTTTGCTCATTGTTTGCCTTCACGGTAAACCCGAAGAAATTTTTGGCGCAGTCTTCAGGCGCAAAACGCCCAATCATACGTTTCACCCATGGTCCTGTCTAATTCGCAACATCGAAGCAATGGGTCGTTTCACTGTTGGGTGTGATTCGTAGTCAATGGGCGCAAGGTCAGACCTTATTCCGAGAGGCAGCTAAGCTAGGGAACCGAGCGTGGTAGCGCCGGATCCTACAAGGCAGCTCCAGTCCAGAACGGTCTTATACGCCTACAATCATCACTAAAATAGTCTCCGACATCCGGCGCTACCGCGCCGGTTCTGTTGCACTTCAGCTACGCCCAAATTGACCTGCTGAGTGTGCTCTCTTCTCGCCTGTCGTGTGCTGGTTGCTATGGTATAATCCGACCTGCAAAAGCGGCTCCCGCTCGATTGATCGGCTTTTTTCGGGGCCAGCGCTGAAAATTATTGTAATGCTCAAGCGACTAAGCGAAGCGATATCGCAGAGCAATATCGAAGGTAACTCACTGGCGTCGGAAATCCACTGCCCGCATCACTCCTCCTGTAACTTCAACCCGGAACAGCTCAATGATCCGGAAATCTTTTGCTTTCCGTTCCAACGTCTGTGTGATTACTTGACCGGAGGGCGACAGTCATCAAGGAACTAATAGGAAACACGGCGGGCCTGAAGCCCAATCAATTGCGCCGCATTGAAAAGCTGTACACCCGGCGCATCACCCCTCACCAGATCGTGACGCCGGAATTTGCGCGGCAACTTGCCGAACTCTCACATGAAACACGGAGACAAATTGGCGCGCTGATAGATCGCAGTGGACATGTTGAATACGTAATGGTTGGAGACAACCGGCGCATTGAGCTGCCTGACTTCAAACGCGTCCGCACGGCGGTTGATCGCTTTCGCGGTCTGCGTTGTGTGCATACTCACCTCAGGGGCGAAGGACTGACTCAGGACGACCTGAC
>DASZDU010000002.1:0-2046 GCA_035941655.1 Pyrinomonadaceae bacterium | reverse complement strand
CAGATCAACCACACCATGTCGAATCACGGGTTCATTGTACGTCTGGTTGATGAGGCGAAAAAGTGGATTTTGAATAAAACCTGCGCCGATCGCTCATATGGCGCCCGCCCCCTGCGCCGCGCCCTTCAGAAACACGTTGAGGATCCGCTCTCGGAAGCACTCATTCAGGGTCAACTGGGCGATGCATCCCTGGTGGAAATGTTCGTTGAGGGTGACGCGCTGAGTTTCCGCTCGATTATGATCGATGAAGACGGAGTCGAACGACCCACTGATTTGCTTTTGACTCGGTAAAAGGCCAAGCTTCCCATGGTTCTATCAGGGTCCAAAGTGCTGGTCACTTTGGACTTTCGCTTTGTCTTCCTTGTATAATGCGCCCCTTTGCAGGTTGGAAACTGGCAACGAGTGAAGGCGGTTGTGAATCTAAGTGCTCCCCAGGCTGCGCAACCACCGAAGTTGTGTTACGGTTTTCCCGAAGTAAACTGAGACCTTTTCATAAGCTTAGTCCCCCAGAGGAAGCTCTAAGGGAACCGGCCTTATATGCACTCATATCGCGTCGCCTGGCTCGCCGTTCTGACCGTAATCATCGGCGCTGCTTTCATTTTCCTCCCCGCGTCCGCACGCGCCCAGACCCAACCGAAATTAGTCGAAGAAGTCGACATCCTCGGCAATCGCCGGCTGCGCAAAGACGACATTCTTTACTACATCCAAACGCGCCCAGGCGATCCGTATAGCCCGGCGCGGGTTGAAGGCGACTTGCAAGCCATCAACGCGCTCGGCTTTTTTGAGAAAACCAAAACCCGGGTTACCGTCGAAGATGCGCCGCGGGGCGGCGTTCGCGTGACTTTCTTTGTGGAAGAACTGCCGATCATTCGCGACATTCAGTTCGAAGGTTTGAAAAGCGTGCCTGAATCCGATGTGCTGAAGACTTTCCGCGAGCGCCGCGTCGGTGTTTCAAAGGAAGCTATCTATGATCCGGTGAAGGTACGGGCCGCGATTCGGGTACTTAAGGAGTTGCTCTCTGAACGAGGGCATCCAAACGCCGTCATCTCGGAAGACAAAGAACAGATATCGGCGACTTCGGTGGCCGTCATTTTTCAGATCAATGAAGGCGAGCGTGTGCGCATAGCTGAAATCCAGTTCACAGGAAGCAAGATTTTCAAGAGCGGCACGTTGCGCTCTCAAATGAAATATGTGAAGGAGGCAGGTCTTTTCTCGCGCATCCGCGGACAAGACATTCTCCATCGGGAAAAGCTCGAGTATGACTTGCATCGCGTCGATAACTACATGCGTTCGAAAGGCTATTTGCAGGCGCGTCACGGCGAGCCACAAATAGAAGGCCTGGGCCGCCGGCGCACTGGTTTCCCGATTCTGCCGCTGCCCTTCCTCTCGTCGACCGACGACACGCTGCGCATTACGGTCCCGATTATCGAAGGAAGGCTTTATCGTCTTGGCGACCTGAAGATCGAAGGCAACTCAATTTTCTCAGAGCCGGTAATTAAGGCCGTCATTGGTTTGCAAAAAGGCGACATTGCCAACGGCGAGGCGCTGAGCAAGGCATTATTCGAAAACCTCAAGAAGGCCTACGGCGGCCAGGGTTTCATCCAGTACACCGCAGAAGTAACCCCGACCTACAAGGAAAACCCGCAGAAGCCGGAAGAGGGCATCGCCGATTTTGTTGTCACGATTGACGAAGGCAAACAGTTCACGCTGCGCCGCCTGGAGTTCACCGGTAACACGTTCACACGCGACAACGTGCTGCGGCGCGAGGTGCTGATGAACGAGGGCGATATCTACAATCAGAATATGTTTGAGTATTCGATTGTCAGGCTAAACCAGCTCGGCTACTTCAACCCGATCGACAAAGAGAAGGATGCGGACTATCGCACCAATGAAGAAGAAGCGCTGGTCGACATCACGCTGAAGGTGTCCGAAAAAGGCCGGCAGGAAATCTCGTTCAACGGCGGCGTGTCGGGAATTGGCGGGTCGTTCTTTGGCCTGCACTATTCAACGAACAACTTGTTCGGCCGAGGCGAAGTACTCTCAGTT
>DASZDU010000001.1:0-3465 GCA_035941655.1 Pyrinomonadaceae bacterium | reverse complement strand
GCACGCCTTACAGTGTCGCTCCCTATGGCATTGATAGCTATCGTTCAGGACTTGGGCCTTCGCCAAGCTTTGAAAAAGAAGGGTTTATCTTCGTCTACCAGGATGCCCGTGGCCGTTACATGTCGGAAGGGGAGTGCCTGCAAGTTCGCCCCTATAACCCAAACAAGCGCAGCGCCAAAGACATCGACGAAAGTACCGATACCTACGACACGATTGAGTGGTTGCTGAAAAACATTCCGAACCACAACGGACGCGCCGGAATGGTGGGGATCTCGCAGCCTGGCTTTCATGTCGCAGCCAGCATAATCGACACGCATCCGGCCTTGAAGGCTGCTTCACCGCAAGCGCCCACCGCCGATTACTACATGGGTGATGACGTCTACCATAACGGCGCTTTCATGCTCTCCGCTAACTTCGGTTTCTACTCCAGCTTTGTTCCACGGAAGGGTGGGCCAGAACCGCGCCGGCCACGGCTGGGATTCGATCCCGGAACCCCGGATGGTTATCAGTTCTACCTCAACATGGGACCACTGGCGACGGTAAACGAACGTCTACTCGGTGGCGAGGCGAAGTACTGGCAGGAAATAATTGATCACACGACGTACGACGAGTACTGGAAGAGCCGTTCTTTGTGGCGCTTCATGAATAAGGTCCATTGCGCGGTTCTCAACGTTGGCGGTTGGTTTGACGCCGAAGACCCGGTTGGACCTTTTCATATCTACAACTCGGTCGAACGAAATAATCCGGGTATCGTGAACCAACTCGTGATGGGTCCATGGGGTCATGGCGGTTGGTCGCGCGGCGACGGCGACAAACTGGGCAATCTTAATTTTGGAGTAAAGACAGGTGAATTTTTCCGCGAGCAAATTCAGTTTCCGTTCTTCATGCATTTCTTGAAAGACGTTCCAGCCGATTTGCCGGAGGCTTTCATGTTTCTTACCGGCATCAACGAATGGCGGCGCAAAGAAAACTGGCCGCCGAAAGGTCTGCAGCCCCTAACGCTCTTCTTTCGTAGCGGCAGCGAATTGAGCACTGAGGCTCCAGCCGAATCGGCTCAAGCGTTTGATGAGTACATCAGTGATCCCAATCGTCCGGTGCCGTTTCTGGGCTACATCGTCGACGGGATGACGTTCGACTACGCCACGGAAGATCAGCGCTTTGCTTCACAACGCCCGGATGTCCTGGTCTACGAAAGTGAGCCGTTGGCAGAAGATCTGATCATCGCGGGACCAATCAAAGTGCAGCTTCATGTTTCTACTTCAGGGTCCGATTCAGATTTTGTTGTGAAGGTAATCGATGTGTACCCAGGAGACTACCCACAGCCTGCTCTGGCGGAAGGTCAAAGGCCGGCGGTGAACAGCGTGAGGATGGGGGGTTATCAACAGCTTGTCAGGGGCGAGCCATTCCGCGGAAAATACCGAAACAGCTTCGAGAAGCCTGAGCCTTTCCTTTCCAACCGGCCTGCGGCCATCACTTTTGATCTGCCGGATACTTACCACGCGTTTCGACGCGGCCATAAGATCATGGTGCAGGTTCAGAGCTCCTGGTTTCCTCTGGTCGATCGCAATCCGCAGAAGTTTATGGAGATTCCCCGCGCTACCGCTGCTGATTTTCAGAAGACCACGCAGCGTGTCTATCGCTCGCGCGATTTGAGTTCATCGATAACGGTGATGGTAGAAGGAAACTCGCTGAGGCTTGAAACCGCGCCTCGCTAGAATCTAAAAGTCCTAAACATAAATGTTGCCTCGCCGCAGAGCGGCGAAATGTTTATAGACTAGTGGCTCAAAAAAAGAACCTCCTCGCTCCGGAGGAGCGAAATGTGGCCTTCGGAAAGCAAACGTTTCGCTCCTGGCGGAGCGACAATAAAATCTTTGACTGTTGGTCTATAAACATCTCGCCTCTAATGGGGCGAAGCCTACACCCCCCAATAATACCGGCCGTCTTATTGCGCGAACTTTAGAGTCAGGACACTAGTAGTGAACGCTTAAATATTGAGCAACGTATGAGTTGACACCTGCTGTCGCTTCTGTGCCGGAAATTGAGTCAGAGTTGACCATGATGACGTGGATTCCCAAAATGAGGGAGTTTGTGACCAAGTATGCATCCTAACCAGGCCAAGGAGCGGGCGGCCACCCGCTGTGGATAAACACTGAGGGATGGATTATTGAAGGATGAAGTAAGGACAAAGCGCGCCCTCGCCAGGGGTCGATGATCTTATCTCGTTAGGCCCAAAACACGGTTACCATCTATGAACAACGTGCTGCTGGATATTCGTTATGCGTTTCGCGTGCTGTGGAAGTCTCCCGCTTTCACGCTCGTCGCTACGCTCACTCTTATGCTGGGTATTGGGGCAAACGTCGTCGTCTTTGGAATAGTGAATGCGGTTTTGCTGCGCCCCCTCGATGTGAACAATCCGCACAACCTCTACCAGATTCGCCTCAAGCCATGGACGAGTGGGAAGGCGCTTACTACATCCTATCCGGCATTCGAAGACTATCGGCAGCGAAATACCACGTTCAGCGGCCTGGCCGGCTTTTACGGATATTCTGCGGGGACACTGCGCTGGGGCAGCGCGGTAAAGAATGTCTCCGGCTGTGCAGTCACCGGCAACTATTTCGACTTCCTGGGTGTGCAGCCGCAGCTAGGTCGAATGATCCAGTCGGCGGACGATCGCGGCCCGAACTCAGCGCCCTATATGGTGCTGAGCGATAGTCTTTGGAGAACCGCATTTAACGCCGATACCAGCGTCGTCGGGACCACCGTGCGGCTTGGCAAAAATTCTTTCACAGTGGTGGGCGTGGCACCGCCGCGGTTCCACGGCACGGAGCAATTTCAGTGGCCAGATTACTGGATACCCGTCGTGAATTACTTCGACGCGAATTACCTGCAGGATCGTAAGGGCAGACCCTTGACGGTTCTTGGTCGACTGAAACCGGGCGTGACGCCAGAGCAGGCTGCACAAGACCTGAGTGCCATCGCGGCGCAGTTGGCGAAGGCGTATCCGACGACAGATAGCGGCGTGCCGCTGCGGCTCGTCCGTCCAGGACTCCAGGGGGACGCCCGTGACGTCATCCGTGGATTTCTTTATGGCGTAACCGGGCTGGCTCTGCTCGTGCTAGTGGCAGCGTGCGCCAATCTGGCCAGCCTGTTTGCGGCGCGCGCGGCTGATCGTAACCGGGAACTGGCGCTCCGCGTCGCCTTGGGAGCGAGCCGGTGGCGGCTGGCGCGGCAATTGATGACCGAGGCGATCGTCGTGTCGATGCTGGGCGGAGCCGCGGGGCTGCTGGCCGCGACAGGGCTGCTGGGTGCGCTAAACCGGTGGCTGTCGCCGCCCTATGGCCAGGTGGCAGTCAGCGTGGATACAGGTGTCTACCTGGTGGCTTTGAGCTTGACGCTCGTAAGCGGGCTGCTGTTCGGGATGATTCCGGCGCGGCAGGTGTGGCAGAGCAGTCCGTTGCAGGCGAT